>PWVE01000137.1 GCA_003562335.1 PVC group bacterium
CCCGAGTCGGAGAGGCGGTGGCCTCCTGAACACTGAACACTGAACACTTGTACCACCCAGAACGTCGAGACATTCACAAACACCTATTGCCACCAATTAATTTCAAATATCTTTGGCTAGTACTCGAGTGCGCGGATCAATTGGCCGAGCCGCAGCCGGAGCAACCCGGTGTCTTTCTCGTTTGCCTTATTTTCCTGGCGCTCAACCAATGGGAAGATGCGCAGGCTCAGCGCTATGACACCCTGTTAAGGTCATTGGGGGTTGATCCAGAGACCATCCGCAACGCAAGCCCTGCCGAAGCTGTAAAGATTATGGAGAAGTTGCAATCACATCCCGATTTCGAAAAATGTACGGAGGAATTATTGGCGCAAGATTACGAATGGACTAAACTCGCCACGCAGCAAACAGACCAGCTGAACGATGACGCCGCCAATTTGTTGAAGCACCCTGGTTTTGAACGTTTGATGCCCGATGAAGAGGCGACATTTCCCTGGCTGGAACTGCTGAACCAGCGTCTGATGGAGCAACTGGATTCTTTCGAATTGGAAAATGACCGGGCGCGGGACACGCCCGAAAACCAGTCGCTTATGATGTCGATCTTTTTTGACGTCGCACAGGAAATGGCCGAGCAATTTTTCAACCAAGAGCGGCTGGACGCGTTGCGTGACAGTCTTATCGAGTGGGAGGTCGAGGCCAATGATCAGGGGGATTCAACCTTGGCCCGGCAATTGCGCGCAGCCATTTTTGCGATGCCGTTAAAGGCCGACCAGGTGGCCGATAGCCTCTTTATCAAAACGCTGTGTGGCCAAGCGATCAGAAGTCACATGGGGGTCTGACTTAAGCTGGCACTTTGAAACCATCAGAAGGGGTGATCCCCCATGTTTTGGTAATGGACCTGGTGCAAACGCAAATCCGGACTGGCGGCTGTGATGGAACGGGTGTAACAATTGACAATGTCCGCTTGTGTTCAGGTGACCAGCGCATCTTCCCCGTCGGATAAGATTCGGTTGTTTCGATCCCTCTTCTGCGGGCGTGAGGATGTCTATGCCCGCCGCTTTGAGAGTATCAAAACCGGGCGTTCCGGGTACCGGCCTGCTTGCGCGCACGAATGGGTTCGCGGGTACTGCGCGAAGGCGGAATCGCCCCGGGCTAAATGCACGAACTGCAGCTATCTGCCCATCACCGATGACGTGGTCCGAGCCCATTTGGAGGGTCGCGATGCGACCGGTAAGGCTTTTGTCATGGGCCTGTACCCCTTGCTGCTGGACGAGACCTGCTTTATCCTCGCCATCGACTTCGACAAGGAACACTGGCGTGAGGACGTCCGCGCCGTGGATGCCACCTGTCGGGACATGCAGATTCCGGCCGTAGTCGAAATCTCCAGATCGGGCAACGGGGCGCACATCTGGTTATTCTTTGATCACGCGGTACCGGCCATCCTTGCGCGTCAGCTCGGTTCAATGATTCTGACCGAAACCATGGAGCGCCAGCCTGATCTTGGATTCGACTCGTACGATCGTCTTTTTCCTAATCAAGACACACTGCCGAAAGGTGGGTTTGGAAATCTGATTGCACTGCCGTTGCAGCGGGAGGCCCGACGGCGTAATGGCTCCGTGTTCGTGAATCCTGCCACCTGGCAACCCTATGAGGACCAGTGGGCCTTTCTCGCGCGTATCGAAAAAATAGATCGCTGGCGGGTTGAGCAAATGACCCAGCGTGCCCGCATGGCGGGCCGCATACTCGCCGTGCGCGCCGTGCCGGATACCGATGAAGATGAGTATATCCCTTGGATGTTACCCCCCTCGCGCCAGTTACAACGAAAAGCACCAGCCAGCGACTTTTCAGTATCATTAACTTTGGTGCTAAGTGACCAATTGTATGTTCCGAAGACCACCTGCGCCCCCGCCTTGCGGAATCAACTGCTCCGGTGTGCCGCCTTTCAGAATCCCGAATTCTATAAAGCGCAAGCCATGCGCCTGCCAACCTTCCGTATTCCGCGCATTATTGCGTGCGCGGAAGATTATCCCGATCACATCGGACTGCCCCGGGGGTGTCTGGAAGAGGTGCGCGCCCTCTTCAAAACCACCGGGACACGATACCGGGTTAAGGACGAGCGACAGGCCGGACATCCTCTCGATGTTTCCTTTCACGGCCGGTTACGGACAGACCAGCAGGCGGCGGCACAGGCGCTACTGGCCCATGATACCGGTGTACTGGCGGCAACAACGGCCTTCGGGAAAACCGTCCTCGGGATATGGTTGCTGGCCCAACGCGGTGTTAATACGCTGATCCTCGTTCACCGGCAGCAGTTGATGGACCAATGGATCGAGCGGCTGGCAGACTTTCTGGATCGCGATCCGAAAACCATCGGCCGGATCGGAGGTGGACGGCGTAAAGCGACCGGTGAAATTGATGTCGCGCTGATTCAGAGCATGATCCGCAAAGGAGTGGTGGCCGACCTGATCGCCGATTACGGTCATGTCATAGTGGACGAATGCCACCACATACCCGCGTTCAGCACCGAGCAGATCATGCGTCGTGCCAAAGCCAAGTATATTACCGGCTTGAGTGCCACGCTGATCCGCAAGGACGGGCACCATCCGATCATCACCATGCAGTGCGGACCCGTTCGTTATCGTGTCACAGCCAAACAGCGCACCAAAGAGAGCCCGTTTTCGCATTCGGTTTGGGTTCGTCCAACAGGCACGCGGGAACCGGATTGCCCGCAAGACGACGCGCGAATTAACTTTCACCAGATAATCGAAGCGCTTATTCACGACGCGGCGCGCAATGCATCCATTGTAGCCGATGTGCGAGCGGTACTGGCCGAGAACCGTCACCCCTTGGTGCTGACCGAGCGCACCGCGCACCTGCAACTACTCGCGGATCAACTCGGCACCCTGTCGGCGGACGTGCTGATTTTGAAAGGCGGCATGGGCCGGAAAGCCATAAAGCAGGTAATGGATCGGCTTAAAGAGGGAGCGTCCACTGCGCCGCGCATCGTGCTCGCCACGGGTCGCTATATTGGCGAGGGATTCGATTATCCGCTATTGGACACCCTGTTCCTGACGCTACCGATCTCGTGGCGCGGTACTGTGGCTCAGTATGCGGGGCGGCTCCATCGCTGGCACGCCGACAAGCGCGAGGTCCGTATCTATGATTATGCCGACTTGAATATCCCGCTTTTGGCCCGCATGTTCGACCGGCGCTGCCAGGGGTACGAATCCATCGGATACCGCATTCTGCTGCCCGCGCATGCCGTTCCGGGTTGGCCGCCGGAAGTCCCTCTCCCCGTCGATCCGCAATGGAAGAAGGAATACGCCGCCAGCATCCAGCGCTTGATCCACGACGGGGTAGATGTGCCCCTGGCCAACCTTTTCGTGCATGCGGCGCAACCACCCGCGCCGGATGCGCAGGGCATTCACCGTGCCCGCAGTGCATCGGAAGCGTTTCTGTACCGGCGCTTGGAATCGCTGGAGCGGACCAAGGGCAGGGCCGAGCTCAATGCAAACTTGCCCATACCTTTCAACGAGCGTGGCGTGATGGAGGTAGACTTTCTCTTCGAGCAGGAAAAGGTTGTGTTGGAGCTGGATGGGCACCAGCATTTAGGCGATGTCGAAGCCTACCGCCGCGACCGTCACAAGGATTACCTCTTGCAAAAGCACGGTTACCTTGTCCTCAGGGTGTTGGCCGAAGACATAGCCCAAAAGCTGGACACCCTGCTGGACCGTCTCTACGCCGCATTGGCGGGTGAAGGCACAGCACCCGTCAGGGCTTCAGCAGCGGAACAGTCGGAAACCAAGACTTGAAACGCCCGTCATCCGCTGTTGCGATCGCCCAGCCCATTATGAGTGCATGAGCGCCGATCAAGAAGTCCGGCAGTGGAGTGGCCGGCACATTTGTTCCTGATTGTGCGGCCCGCCGCTTTCGGTATTTTGCATAGGCTTTCGCACAGGGGGGCGCAACCGCCGCTGGCACATCCAAAATATCAATTCCCCAACTTCGGACGCGATCCGCAACACTTTCGGGATCTGCATCCCCGACGCACAATTCAGCCAAGGCAACGGTGTTAATCCCCGCGCCATCATCAGCTACCGCAGCGGAAATGGTATCGCAGGCCCAAGCGTAAAATGGTGACTCCGGGTCGGATGCATAGATCAGTACATTAGTATCCAGCAATATCACCATTCCCTCGTCATCGATCGCAACGCTTCCCATGTCATGCGTGGACGCAGCGGGCGTGCTGCCATTGCCTGGCGGCACTGTGCGCGAGATATGCGCTTTGGTGGAATCGGACGTTCTAATTTAACCAGCAAGAACCGCCCGCCACCACATTCCTGTATATCAAAGATATCGCCTGGCTGGGCCCCGGGCAGAACCACTCTTTTTTTAGCATCTGTTTTAGCAACCATGGTGGGACTATCCCACAAAAACCACTTATGGTCAACTTCATATCACTTTAAATTCGATAGCCTTATTCGTCCGGATGGCCGACGGGGTGAATATAGAGTGGCCGCTCGCCGTCCGGTAGGTTGAGTAGTTCACTCACGGCGTCATCGTGAAAGGCGCCTACGACCACGCTGCCCAAGTTCAATGCGACCGTTTGCAGGCAAACATTTTGAGCAGCATAACCTCCAAGGCTTCCTGTTCTCCCGCGCAACTAAGCCCAGTTGATAGTGCCACGAGACCACACCACACCCAGCAGAATCCATGGCGTACAGTCTTTTTCATAACATCGGCAAGCTAACACGGGTACTGGAGAGAGGCAAGCTCTTACAGCTCTGACAGCGCCTTTAGGATCGCTGCGTCTTTTTCCTTCGCATTCCATATGTACCGCTGCTCGTCGCAGTCGTAGGTCCAGTACAGATAGCCGGCAAAGCCCGCTTCCCGAGCTTGCGACACGAGCCGGATTACGGCATCAACCGCGTCCGTAATCGAAGGGTAATCGTGCTTGAAGGCCCCGAACTCACCCATTAGTAACGGCTTGCCGGTCCGTTGACAGACTGCACGCACGGCCTCAAACTCGATGCTCTTGAGATCCTGCCGCACGCTGTCCGGACCGTGCGGATAGAGATGTATATCCAGATAGCTGATACGCGAATGGGCCAGTGCAAGCGGTCGCGCGGGAACGCGGTTGCCGGTCGTGGTATCCGTCCGGATATCATCCGGCCCTTTTCTACCGACGGCTTTGTAGGTGAACACATTTATGCTGATGAGCGCCTGGGGATCGACGGCTTTTACCGCCGCAACGCTCGTATTAGACCAGTGGATTGAAACATCATCCATTAAACGCTGTACCTGTTGATCGGAGGAGAGATCATACGTTTTACCGTTATAGGGAAATTGGCCTTCTTGCAAGGAGAGCGGTTCCGCATCCGTAAAATAGCACAGCTCGTTCTGGGGTTCGTAGGCCAGCACGACAGGCAGGAGTTTAGGGTCGTACGCTTTGATCGCTTTTACGACTTCCGCCAGCAATGCCGCCCGTGTTTCCGCCGCACCGGGACAGAAGTAGAGATTATTGGGGCCCGTTACCATGGGGACCGTTGCCGGGCCACGGTGCAACCAGGTGCTGTTGGGACCCCACATGCTGAACGAGAGTATGACATAGATGCGATGATTGCCGGCTCGCTGGAGGAAATCGTATACGTTATTCATGTAGCCCGAAGAAAGCCGGGTCGCTTCCCTGCACTCGAATAGGCTGCCGATTGTGGAAACCGGATCGAGAAACACGCGCACGGTGTTGAACCCATGCGACGCGAGATCGGCCAACATGGACTCCACCTGCGCGGAATCGTAGAATCCCGGATCAAAGGTCGAATGCGCAATCATGCCGGGTTTCGTATCCCGCAAACGGATATAATTGAATCCTTTCGGGGTGAATAGTTCACCGGTCTGCAGCGAGACAAATTGCCCGTTGCGTATTGCTATGCGGGAGATATTGCCTTTGGCAAGGAGAGCCGTCGGTTGCAGGAACAGGCCACAAAGAACAACTGATCCGATATACCGCAAACGGCCTTGGCGGGTAAGGCTGTGGAGGATGCCGGGCAAGAGCACGCAGGCTATGGGCACTGATATCAATAGCGAACCGGTTAGTGCAATCGCGAGTGGTTGCAACAGGCCGAACACTTCGCTGCCGCCCAGCAGCAAGGGGCTCATCCCGAGGGTGGTGCTGGTCACAGTCAAGAGTACGGGCCGTAAGCGGGCGCGGCTGGCATAGGCCAGGCTCAGTGGCAGGGGTTCAGCCGCGTGATGCGCCCGGCGCCAACCGACCTCCGACAGCACCAGAATCATGCTGTTGGCGACAATTCCTACCGAGATCAACAGGCCAGCCAACACCATAGCGTCCAGCGATTGACCCATGAGGCGCAATAACGCCAGCGCCCCGAAACCACATAACGGGATCGTTAACCAGCCCGCTATGGCCCAGCGCAGCGATCCGTATTGTATGACCAAAATCATAAAGACAATCAGCAAGGCCAGAACCAAGGCTATCGCGAACGTCTGGCGGGTCTCCTCCAGTGCCTCAATCTCACCTTCCAGCCACCAGTTTACGTCGTCCGGTAGATCGAGTCCGGCCAGTGTTTGTTCGACCGCATCCGCAACCGCGCCAGCGCCGGGACCAGCCGGATCGAACTGTGCGCCAACACGGACTACCCGTTGGTTCTCGCGCCGCTCGATATGGGTGGGCTCTTCGACTAACTGGAACCCGGCGACGTCCGCCAAATGGACCCAGCCCGCTTTAGCGGGCAGCCGCACGCGTTCGAGATGCTGCGGTCCACCACCTGCGCGCCGGTCAAAGCGAACGCGTAAACGCAAAGGATCGCCACGTTCCATTCGTTCGCGCAACACGACTCCTTCCATGGCATAGTTTACCGTCTGGTTCAGGTCAGCTACCGCCACCCCGTAGTGGGTTAGTGCCGGATAGTGCGGTTCCCCCCGCCAGCGCGGACTCACTCCGCCGCGCATTCGTTCGGCACTGGCAATACCCGGCACGGCGCGTAACGCTTCTTCCACCACCACTTCCGCATCGCTCAGCGCAATGAGATCACCGTCCGCGCGCGTCAGCACCACTTGCAGGTCCGACTCGGATAGTTGCGTCCGTACCCCCCGGATACGCGGCAGATTAAACCGCGCACTCAGCACCGGTACATCCAGATCCTGCAAAGCGCGTCGCGCATCTTCGGCCCAGTCAGCAGAAGGTCGCCGCCCGCCCTGCGTCTTGACCCGCACCATGAAGTTGGCGGTTCCCGGACGAAAGGAGGGTAGCCCCTCACGAAAATAACCGCCCACCGTGGCAAACACGCCGTCTGTGCCGCTGACGTCCATCAGGGCGCGTTCGGCGCGGCCTGCCAGTTCGTCCATCGCGTCAAAGGATATGCCGGCCGGATGCACGATCCGGACATCCACGAAACCGTCGTCGACCGTCGGCAATACCTCAAAGGGAAGGGTGCGTCCGATCCCCCACATCCCGATCAGCAGCAGGGCCGAGACCGGCCACGCAATCCACGCCCGCTGCGTTGTGCGCCACGCGCGGCCGCTCCAGGCACGCGGGTTTTCATCTGCGCTGGTTGTGGTGCCCCCCCAATCAGCGAAGGCCGGCAACAGGATGAGGGCCGACAGATAGGCGAACACCGAGCTATACATGACGGTCAAGATGAGCGGGTGAAAGAGTTGCGCCACCAAGCCTTCCACCAGCAGGAACGGGGCGATGGCGGCGACGGTCGTTAGCAGGGCGCCTAACAACGGGCCTGCGACGTCGACCATGGCTTGGGCCTCACGGCCCGCCACCGATCCCTTGATCTGTGCCATGCGGTCAAAGTAGATGATGGCATAATCCAGCCCCAACCCAACCGATAGTAGCAAGCCCGCCAGCGTCAGCAAATTGAGCGTCATGCCCGATGCCGACAGCGCCAGCGTGGCGCAGGCCAAGCTGGTCACGATGACAAAACCGACCAAGAGCACTTTGCGTCCCTGACGCAAGGCGAAGAACACCAGCCCCATGGCTAGCGCCGAACCAATAATGGCGGCCACCAATACGCTGCGTACGGCACCCGCCGTCACGACGGAATCATCAAATAGCAGGGTGGCCTCGACCTGTTCGAAGGCGCGACTGGTCATGACGGTGTCAACCGCCGCTCGGACCGATTCCGCCATGCGCAGGGATTGCGCGCGCGGGGAGCGATGAACGGTCACCAACACGGCGGATTCCCCATTCAGACGGGTATGCAAACGGGCGGCCGAGGGTGCCCGGTAGGCTTGTGCCAGAGAGCCGAGCGGCACGCTGACCACTGTTTGTCCGCGCGGGAGTACGGTGCGTTCCATGAGCCGGTCCGCATCCCACACGGCTTCGCCCAGCACGCCGACGCCGTCAAAGCCGGTGGTGAGCAGTTGCCCGGCGGCGGGCGGCGCGGTGGCTTCAAGCAGGACGCGTTCGACCTCACTAAGCGGGATATTGAATGACCGCTGCGCAACGGGATCCACGTCCACCACCAGCTCCGGCACCTCCTCACGACCGATGAAAATCATATCGACGCCATCGATGGCGCGCAGTCGGGGGAGCAGCGTGGAACGCAGCAATTGGCGAAGCTCGGCGGGGGAGTGCCGACTGGAGCCGAAGGCGAACTGCATGACCGGTTCCTCGGAAGTGGCCACTTCAAAGACCCGTGGCTCGGGAAAACCGGCCGGCATGGATGAACGTGCGCGTTGCACGCCTTGATTTACATCGCGCAACGCGCGATCCATGTCGTAGCCGGGCTCGAAGAAAAGGTCGACGTAGGACCGGCCATCGCCCGACCGGCTTTCCATACGGCGCAATCCGGGTGTACCGGCGAGCGCCACTTCCAAGGGCTCATTAATGCTCTCCTCGATCACGGACGAGGTTTGGCCGGGCAGATCGCCGATGACACGAATTTGGGGATAATGCACCTGGGGCAATAATTGCAGGGGCATGCGTGCCAGGTTAATCCCGGCCAGTAGGATTACCAGGACCGCCACCGTACCTACGGCCAGCCGATAGTCAGCGGCCGCTCTAAGAAGGTGGGTCAACTTATCGCGCATGACGTCAGCGGCTCCGCTCCAAGGATACTTCGCGGCCTTCCGGATGTGCCCGTGGCTCAAAGCGCAAAACGAGCTCGCCAGCCTGCAACCCCGTGCGCACCTCCACGCCGGTGGCTTGACCGGAGCCCATCACGACCTGTCGCCGCTCAATCGTGGGCGGTGTTCCGTTGACCACGGCCACCCAATGCTGGTCATCGTCCCGAGCCACGGCCGTCCAAGGCACCAACACAGTTTCACGCTCAGCCGTATAAAGCAGCTCGACCTCTTCTGCCGACCACCATTCACCGGAATCGATCCAGACCTCAACTTGAAGATAGCCCGCTTCCACGGGGTCCTCTGCCACCACAACCCGGGCAATCGGCCAGCCGTTATCACTTGTTCCCCGCAACGAGAGCTTATCCAGATCGCTAAAGTACGGAGCTTCAACAGCGGGCACGCGTAGCCGGAGTCCCATCGAGGCCGTTTCTTCGAGGTGCATCAATAGGTCGCCGGCATCCACCGCTGCGTCTGCACTGACCGTCAGCCCAACCACCCGCCCAGCCACCGGCGCGTGCAGCGCGGCCCGCGCCAGGCGCGCATCAACTTCGGCCAGTGCTTCGCGCACTTCCAGCACGCGCAGGTGGGCGGCCTCAACCTCGCCTGGTCCGGCGGCATCGGCGTCGGCCAATCGTTGCCAGCGCCCCCAATCAGCCGTTACCAATTTTTCGCGCTCACGTAATACCGTTTGGCGCGCGATCAATTCCGGATCATCCACGCGTACCAGCGCGTCCCCTTTTGTTACCATGCGGCCTTCCGTCACGTTCAGGTCCGCAATCATTCCCGAGGTCGGGGCGATGAGGGGCAGGCGGCGTAAAGGGCGCAATGCGTCTGACCAGCTCCGTTCCGTGGTCAGGGTCGTGGTTTCGACTTCCACCACATCAACTGGGGGAGGGGATGATGCTGTTTCCTCCTGACCGGCGTCCCGACTGCAAGCGGTTACCAAGCACATGCCGATCAGTCCCCATATGCCCGGCACCTTAACCTGTTGAGATTTACGCATATTCATTTCCCTCACTCCTGACCAATCCACGACGGCAGCTCATCCAGCCGGGCCAAGGCCTCCGCATAGTCTACCCATAACAGGGCCATCGCTTCCCGCCAGCTTAGTTCGCGCAAGCGGACATCCAATAAACGTTCATGTTCGTCGAGCCAGTCCTGCCAGGAACCCACCCCTTCCTCCCAACGCAGGCGCGCCACGCGCTCGGCGTTGATGGTCGAGGCGAGCGCATCCTCCCAAGCGGACTGTTGCGCGGGGAAAGCCCTTAACATGACCGCTATTTCGGCCATACGCCTGTCCAGACCGGCGTGCAACGCGGAGGCCTCCTGTTCCAGGGCCTCGGCCCGGCGCATTTCCGCTAAGGCCCGGCGCCGATTCACCCCTGCCAAGTCAGGCTGCCAAACCACGCGCAGTCCGCCGTAGTATTCCGCTTCCACGCCATCGTCGAAGGCTTGTGACAAATAAGGTCCGGCTTGCCCCACTACATCCAGGCGCCAGCGATCGGATCGTGCCCATGCATCGGCCGTCGCCCGCCGCTC
>PWVE01000153.1 GCA_003562335.1 PVC group bacterium
GTCCGCCGTAGCCGTCTTCGGCGAAGGCGGAAGCGTAGTCGAAAAATCTCGTTTACCGCCAAGCCGTGTCGCCTCTTAATCCGTTCCCAATGTGATGGTGGCTGGCGCGATTCTAATATCTCGGCAAGTGCCTAAATAATTGTCGCTGACTGGCGAAGACGGAGATGTCTCGACGTCGCTTCGCTACGCTCGACATGACAAAGTCCCTTCATACTCAATAACAGCCTCCACACACGCTCCCCCGAAGCACATACTCCATCAATTTCTTACAGCGCAACCGGCTCAAGCGATCTTGACGCGCGAGCGGTGGCATGTCACGCTGCCGCCTATGAAAAAGAGGGCACAAGTGACTACGGTGGGTACGATCAATGACGACGTCCTCGCGTTCACGGCGGGACGCGATGTGGAGTTGGATCATGCTTTAATCGAGGCCGATTGCATAGGCACGGCGGCCCATGTGAAAATGTTGGCGGCCCTGCCGCTTTCACCTCCGCTGATCACCCCGGCCGAACTTGAACAGATACTGCACGAGTTGGCCGAAATTATTAAAGCTGCACGAGCCGGCCAGTTTACCATTGAGTTGGTTGATCAGGATGTGCATCTGGCGGTGGAACGGCGATTAACCGCCAAGCTGGGTGAGGTGGGTAAAAAGGTGCACACGGCGCGTAGCCGTAACGACCAGGTGGCCGTAGATCTTCGTTTGCATGCGCGCGCGCAATTGGCCGGGGCGCAGCAGGAATTGGTCGGGCTGGCCCGTGAATTGGTCCGTTTCGGCGAAGTTCATGCCGCCGTGCCGATGGTGGGGCGTACCCATATGCAGCCGGCGATGCCGTCCAGCGTCGGCTTGTGGGCCACGGCCCATGCGGAGTCCCTGCTGGAAGACGCGGCACTGGTGGAAAACGCGTATGACCGCAACGATCAATGCCCGCTGGGTGCGGCGGCTAGTTATGGCGTGCCGCTGGCAATAGACCGGGCGCAGGTGGCCACTTGGTTGGGGTTCCGGGAACCCGTGCACAACGTCCTGTACGCCAATAACGCACGCGGCAAGAACGAATCGATTATTCTGTCTGCGCTGAGCCAAGTGATGCTGTCATTGTCGCGGTTGGCGCAGGATTTGATTCTCTTCAGTATGCCGGAATTCGGCTATTTTGATTTACCGGAGGAATACTGCACGGGTAGCAGCATCATGCCGCAGAAGAAAAATCCGGATGTGCTGGAACTGATCCGTGCCAAGGCCTCGCGCTTGTGGGCGAATACGATGGCGGTCTACGACATGGTGAAAGGGGCTCCCTCGGGTTACAACCGGGATATACAGGAGGCGAAGGAACCCTTTTTGGACGGCCTGCAAACGGTGCGCGCGAGTCTGCGGATTATGGCTTTGTTGATCAGCCGTTTAAATGTGAACGCAAACGCCCTGCGCCAAGCGTTTACGCCGGATGTGTTTGCCACGGATCGTGCATTGGAGCTCGTTGGGGAAGGGATGCCGTTCCGCGATGCCTACCAGTATGTCAAAGAAAACCTGGCTGAGCTGAAAGCAATGGATCCGGACGCGGCCGTCGCGGCTAAGACCCATCTGGGGGCACCGGCCGGCCTGGATTTTGAGGGCTATCACCAACGTATCCAGCAAATCGATGAATGGGCCACTGCCGCCGCCAAACGTCATGACGCCGTGGTGACGGAGCTGTTAGGACAATAATTAAGCGTTACGCCCGTCCCAAAAGCGCTCGATCTCGCTGATACGGCTGAAACGAAGTATGCGCAGCGTTTGTTTGCGCGTTTCCTCGACGTGTAGGGATTGAATCGTGGCTTGCACGGCCGGAATTTCCTGTGCATCGACGCTAAATGCGCGGATGCCGCAGCCGGCCAGGAAAGCAATCATCCGGGGATCGGACGCCGCATCACCACATATAGACGCCTCAATGCCGTTGCGCAGGGCCGCCTCAATCGTTTTGTGTAAGGCCCGTAGGACGGCCGGATGGTAGGGGACGTACAGGTCGGAAATTTTCTCGTTTGTCCGGTCCACAGCCAGCAGGTACTGGACGAGGTCATTGGTCCCGATACTAATAAAGTCGGCTTCCTGGCACAGTTCCTCAATCAGCTCGACGGCTGACGGCAATTCCACCATTAATCCCAGTTTGGGAGTCGAGTTGTGTTCAATACCCTCGGATTCCAGGCTGGCCTGACAATGCCGGACCACGTCGCACGCATTTACGTAATCATCCACCGATGAAATCAGCGGGAACATAATCCGCAAATCGGCATGATGTCCGGCCCGTAGCATGGCCCGCAGTTGCTGCTCGAATGTGCGACGGTTACGCAACGAAAAGCGAATGGCGCGCAATCCCAAAAAGGGATTCGCCTCGTTTGGGGTGGACGCATACGACAGGGTTTTGTCACCACCGATATCCAATGTGCGGAACGTAACCGGGCGCCCGTCCATTTGCTCCACCAAGCGCCGGTAAATGCGGTATTGTTCCTCCTCCGACGGGAAGTTGTCACGGACAATGAAAGGCAGTTCGCTGCGGTACAAACCGACGCCTTCCGCCTGCATCGTCAAGGCGCGGGATACATCACTTAATAAATTAATATTGGCGCGCAGAAAGAAACGCGCACCATCCGCACTGTAAGTAGCAGCGGCCACCGGCGTATCCGGCGCGGCCGCCGCGTCCATGGGTTCAAGCAGCGGGGCATAGGTTTTCCGCAACTCACTATCCGGCTCCACATACAGGGTTCCTTGACCGGCATCGATCAGGA
>PWVE01000181.1 GCA_003562335.1 PVC group bacterium
CGGTGACGCCGGCAACCCGCGCCGTTCAAGCCGGGCAAACTACTACGTTCTTCGCTCAACCGGACGCTGGCTATGTGCGCCTGGATGACGTTGGCGGCGATTGTGTGGGCGGGAGTTGGGACGGCAATACGTGGACTACCGATCCCATTACTGCAGCGTGTACGATTGAGATCAACTTTGCATCGGAAGCCGACAGTTATCCTATGTCCATGGACGCAGAAAGCCGGTTGGATCCTTCGCAATGGTTCCCGGACAACGACTGGGTGTACACAGTCGAGTCCAGCGATCCAAGCGTGGCGATGGCAGAGATTACTCCGGAAGGGGAGCTTGTGATCGAAAGCTTCAGCATGGGATCGTCTTTGATCACTGTGACGGCGACGAATCAGGAAACCGGAGAGCAGCTTACGCACGTTTTCGGGATCACCGTAACGCTTCCACCGGACTTGCTGAGCAGTTATTTCCGGCCTTTCGAGCCCTGGAATCCCCGTTTTGAGCAATTTGTGGAAGTGCATAACATGTCCGGTATGGATGCGATTGGTGTGCGGTTGCTATTTTCTGACCTGGCCGATGGCGTTACGATTGAAAATCAATCCGGCACAGCTCCGGACGGACGTCCGATGGTCGATTGGGATGCGCCTTTCCCGGCTGGCGCGACGGAGACGCTGAGCGTGCTCTACACGGCCACTGGCGCCTATCGTCCCGACCAGCACCCGCCAACCATTGAAGCCCAATTCATTCTACCGCAACATCCGGGAGTGCCGGAACAGTTGGGAGCGCCCATCGCATCAGATGTTTATCCGCTTGCGGATGGGCGTGTCGTCATCGAGTTTTCCAGTGTCCCTGGCCGAACCTACATGATTGAATATAGCGATGATGGCCCTGCCGGGCCATGGATTCCTGTGACGACGATGACGGTCAGGGCGGGGGCCAATCGTACACAGTGGATAGATACGGGGCCTCCCACCATTCCTCATTCACCCACAGGCATGCGTGTTTACCGAGTTAGGGAGGTGTTGTAATGAAAAACCGAACGAACATTTTTACGGCGTTGATCTGCAGTTTGTTGGCGCCCGCTGTTGCGGAGGCGGAAACGCCTTGGTATGTCGAAGTCGGCCCGGTGTATCGGGGCGATATGGAGTTGTCTGTGCGCGGAGGAACACATGCGCCTGCCTGGGGCGGCACGCGATGGTCGGGCCAGAGCCCGTCTGCCGTAGGCCGTTTGCTGGACGATGACGGTGCGACGCCCATATTGCGGACGTTTGATGACGGTTTCGTGGGACCATCCGGATGGCCACATGCCCGTGAGGACGAGCGTACGCAGTTCTGGGGGTATCAGAATGCCGGCCAGTACGACGCGGATGCGGGTACGCTGAGTTTTCAGCAAACGCTGACCGCTCAGCAGTCGTCAACGCGTACCGTAACGCGGTTGCTGGAGGAGTCGGCGGGCTGGTCGAGTCGGACTTCGATGGAGGGCGCCGGAGTGATGTTGACGGTGGGGCGCTATGTGCAGCAGGAGGAGGATTGGTCCAGCAGTGTTCAAGGCAGACTGGGTTGGTTGGAGGGGCTGCGCGGCAATGTGCGACAGCACACAGCCGTTTCCCGCAGGCTCGACGTGCGAACCTATCGGGAGACCCTGAATCAATCCCAAACCTATGGCTATGAGTACGACACGTTGGGGAATCCGGCGTTTCCGGATGCCCCCTATGCCATGGATGATCCCGATGGCGTCGGCCCCATGATTGCCGATACACCTAGCGCGATCATGCTGACTGACGAGGAGGCGAGCGCATCAACAGAGCGTGTTGGGCGACGCGTAATGACGGAGTACAGCGCGGTTGATCTTTCGTTTGATGCTCGCGTGTTCACCTTTCAGGTGGGACCACGCATAGAATGGCGAGCCCACGAGAATGTGACGCTGCTGGCGCAACCATCGGTGACGTTGAATCTGCTCGACGCCACAGTCCGGCGCAGCGAGACGCTCTACTCAGGGCACGGCAGTGTGGGCGGTCAGTGGAGTGATCGCAGGAGTACGGAACGCTGGTGTGGGGGAGTGGGCGGCCAGTTAGGTCTGCGCGTGGGTCTTGCAGACGGATGGACGATGACGGTGTCTGGCGGCTATGACTGGGTGGACACAACCTCATTCAACGTAGGGCCAGACCGTGTGCGCGTCGATCTATCCGGCTATCAGGGAGAAATCGCGCTTGGACGAATATTTTGACTTAAGTCCCATGAGTCTTTATCGCGTTCTAAAAACTATTGAATAAGGGCATTCGTCATTTCTATGGCGGATGCCCTCTTTCATGCCTGCGATTCAGCTTTATCCTCGCATGATTGGGCCCGTCCGTTCTCTCCATTCGCCGAAGTCAGCAGCAAGCCGGGCCATATGTGCATTCGGAATAGTCGGAACCGCCCGGTGCGGACCCGCATGCCGGGTGGTGTGGGAACCCCGGCTGATCCCCAAGGGTCAGTCGGGGTGACCCGATTCGAACCACGATCTCGCCTCAACGAGCCACGCCAAACCAACACCGCCATTCTAGATCAACCACGCCCGGCATGGCCAACCATTTTCACCAATCCATTATGACTTCCACCAAGTAAGGCCCTTCCCCAAGCAACCCCAAAAGATGATGACTGCCACCAATCTGCATTCGAACGTTCCGGCTCACCTTCGGTTGGCCCGTCCGCGGGTCAACCGTAATGGTGCAGCCGATGGTTGGGCCAGTTTGTCTTACCTCTGTGCCCGTAGTCC
>PWVE01000081.1 GCA_003562335.1 PVC group bacterium
AATAGGGGCGCTGGCTCCGAGGACTCCTGAACACTGAACACTTACAACGCTTGGAATGGGCAAAACATCAGGCTATATTACCGACTCATTTACTCAAACAATTTCCGATTAAGGAGCTAAATTGCAGGCACGGTTGTTGGCAATGCTGCACCTTGCAGAACGGCCGATTGCGATCGGGGCACCGGGACCAGCGCACCTGATTGGGGGGGGTGGGCGCCTCCCGTCAAAACGCCGTGCGCTGGTATCGCCGAGCCGCGGCCGGGGGGCACCCGGACGCGGCGGAAGCAATTGACCGCTTAACCAGAACCAGATAATTCACGACAGACACCATGAAGCAGAAAGAAATCCAACCTGAAAGTTGGTTGTAAGCTGTAGATTCGCATTTTTCTGTGGTCTGCATGGCGTTCGTGTAGAAAGACAAATCTTCATCAGGCTCTTGCAAAACCTCCCGTTCATGAGGGCAGGACGGAGCCCGCCCCTCCAGAAACTTGCGGAATATACCTGTTCGCTTGCCGGAGGGTCGACCTCCGTGTCGACCTTGGAGGTTTTGCAAGAGCCTCTTCATATGAAACAGATGCCGATCAAGGCTTCCGGCCGACAAATATCTGGTAATAGCCCACCTCAAACTCATCACTCTCGAGGGTGATCCGGTCCGGTTCGAAGCCCACGCGGGTTAACGTGTCCAGCCAATCCGTCTGCGGGAACAGGCCGCAGTGATGAGTGTCATGTACCACCAGCCTTATTGTTACCGCCACCGCTACCCAGCTCCAGCAGGGTAGTCGGCGGCGTGATACAAGCCGACCGCAGGACGTCGCTATAGGTTGCCGCCTCCTCGGCATATTCCGCTGGTGCCGATAACAACGGCCACCACTCAGCATATTCCTGGTACAGTTTCATTGTCACAATTGCGAAAAGCACGTTCATTATAACAGAAAGGCGAAAATTAGTGTTTGACTTTTCCCTGTTTTGCGTGTTTAGTAAACCATAAATAAGTCAAAAGGTGAATCTGAGTAGATTTATTTATTTTCGATCTGTCTTGGCATCTTAGCTGCTGGATAGATCACCATGAACCAGGGCGAATAACCTGTTTTGTTAATCGCCCGTTGTACAAAACAAAAAAAGGAGAAAGAAATGAAGAAGAAACAAGGTTTCACCTTGGTAGAAATCATGATCGTCGTTGCGATTATCGGGATCTTGGCGGCCATCGCTATCCCGTCGTTCCAACGGTCGCGGCAGACCACGCGTGCCAATGCGTGCGTGAATAACCTGCGACTGATCGAAGCCGCCACGGAGCAGTGGGGCATGGCCACGGGTGCTGAGAACACTGACGTGCCGGATCTGACGACTGATCTGGCCGAGTACATCCGCGGTGGTGTGCCTACGTGTCCAGAAAACGGGAATTATGAACCGGCCGCCATGGGGACGACGGCTGATCCTGGAACGCCGAACTGTACACATGACCTGCACGGTACGCTGGCGGATTATCTCGCTGATCCTACCAACTGGAATGCGTTCAACTAATATCCTTAGACACAAAGTAACCGGCGGGGAGCAATCCCCGCCGGTTTTTTTGTGTACAGCTGTCATAATCGGTCATTCCTGACCTTTGCGGCCAACGAGAGCGCGACGATAGCGGCGGACGATTCAGGGGACGGGGTCGGACCACAGGTTTCCCTCCGGGTTCCCCAAATCGGTGCTCGTTCCCTGCGGGTTTGCTCTGATTTGGCTAGACTTAATCAGGCTTGACGCACACCTCCGTTTTTGCCAGCCTCGCACCATGAAAACGATACAAACCACCTCGGATCGGCGAGTGCGGCCCCTCAGCGGTAGCCGCGCCGAAAGCAACTTCTCATCAGTTATTTCTAAAATTGCCGCATCCATTGCCACGATGACGCTGATGTTTGCCTCGTCGGTTTTGGCCGACGGGACAGGCGGTTGGCGCGAGCTGTTCAACGGCGAGGATTTTACGGGTTGGCAAGTGTCCGAGGCGGCCGCCGAATCCTGGAGCGTGATCGATGGCGTTATCGATTGCGACCCGCGCAGCGTGCTGCCTGGTACAAAACACGTATGGACGGAGGACGCCTTTGGTGATTTCGTGCTCTATGTTGAGTGGCGGTTTACAGATGCGCCCACAACCGAGCGACGACCTCTGATTGGGCCGGATGGGAATAATAAGGTTGATGATGAGGGCCGCACCAAAACCGTGGAAATCGAGAATGCGGATTCGGGTATATTCCTCCGCGGGCAGCCAAAGGCGCAGGTCAACATCTGGAACTGGCCGGTTGGATCGGGTGAGGTATGGGGCTACCGTACAGATAGCAACATGCCACCGGAAGTTCGCGCTGGTGTTACGCCCCGCGTGCGGGCCGACAATCCCGTAGGCGAATGGAACACCTATGTTATATCAATGAGCGGGGACCGCTTGTCGGTCATTTTGAACGGACAGCTTGTAATCGATGACGCTCAGTTGCCGGGCGTCGCCGCAAGCGGCCCGCTGGGGTTGCAGTATCACGGGGGCTATGATCACGAGAGGAACGAGTATCGCCCCGCTTCAAGTCTGGTTCAGTTCCGCAACCTATACATCAAAGAGCTGGACTGATTATATATCGAGGCACTTGGAGCCGATTGCGCTGTTGGAAAGGTGCGTGCAGCAATTCTCATTATGGCCTCTGCGGCTCACCGGGACGGTTCGCCCTACCACGCGTATCCCGCCATTTAAAGGGAAAAATGGTAGGGCGAGGCGTCCCT
>PWVE01000069.1 GCA_003562335.1 PVC group bacterium
GCAATTGCCGATGGTGCCCGAGGAGGTGAATCCGAATTACCCAACCTTTTATGAAGTCAGTGGCGAATTGTTTTTTGCCTTTCGCCGGGGCCACAGTGGGGGGGGCGATCAATTATTAAACAGATACGATCCTGATCAAAGAGAGTGGCGTCAGGTTTTCGATACCCCGGTACTTGATGGCGAGTCTGAACGAAATGCCTATATTCAGCATCCGGCTGGACCGACTCCGGGGCCTGATGACCGCTCTGACCATCCATAGAGCCCGCATTCACGCATAGTACGGCTTGCACATTCGAACTTAGGGCTTCTTTCGGACTTGGGTGTTTGGGTATTTCGTCATTTATCACCATAGTTTAGATGCGTTTGCCCTGGGATGGGGGTTGCATGGGGTGGAGATCACGTCTACTATAACAATTGCCTTGCTTATGCGCCGCATGGGAGAGCAAATATGAAACTAAGAACGCATTACATTCTGATTGTGCTCGCACTCGGCATTTGCACGTGTGTGGCCGCACCGGCGAACACAAACGAATCCCCGGAGCTCTTCCTCATGAATCGGCAATGGCTCACGCTGGCCAGAACCGCACTGGCTGACGGTAATCACGAACTCAACACGGCCCTTGCGTCCTTGGTAAATGAAGCGGAGACCGCACTGGATGCCGGACCGTTACCCGATCGTGGATACCCCATAAGCTCCGCATGGGCCGGGAGGAATTGAATGAACGAGCCGGTGAACATTGTGGTCGTCATTTGCCACGACCTGGGACAGCACTTGGACTTGATATGAAAAGAGCGATGATAAAAAATGGATGTGTCCATGCGTTCATCATGGGTATATCCATCATTTTACTAACAGGATGGCCCAGCAGGGACGCTGAAGGGGACGAAACAACCAGACGGCATGGCTATGTTGGGCTTCGTCCCTTGGCGCGCACCGCGGAAATGGATCACGGTCATAATCACGGAGGATCGTGGGCGGGGACGCCCACGTACGAAGAGCAGTCTGGTAACTATCCGTTTGTGGCCGAGCATCTGGATGTGGTGAAGGATTGGCTGGATGGCGACTTCAGGACGCGGCGGATGTTTTTCGAATACTATTGGGGCCTCAGTGAGGAGCGCGATGACCTCAATCCGAAGAAGAACCATTTGATCAGGGTGATTCGCAACTGGGAACAGCAGGGAGGTGAGATCGAACATATTCTCATCTGCCGCGAGTACCGGCTCGCCATTGAGCGTGGTCACCGGGATGCCAAGCCCGGGCCTTTTTCGGAGTGCACCCGTATTCTGCTTGAAGAGGATGTGGACAATATTCGCAAAATGTTCCGCGAGGCTCACGCCCAGGGGTTGACCAAGTACGACAATTATAAATTGATCCTGATGGTGGAGCACCCCTCCTTTTTTGCCGATGATGAGCGTGTCCATCCTATCATCGCAAAGATGGATGGGGTCTGCGTCGAAGTCCACCAGTTCAACCGGCACTGGCCGCTGGAGGAGGGATGGGTCCGGCCGGAGCGGTTGGTGCGTGGGGCACAGTGGACCCTCGACCAGGGGAAGGAATACATCTTTTACTACGGCCCCATCCGCTGGAAGGGGGATGTTTACTACGCATTCATGGAGCGCGATTGGCTTCAGAAATACTGGGCGGCTGGGTTGCCCAAACATCACCCGAATATGCACTATTACCTGAATACCTTCCCCCACCACGAGGGACGGTGGCGTCCGGTAGGCCCCGAGACTGACCCACATTCGACGCTTGGATTTACCAAATGGTTGATCCAGGAAATCAGGATGGTAAACTGACGCTTGTTGAGGAGATTGCAATGAACCATAGCCTTTCGCGACGAGAATTTTTGGCGACATCTGCGGCCGCCGGGGTCGGGCTGCTGATGCCCGACCAGCGGGCGTCGGCCGCCCCTTTCAATACGACACTCAAGAAAGCCTTGATCGGTGCCCCGACCGAGGAAACGTTCGCTGAATGGCGAGCAGCCGGATTCGAAGGTATGGAAACCAACGTGTGGGACGTGACACCGGCCGCAGCCACCGAGGCGCGCAGGCTTGCCGATCGGTTCGAGATGAGGATTCACAGCGTACTGCGCGGTTGGGCCAACTTCAACCAGGATGCCGACACCGTGGCCCGGGACATCGCCAGTGTCGAGCGTGCTTTGCGCGCCGCACAGGCCTACGGCGCCGACGCCATACTGCTGGTCCCCTGCCGTATCGACAATGTGCGCATGCCGGCTGCCCATGAGTTTGACATTGAATTCGACGAAAAGACCGGGCACGTCATCCGGGTGATCGAAGGGGACAACGAACCCTATCAGCCGTACATCGAAGCCCACAACCACGCTGCGGACGCTTCGCGCGAGGCGGTTGAGAAGCTGATTCCCGTGGCGGAGGAAACCCGGGTGGTCATCGGGCTGGAAAACGTCTGGAACAATCTATGGGTGCAACCGGCCATCTTCGCCAACTTTATCGCCTCGTTCGACTCCCCGTGGGTCCAGTGCTATTACGACATCGGCAATCACGTCAAATATGCTATGCCGGAAGACTGGATCCGCGCGTTGGGCAAGCTTATTGTCAAGATACACGTCAAGGATTTCGCCATCGATCGAGACCACCTGCGGGGTGGCCGCTTCGTTGACATCCGGGATGGCGATGTTAATTGGCCCTTGGTCCGCCGCGAGCTGGACCGAATCGGCTACAACGACTGGATGACCATCGAAGGCAGCCAGGATTTACCCTTGAATGAACAGAACCGACGCCTGGACCTGATCATTGCAGGCGAGTAACTTTGTTATTTATCCGGAGATTGTCGAGCGGTTGGCAGACCTGCTCGCAGAGGTCAGCGCAGCCGAAATGACGCGGTGAGTTAATAAGTGTGGAGAGGGCGGTGTGGCGCGAGAGGGCGGTCATCAAGTAAGCGGTGGATGACAGGTGTTTCGGGCTTCGAAATTCGGATTTCCTTGGGTCCTTGGGTATTTCATTATTCGGTTTTGGCGGTCGCGAGCCCGTTGGCAGGCTTGACGGGGAGGCGGGGTTTGTTTTAGGCTCGCCCGCGATTGCAGTCAGTGGCCCTCTATTGTGTGATGAGGGCTGTTTTTTTAACGGGCTGCGTTGGCTTAAACAACAGGATAGATCATGGCAAATACGATTTTAATAGGCTCCCAATGGGGCGACGAGGGTAAGGGCAAGATCATCGATGTCATTACGACCGAACATCAATGGGTGGTCCGCTATCAGGGCGGCAATAATGCGGGGCATACCGTGGAAATTGGCGAGGAACGCCACGTGCTGCATCTGTTGCCCTCCGGCATCCTGCGGGAGGGGTGTCGGTGCGTTATCGGTAACGGCGTGGTGATTGATCCGGCCGCGCTGAAAAAGGAGATCGATGAAGTGGAAGCGCGCGGGTACGGCACCCGGGACCGGTTGTTTGTGAGTGACCGGGCGCACGTTATCATGCCGTATCATCGACTGATTGATGAGTATCGGGAAGGTGCGGCCGCCGCCAAAGATAAGATCGGCACCACCAAACGGGGTATCGGTCCGTCGTACGCCGACAAAGCGGCCCGCGTTGGTTTACGCATGGGCGATATGCGGCTGGCGGACTTTGCGGAACGGGTCCGGCAAAAGGTTGAAGAGAATAACGTCATTCTGCAGGCCTTGGGGGCACCGTTGCTGTCGGCTGACGAAGTGGCCGCCGAGTACCAAGCGTTGGCCGATGCCTTAATACCGTATATTCAGGACACCGTGACCCTGCTTAACGAGGCGGATCGGCGGGGTGAATCCATTCTCTTTGAAGGGGCGCAAGGCGTCATGCTGGATATTGATTATGGGACGTATCCCTACGTCACCTCCTCGAATGCCACGGCCGGCGGGGCTTGTACCGGTTCGGGCATACCGCCGCACCGGATTGAGCGGGTAATCGGCGTGGTTAAAGGTTACACCACGCGGGTGGGGGAAGGACCGTTTCCCACCGAGCTGCACGATGCGTCCGGGGAAGCCTTACGCAAGGCCGGCCACGAGTTTGGTGCCACCACCGGGCGACCGCGGCGCTGTGGCTGGTTTGATGCCGTTGTGGCCCGCTATTCCGCCATGGTCAACGGCATCGATTTTTGGGCGTTGACCAAGATGGACGTGCTGGATGATCAGCCGGTGATCAAGGTGTGCGTGGCCTACGAATACGAGGGCCAACGCTATGAACAGGTGCCGGGTGCGATAACGGTGTTGGAGGGCTGTGTGCCGGTCTATGAGGAATTGCCCGGTTGGCAGTGCACAACCAGTACGTGTACCTGTTTTGCTGATTTGCCGGACCAGGCCAAGGCGTACATTGCGCGCTTGGAAGAATTGACCGGGGTGCCGGTGGGCATCGTTTCGGTTGGTCCGCGACGTGACGCGACGTTTGTGGTGGAATCGGTATACGCCCCGCAAGCATGAACGAAGCGGCCACACCTCCGGTGCCGCGGCATATTGCCATCATCATGGATGGCAACGGACGTTGGGCGCAGCAGCGCGGGTGGCCGCGGATCAAAGGACACGAGGCGGGGGCCGATTCCGTGCGCGCCGTGGTGCGGGCGTGTCGGGATGCGGGGGTGGAATATTTGACACTGTACGCGTTCAGCGTCGAAAACTGGGTCCGGCCACGCGATGAAATCGGCGGATTGATGCGCCTGTTGCAGTATTTTCTGGAACGGAACGAGGATGAATTGCACGAGCATGAAATCCGACTACGAGTGATTGGACGCCTGAAGGACTTGCCTGCGCCTGTCCGGCAGCGCTTACGTAAGGTCGAAAAAGCGACGCAGGCCTATACCCGGGGGAATCTGATTTTGGCATTGAGTTACGGTGGGCGCACGGAATTGGTGGATGCCACGCGTAAGATCGCGGCCAAGGTGGAGGCCGGCAAACTGAAAGCCAAGTCCGTCACGGAGGAGACGATCAGCGCCCATCTATACGCGCCGGATGTGCCGGATCCTGATTTAATGGTGCGCACGAGTGGCGAAATGCGGTTGAGTAATTTTCTGTTGTGGCAATTGTCCTACGCAGAGCTGTACGTGACCGATGTGTTGTGGCCGGATTTCCGGGAAGCAGACTTACAGGCGGCGATCAACGCGTACGGCCAACGGCATCGGCGTTACGGGGCGGTGTCATGATTCGGCACCGCATAATCAATGGGGCGGCCATGATCGGGGCCTTGATCGGCGCGCTGTACCTGCCTGCCATGGCGGTTTTTGCCGTCATTCCGGTATTGGCCACCCTCATGTGCGTGGAGTTCTTCCGGTTGCTGCGCGGGGCCGGGATGCCCTGTTACCCGCGTTGGGGTACCGTAAGTGTCGTCGTGCTGATTGTGGGGACAGGCCTTTGTGCCGCCTATACGGATATGGCCCAGGCGCTGCGTTTGGAAAGCTTGTTGTTGGCCGCTATTGTATTTGGCGTGTTGCTGCGCGCCTGCTTCGCGCGCGATCAGGAATCACCGCTCACGGCGGTGGCCATGACCTTGTGGGCGGTGGGATATCTCGGTTTTGTCTTCAATTTCTATACAAAAATTTTGTGGATGTGGCCGGTCGGCGACGGGCGCTGGGTCTTGTTGTACATGATCTTAATTGTGAAAGTTACCGACATTGGCGCGTTCTTTACCGGTTGCAATTTGGGGCGCCACAAGCTGTGCCCGCGCATTTCGCCGGCCAAGACCTGGGAAGGTTGCGTCGGGGGCGTGCTGGCCGGTTGTGCCACCAGCCTGGTTTTCTGGGTTACGCTCAGTGGGGATATCGGGCCGGTCACTTTGACGGTTGCGGATGCGCTCATTCTGGGTATGGTGTTGCCGGTTATGGGGATTTTAGGGGATCTGATTGAATCAATGTTAAAACGAGCAATCGCCGTTAAGGATTCGGGCGGTTGGGTAAAAGGAATGGGGGGAATTCTGGATATCCTGGATAGCCTCATCTTTGCCGCGCCGGTTCTCTACGGTTACCTTTGGTGGGTAACCACTCGCTGAGTACTGCTATTATGATAACAACCATCTATACGTTAGTGGTCGTGCTGCTTTTGTTCGGCTTGACCATCTTTATTCATGAACTGGGCCATTTTCTGCTCGCGCGGCATTTCGGCATGCAGATTGATACGTTCGCCATAGGGTTCGGTCCGCCTATCTGGAGCCGCAAGAAAGACGGCATCCTGTATAAGATCGGCATGATCCCCTTCGGGGGGTATGTGGCCTTGCCACAGATGGATCCGGATACGGAGGCCCACGCCGAACAAGAGGGCAAACAGCTACCGGACGTCGCACCCTGGAAAAAGATTCCAGTAGCGGTGGCCGGGGCCGTGGGCAATATTATCCTGGCCTTCATTATCGCGTGGATCATCTATTTGGTCGGCAAACCATCCGCCCCGCACGAACGCGATACGGTGGTGGGCTATGTCGCCGCCGAGAGCGCCGCCTACGAGCAAGGTCTGCGGCCCGGCCACCGGATCATCACGGTGAACGGCGAACCGGTACGCAACTGGAACGATATTCACGTTACCGCGACGCTGTCACAAACGGTGACACTGGAAGCCGAAACACCCGATGGGATCGTAGCCGTGGACATCCCGATCCCGACGGAAGACACCGCTTTGGGCATCCGACTGATCCCGGGCGTGGCGTGGGTGAACTACGCCGACGCCGCGCGCGTGCTGCCGGGGTCACCCGCCGAACAAGCCGGGATCGAGGCCGGGGACCGACTGGTGGAACTGAACGGCGTCACGTTGTTCAGCCAGGCGCAGTTGATCGATCTGGTCGATGCCCTGCGCGAACAGACCGTCCCGCTGGTGGTTAAACGCAATGGCGAGCGCGTGACATTGGAAGTGACGCCGGCCTATAACCCGGAGGAAGGTCGCGCCCTGATCGGCATTGCTTTTAGTCCCCCGGATTTTGCGGTCGATTTTGATAAAGTGATCCATCCGCGACCGACGGAATTGATCCGCGAATTTTCCACGCTCATTTTCCGGGTACTCGGAGCCTTGGTAACGCCGTCCACTTCAGGGATGGCGGCCAGTGCGTTGGCGGGTCCCGTATTCATCTTAAAGAGCCTCTGGGACATGGTGCAAAGCAGTTTCATCATGGCCTTGTGGTTCACCTGCTTGCTGAACGTCAATCTGGCGGTGCTTAACCTGATGCCTCTCCCGGTGCTGGACGGGGGCCACATCGTGTTTGCCTTGTGGGAAGTCATTACCCGGCGGCGCGTTAATGCACGGTTCAAGGTGGCCCTGATGACGGCCTGCTGGTTTCTGCTGATTGCCGCCATGCTGTTCCTGGCCTTCCGCGACGTTAGCCGACTGGGCTGGCTGGACCGCCGCACGGATCCGGTAATGGAAGAACCCCTCGATGCTACGGAAGAGTGATCCTGACCAACCCCGCTAGACTCGCCGTATGATGCATGTGCCCGACCCTGATAAACGGCCGTATCCCGAAATCCTGCCGGCGGAGGACGGGTTTGTGTGGACCATTCTACACGCCCGCCCGCGGGCCGAAAAAAAGATTCGCGACCACCATGACCAGCCGGGGGTAACCGTGTTTCTGCCCCTGCGGCGCAAAGAGCATCGCTACGGGAACCGCGTGCGTGAATTCTGGTCGCCGCTTTTCCCCGGTTATGTCTTTGCCCGCTTGCCGGCCAAAGACGTACAGGCGTTGAAGCAAAACCAGCATGTGGCCAATGTGTTGCGCGTTGTGCAGCAGGACGCTCTTGTGCACCAGTTGCAACAACTCAGACGCGCGGTACAAAGCGGGGAATTGCTGGACGTCATGCCCTATATTCAAACCGGCAAAATCGTGCGTATTACCAGTGGCCCGTTTACAGGCGTCGAAGGAGTCGTCCAACAGGTCGAAGGCAAGACGCGGGTGATGGTGGGCATTGAAATGATCCAGCAGTCGGTGGCGATGTGGGTGGATAGCACCGCCGTCGAGTTGGTCTGACGGAGGCCGGCATGCCCACAAGCAATGCGGGTCACACCGACTTGGATTTGCCGTCTTCCACGTAGCGAATTTCGTATAAATCGCGGCGACGATCGTTCCAGTTCTGGGTGGTACCGCGGTAGCGGTGCCGCCGCAGCAGCTCAATATCCACGTCCTGAATGACAAACGTCTCGATGTTGGGATTGCACTCGGCGGCCACGGCGTCACGGCTGAAAGGGAAGTCAGCGGGGGTAAACACCCCGGATTGCGCATAGTGGATGTCCGCATTGTTGACAAAGGGTAGGTTCCCGACACAGCCGGCCACTGCCACGTAGCAGTGGTTCTCCACGCAGCGCGCCAGGGCACAATGCCGAATACGAAGGTAGCCATGCCGCTCGTCGGTGTTAAAGGGCACAAACAGGATGCGTGCGCCCTTGGCCGCCGCAATACGCGCCAATTCGGGAAACTCAATGTCGTAGCAAATCAACACGGCGACGCGCCCACAATCGGTGTCAAACACCTCCACCTTGTCACCGCCCGCAACCCCCCACCATTTCCATTCGGCCGGTGTTACATGAATCTTGCGCTGGCGCCCGATGGAGCCGTCCCGCCCAAAGAGATAGCCCACGTTGTACAACGTGTTGTCTACGACCTCGAATTGCGAGCCGCCGATAATGTTGATGTTGTAGCGAATGGCGAATTCACTGAACATCTCCAGGTATTGCGGAGTAAATTCCGTCAGCTTACGCGCCGCATCGCCGGGGCGGTCGGTGTCGCAAAAGGAAAGCAACTGCGTCGTGATCAGCTCGGGGAACAACACAAAATCACATTTGTAGTCCGACGCGGAATCCACAAAGAACGCGCACTGTTGGGCAAATTCATCAAAATCTTTGACGGTGCGCATTTGGTACTGCACTGCGGCGATGCGTACGACCTGCACCGGACGAATCGCGCGCTTCTTGTACGGACGATAGTCAACGTTGGTCCATTCCAGGTAAGTCGCCCAACCTACACTGTCCTCGTCGGTCGGGAGGTAATCGGGAATCAACTGTTTCAGCTCAAATCCGTTGGCCAGTTGCGTGGTCAAGACCGGATCGTACAGGGTCTTGTCTTCCACATTCTCCGCGTACTCGTGCGCGGTCATTTCGTCTTGATGCTCGTGATAACCCGGTATACGCCCGCCGATTACGATGCTCTTCAAGTTCAGGTCGCGTACCAGCTGCTTGCGCGCCTCGTACAGGCGCCGGGCCAGCTTCATCCCCCGGTATTCAGGCGCCACCATGATTTCGATGCCGTACAAGGTGTCGCCGCGCGGATCATGGTTCCGGATAAAGCCGTTATCGGAAATCTCCTTCCAGTTGTGCCAATCGGAATAAAGATCGAAATCCACGATTAAGCTCGTGGCCGAGGCGACCAACACACCATCAATCTCGATGCCGAACTGGCCCTCGGGAAAATTTTTCAGTTGACTGACCAACTGTTCTCGACTCCAGGGCTCCATGCCCGGGAAACACTTCAACCCCATTTCGGTCAAGCGGTCATAGTCTTCCAAACGCAAATTGCGCAGGATGATCTCACTTTCAAAATCTGCTAAGTCAATACGGCGATCTTTCATGGTCTAGTCCCGTTCTTTCTTTTATGCGGCGGATAAACGAACCAGGCCGCCACTATAGCAATAAAAACGAACGCGTACAGCGCAATGAACGTGGTGTGCGACCATTCCTGGTACAGTAAGCGCTGCAACCAATACTGCATAAACGTGTCATCGCCATAAGGGTCGTGTCCCGCCCGCTGTCGCAGTGCGGCTTCCCATTCGGTTAACGGACAGATCATGCCCAGCAGCGTTTCCACCAGTACGAAGGCCATAGCCGCCAAGTGCAGCTGACGGAAGAGGCGGTAGCGTATCCAGGACCAACGACGCCAGCCGCCCAGCCAAATCAGCACGCCACCTATCACGATGAACAACACAAACGCTATATGGACCACCAGTATCGCATCCGCCACCAGTGCCCAGCCCCATTCTTGCATCATTCTTTACCCTTCGCCTAAACTTTACGCGATCCGCCGTCGCTCACGTTTGTTTCATGAAATCATCACGCGAAATGTCGCAATCACGCAAGATATGCTTCAATGCAAAGTTCGATCGCCTCTCGAATACGCGCCATTAGGATATCGAGCGATTTGGCTTGGGTGTGACATCCCCGCAATGCAGGGACAGACGCCACGAAGTAGCCGTCCTCGTCCTGTTCTATTACCACGTTGAATTCTCGCTTCATTTTATCATCTCCAAACAATCCGACTTTAACTTACCACGGTGGCGGGGAATAATCATTTTTTTTGAGCGAATGGGGATCGATGCTACTCTCGGCTGACAAATACAGTCGGATGGCGACAGCGAGCCGGTTGCGCTGTAAGAAGTTGATGGAGTATGTGCGTCGAGGGAGCGTGTGTGGAGGCTGTTATTGAGTATGAAAGGACTTTGTCATGTCGATCTTGTCGATCTCGGAATCACGCCAACGACCGTCGCGTTGGGAACGGATTCGAAAACCACGCAGCGTTGTTGCCACCGAAGAAAGAAACCACGGATCGCACGGATTTCACGGATAAAAAGATAGATGTCACTAGCCGGGCAGCCATACC
>PWVE01000193.1 GCA_003562335.1 PVC group bacterium
ATGGACCGCTGGAAGCAAAATGACTGTTCAACTGGAGCGCAAAGCACCGTTCCCTCCTGAACTCTGAACACTGAACACCTGAACACCCCCATCCGAAACCCTTTTCGGATGGGGTCTAGTTAGGACATATCATACGGTCTTACGGCTTCATCCTGAAATTTGCGACTCCTGACACCCTTTTGAAGGAAATCACAGGGTCGAACCAGTGGCCGCAATCGCCCGATTGCATTTCATTTCAGGGTAGCGGTGTGAACGCCATGATGTCGGCCCCTTACGTTGCCTTTTCCGAGGCTGTTGGACAAATTTATGCGGCCATCACTCCCGAAGCCATGCACCAATACTTCCAAGAACGGCACCGGCATTGGCGGGAGCAATACATACAACGTCCCCCCTTCGAGGGAGAGGAAAGCTATGCTGTGGCCGTTCGCGAAGCGGTCCGGGCCGGACCCGTAACCGTCACGGCACCATCGACGAGCCAAACTTGGGATGCTCCATCGGACTTGCGTTCCGGCCTGCGACTGCGCCTCTATCGCGAAAACCTGACGCATTTGCCCGATTTTGATGAGATGGAACCGGCAGAGACGGGAATCGCAGATCAGGCTTCAATTGACGATCTGCCTTCGAAAGGCGGCATCGCGTGTCTTTTCGAGGGCTGGATTTATATCCCGGAGACTGGAGAATATGGCTTCTGGCTTAGGTCCAGCGACGGGAGTCGTTTGGTGATCGGCGACTGGACCATTGAGCAGGACCTGCAACAACTACCTGCAACAGTAGCTTCCCTGCGATTTCTGGAACAAGGCTACTATCCTTTCAGGCTTGAGCACTTCCGTAACGAAAGAAACCCACAATCGGAGATGACTGTACGTGTGACCCGTTCTGATTTGTTCGTGGAATCAATCCCCCCCGAATGGTTGTTTCACGAGCCCCTAATAGAAGAAGCGGCGAGCAAAATCGATTCAGGCGAATACTGAGCTGCCTTTTTGCATGATCTTGTCTTTGTCGTCCTACCATTGATCGTCAATGGTGGCTCTTTCCTGTTCGACTTCCTCGAACCATGTCTCTAGTTCCACCAGCATTTTATGTGCAATGTCCGGGTGGTCGGCGGCCAGGTTTACGTCCTCAAGGGGGTCGCCGGCGATGTTGTAAAGTTCCGGTGGCGGCGGTTCAGGAATGGAGCGGGGTGGTTCAGGATCGGTAATCAGTCCGTTCTCGATAAGACGCTCCGGCTCGTACATGCTTATTCGCAGCCACGGATCGCAGCATGGTACCGCCATCGATTCTGCAATGGCCGGGCGGACGAGCTTCCAGTCCCCGTCGCGCATGGCTGCATTGCTGGTGACGAGCGGCGTGTAACGATTCCACTGCCAGAAGCGCTTTGTGCAGACCTTGTTCTTTTCACCCCGGATAGTAGCCTGAATATCGATTCCGTCGATATCCAGGCCTTGCGGAAGGGGAACGCCGGCAAGGGAAAGGATCGTCGGAAACCAGTCACTGAAGTGCACCATCTCATCAACTTGGCGTCCCCCGTCCAGACCGGCCGGCCACCGGAGCATCATGGGCACCCGGATGCCGCCCTCATACACAGAGCCTTTGGCTCCGCGTAGCTGGCCGTTGAACCGGTCCAGGCGATGCTCGCCCTCGCCGCCGAATTGTGGTCCGTTGTCGCTGGTAAACATGACGATCGTGTTGTCCGCCAACCCGCACCCTTGAAGGGTTTCCAAAATCCGTGCGATCCCGGCGTCCATACGGTGCAGCATGCCGTACAGCGTACTGACGCCCTTATTGAATTTCCCAGTTTCCAGGAATGGCTGCACCTCTTCAGCCGGAGCCTGCAGCGGGGTGTGTGGCGCGTTGTACGTGACGTGCAGGAAGAACGGCTCGCGCTGATGCCTTTTGATAAACCCTACGGCCTCTTCTGTCCAAACGTCGGTCAGATACCGGCCATCACCCCTGACGACGTCTTCGTTGAACTCGATGCGCCAGTTGTAGTAATCGTGCATGCCACCGCGGAAGCATACGGTTTCGTCGAACCCTCGATTCAGCGGATGATATCGCCGGTCAAACGCACCCAGATGCCACTTCCCGACGAGGCCGGTTGCATATCCGGCGCTCTTCAGGGCGTCGGCTAAAGTTGTTTCGCGTAGCGCCAGACGCTCCAGCCCTCGCCACTCAAGCGTATCGATTGATCCCGTCCGGTGTGGATAGCGTCCGGTCATCAGGCAGGCGCGCGACGGGTTGCACACCGGAGAGGCCGTGTACTGCTGTGTGAAGCAAACGCTCTCGGCCATCAATTGGTCAAGTGTGGTCGTTCGCGACAGGCCCTGATTGATAGCGCCAAAGTCGCCGTATCCCATGTCATCGACAAGAATGAATACGATATTGGGTCTCATGGATACCGGTTTTTCCGTAAAGCGCGTAAACTAGCACCAAGGTATCTATTGTCAACATAATAAGCAGGGCAACCGCAACGCGTTTGCTTTTGTAGCCAGCAATTCTCATTATGGCCTCCTATTCCGGATCGCGGCTCGGCAGGGACGCCTCGCCCTACCATTTTTCCGTTCAAATAGCGGGGTTCGCGTGGTAGGGCGAACCGTCCCGGTGAGCCGCAGAGGCCATAATGAGAATTGCTGCCCTTTTTTTGATTTTTTTAATTTTTTTTTTGCCCCCCCGCGCTACGGGTGTGCGGTTCTCGGTTGGGATTAATTTTTATTGCAGGCCTTTTCGCCACCGACGACCGGTAC
>PWVE01000219.1 GCA_003562335.1 PVC group bacterium
CATGCCGAGCGCGCGTATCTGCCCATTCTGCGGCAGTGCCTGCGCGCCCTGACCGGCACGCGGGTCGATTGGCTACTGGCCCGGCGCGACCGTGACCCTGTGCAATTGGTCACCACGGAGGGCTCCTTATGAACGCTGACTTGGATGCCACCGATACATACCCTATCACCGTGACACGCCAACGGCCAGTGTGGTAGAATCGAGGCAGCGAGCTGCGTGTCAGGGGCCGCTGATTGGTAAACATTCGGCAGGAGTGAGAAACAGAATGGCAAACACTACTTATTCAAAATTCAAAAAGCACGAGTTGATTCTCCGCGATGAACTGGCCATTGATCGGACTCTGCTCGCCAACGAGAGGACGCTTCTAGCTTATCTACGTTCTGCTGTTGCCTTGGTGATTGCCGGCGTCTCCATCATGCATTTCGCGGAGCAGGGCTGGTTCTGGATAATCGGCGTCATCTGTATCCCCGCAGGCATCCTGACAGGAAGCGTCGGCACTGTCCGCTTCCACAAAATGAACAAATCAATAGGTTTTGTAAGAAATCGAAAAGGCTCATGTGCCGAACCAAGCATCGGGGGTGAATCCGAAACCCGCGCCGAAGACGGCGCGGCTTCCGGACGGTATCAATGACTGGCTGGTTCATGCTTGCACCCGACTCCCTAACGCAGATTTCATCCGCGACCGAAACTGTAGCCGCCCCACGTTGGGCCCGGCTATACATGCGCGATGTGGTATTCATTATCTTTGGGGCTGGGTCTTCTTCGGTTACTGGCGCTTCTTATCGTTCGCGTAGGCCGCCATGCGGAGTGCCTCATTCATGAAACCGATTAGATCGAACCCAACGGGCGCCACCACTACCCCTCGACCGCGATTGAGCATCGAGATTATGATCATGCTCGGACTGCTGGTGATTTGCCTGACGGGGCTCATGCTGATCGGGTTTACAACGGAGCCGCCTGCGGGCGGGATGGACGGGAGACTGCTCGTGTCCTGGATGGTCGGCTTCTTTCTGATCAGTTTTGCCATCGCCATTGTTTCGGTCACGGCGGGCATTGGCGGCGGGGTGTTGTTCACGCCCTTCATGCTCGCGTTTACGCCCGTGGACAGCCTGATTGTGCGCGGAACCGGCCTGATTGTGGCGATGTTCAGCGGGTTGATATCAACCGGCCGTTTCATGCAAAGGGGTTTAGCCAACTTGAAGGTGTGCATCTATGCCTGTGTTGGGTACGGCATTGGCGCTTTTATCGGCTCAGCGTCCGCTATCCGGCTCGCCGCCATTATGGGCGAAGAGGGCGAGGGATTTATCCGGCTGGCGTTAGGCGGTATTCTGCTGGGGTTGGTGGTGTTCTTCCTGCGCGGCGGCAAGAAGATCGAGTGGCCCGACGTACCCGCGAGCGACCGCTTTACGGCTTCATTGCACCTTTCGCTCCCTTATTACGAAGCATCGCTTGGGCGTGTGATGAACTATACGCTGCACCGGGCTGGCTTTTTCTTTATGGCCATTATGTTGGTGGGCATATTGGGCGGGTTTTTCGGTATGGGAGCCGGCTGGGCCATTGTGCCCACGCAGAACCTGGTGATGGGCGTCCCGCTCAAGGTTGCGGCGGCCAACAGTGGGGTGTTGCTGGGCATGGGCGATTGCATCGCCGTTTGGCCCTACATCCACAGCGGAGCCGTCATCCCTTTGTTTGCCGCCCCTTGGCTGGTAGGGCAGGTGCTGGGCGGACTGATCGGTACGCGCTTGCTTATTTCCGTGAGGAGCGGTTTTGTGCGACTGTTGCTGATCGGATTCATGGGGTTTTCGGCTTACGGCCTGCTCGCACGGGGATTGAACAGCGTCGGCTGGTTGCCTGCCGCACCGATGTGGGTTACGGGTGTTGTGTTCGTCCTCATTTTTTCAGCCGTAATCGTATTCGTTATAAAGGAATCCAGGAAACCGGAGGACGCATGACTGACCACCATCATATTCCCCACCCGCAACTAACCTATGGCCGGATAGTCTACTGGCTCACGGTAGTGGCCTGTGTCATCTGTATCGTGGGCCCGCTGTTGAGCCTGATCCGGCCCGAACAAAATTTTCTGAATCCCTACTTTCTGTTTGCACAGATTTTCGACGGGGCCGCCCCGCAGGAAATATGGGAAACAACGGGCGGGTACTTTCCGGGCGGCCACTTCTACTTGCGTTATCCTTTGGGGGGCGACGCATTCACCCACTTCGGGCTGGCCGCCGTCGGCTGTTCCTCGGCCGCGTGGGCGTTGCTCGCCAGTGCAGTTCAGTATTGGCGGGCACGAGACCGCCTGTTCGCGGGCATGAGCGTGTTTGTCGCACTGCTCATCGTGCTGGCCATGAGCGGCCTGCTTCATCCCTAATTCCTCTCAAAATTGATCTTTTGACGGGCACCAGCGGCGGACTTCACAGCGGGCGCAATCGGGTTTGCGGGCGGTGCAGCAGCGGCGCCCGTGAAACACGATGGCGTGCGAAAAGTGGCCCCAGTGGGGGCGCGGCAGAATCTCCCGCAGCTCGAATTCGATTTTAACCGGATCGCGTTGCCGGGTCAGGCCCAGCCGGTTTGATAAGCGGGTCATGTGGGTGTCGACCACAATGCCGGGCGTGTCAAAGGCCGATACCATGATCACGTTGGCGGTTTTACGACCGATACCGGGCAGTTTCACCAGCGCGTCGAAATCGTTCGGTACGTGCCCGTCAAAGTGTTCAACCAGTTGCTGACAGAACCCAATGATATTTTTGGCTTTGTTCCGGTAAAAACCGGTGGAATGGATGGCCTCTTCCAACACCGGTGGCGGAATAGCGGCCCAGTCGGCCGCAGTCCGGTAACGCGCAAACAAGGCGGGCGTGACTTGGTTCACGCGTTTGTCGGTGCATTGCGCCGAAAGGATGCAGGCAATGGCCAGCTGCAACGGATTCTCGTAGATCAATTCGCAGCGGGCTTGCGGATAGGTCCGGCGCAAGGCACGCAAGATCTTGCCGGCGCGGGTTGTTAATGCTTTGCGATCGGTTTCCATTTATGGCGCCAGCCATAAGGCCGCTCCACCCAGTACCCCGGCATCGTTGCCTAACGCGGCTTTCTTGATGACCACGCGTTTGGCAAAATGGGGATTGAGGCGGGCTTCCAAGTGGCGTTGCAAGGGGTCATACAAGATGGGCCCGCTCTGGCCGACGCCGCCGCCGATGATGAACGCTTCGGGCTGCAGCAGGTAGGTGACGGAGGACAGGGCGGCGGCCAGGCATTCGGCCACTTCGTCGTACACCCGGATGCACATGGCGTCGCCTGCTTCCGCCGCCTTTTCGATCACCAACGGGTCCACCCGCGACCGGTCGCCGTCGCACTGATCCAGCAGGTGGCTGGATTCGCCCGCATCCAGGTAGCGCAGGGCGCGTTCAACGATACGTTGATTGCCGACGTATTGCTCCAGCACGCCGCGCCCGATAGGCGACGGATCATCATACAAGTTAATCGTCATGTGGCCGATTTCACCGCCCATGGAATACGCGCCGCGATAGAGTTGATTATTAATGATCAACCCGCCGCCGACGCCGGTCCCCAAGGTCAGAAAGACCGCGTGTTGATAGGTGCGACCGGCGCCAAAGGTGCATTCGCCGTGGGCCATGACATTGACGTCGTTATCAACCCGTACGCGTTGCTGCACGTGCTCTTCCATCAGCGAAGCCAGGGCCACGCCGTCCCAACCGGGCACGTTGGGGAGTTGATGAATATAGCCGCGTGAAAAATCGACAAATCCCGGCACCCCGATCCCGATTCCTTCCAGGGGCAACGGGCCGGTTGGGTCGACTTCGGTGCACATCTGCGTGATGGCCGTCGCCATGGCTTCCATCCAGGCGGCACGTCCTGTAATGGTGTCGGTTGCTACCCGGCGGCGGGCCAGCATGTGCCCTTCATCGTTGACCAGTGCCAACTTGTTGAAGGTGCCGCCGAAGTCAATCCCCACCGCATATTTGGTGTTGAGCGTAGGCATACGCTGTCCGGCTTACTGTTCCGCCCAGCGGGGGCGATCGCTCAAGAAGATCTGTTCCATTTCCCTGATCGTGATCCCTTGCAAAAGCGGAAAATCGCGAGGTATTCGGCCTTCGAGGATCGGTAGCCAGTCAAGATAGCGCGGCGATCGCAACGTGCGGGCGTAGGGCTTGTTCCGGGTAACTGTGGTAAAGTACAGGCCGTGGAAACGGTGCATATAGTCGTGGATATCGTAAAACTGATCGAGCGAGAGAGGGAGTAGCACGGAAGTTTGCTGGCCGTACCAGGCGGTGGCCCACGGCATATCGGTACACATCAGCTCCTCCGGTTCCAGTAGATTGGAGAGATAGCCGATCAATGGGGGGGAATATGGTGGATAGGGCGGCGTCTGGCGCGGTGGCAACAGTGTCAGGATCATGGGGGTGGCGCTCAGGACGACCACGGCGACCGTAATGGACGCCTTAAAAAAGCTTATTTGCAGTTGTAAGCGTTCCAGCATCAACGCAAAAAAGGCCAAACCGTACAGGATGACGAGTGGCCAAAACATTAATACGGCCTGCCAGGTTGCCTCGCTGGAGAAGGACGAAATCACGATGAACAACGCTAGTGACAACGCCAGTCCCCAGCGTAACCGGTGCACCGGTGGTCGCACAAAGCGATAGAAGAACGCCACCAGAAAGAAGCTGATCAGTAGGCCTTCCCCCATGGATGGCAGCGATTGATTATACCGTTCCGCCAGTTGCGTGAGAAATTTAAGGCGAACGGGCCGGAGTTCCGCCATGGTCACCGTCGGCTGAAGTTGGCGCTCAAATGAATTCTCGGGAAAGGCTGCCGACTCGTTTAAGGCCAAATAGGGGGTCATCCCCAACGGGGCCCCGCTCACGCGCACATTCCGCACCAGCCACGGCGCGACTGCCGCACCGAACAGCACCACGAACAGCAGCACATAGATGGTCCCGCGTCTACCCAGTGACCACCACAAGTACAGCAGCAGGCCCGGCAGCAAGGCGATGGCCGCGTACCGCGTCAGGAAGGCCAGCACGCAGAACCCGAGCGAGCACAACGCCGGCACGATCCACTGGCGTACCGCTTTGGATTCCTGCAGACGGTCAACCGCAATCACCATGGCATACACGGCGGCGAGGGCCCAGAACGCCACTACACTGGTGCCGGTCCCGGACAGACTGTTGCTTAAGACCGTGTCGCTGAGGAAAAAGACTGTCACCCCCAGCAAGCCCACCCGCCGGTCAAACAGGCGCCGGGCCAGCAAGTACAACAGGATGCCGGTGAGCACGGTAAACAGGTGGTTGAGAAGCATGATGCGGTATTCGGGCTGAAACACTTGTAACGGGCCCTCGGGTAGCCGGTCAAAACGTGCCCCCGTCACGCGAAACCAGCCGCTCAATATCAACGGGTAAACCGGGGCGTGCACGATATCCGGATGCCCATGAATGGCCACCGCCGATTGGCCGCGGCGCGGACCTTGAAACCAGATGCTCGCCGGCCGAACGTTCTGGGTCGTAAAGCTCCGGGTGTACAGGATGTTCCGCCCTAGCTGCGCCATATCCATGGCTTCGGCGTCACGGAGTCCCTTAAACTGGTTGGCGGTATACAGCAGAAACACAAATCCAATGAACAGGATATACAAAGACGCCTTAATCAGGCCCAGCCCGATACCGGCATCTACGTTGTAGACCAGATCTTGAATGCGTGTTTCTAAAGTTTTAGCCGTCATACGTTGTGTCCCTCGCTATGCCCACTCCACGCCCGCATTGTAATGCAACCGGCTAACGATGCAAGCCTGCCGATTCGGCTACTAGTCCTGCGGCTCGTCCAGATTCGGGCCGGTCGCGCGGGCGACGAGCGCATTAAATTCGGCCTCGCTTAGTAACCCCTTTTCCAGCACCAACTCCTTGACCGTCAGTTTACGGCTTAACGCTTCTTTTACCAGCGCCGCTACCTGGTCATAGCCGAGCTTGGGATTCAGCACGGTCCCCAATCCGCCGCTGGTTTCAAAATAGTGGGCGCAACGTTCCCGGTTGGCGGTGATGCCGCGAATACACTTGTCCGCCAACATAGACGCCGTGCGCGTCAGCAGCTGGTACGAGCGTACAAGGTTGTAGCCGGTTACCGGCATATGCGTGTTCAATTCCAATTGGCCCGCCCCCGCCGCCAATTGAACGGCCTGATCATGGCCCATTACCTGAATGCACGCCATATTGGCCGCTTCGCAGATACTGGGGTTGATCTTGCCCGGCATGATCGACGATCCGGGCTCAACCGGTGGCAACACAATCTCTGCGAGGCCGGTGTTGGGTCCGGACGCCAATAAGCGCAAGTCGTTGCACAATTTCGCGATATCCATGGCCAGCAAACGCAGGGCCGCAGAGGCGTCCGCCAAATCGGTCAAGTACTGCGTGATTTCAATACCGTCTTCCGCCGGACGATAGGGGGTACCGGTCAATTCCCGCATGGCCTTTGCGATTTCCGCACGGAATTCGGGCTTGGTATTTACGCCGGTTCCGATCGCATTGCCGCCCGCCCCGATCTCGATCAGCCGGTCATGAACCGCCTCGAAGCGGCGCACATCCTTGACCAACGCGTGCGCCCAGGCGGCGAAGGCCTGTCCCAGCGTTTCGGGAACCGCATCCTGCAGGTGCGTGCGCCCGCTACGAATCACATCCTTAAACGCTGCGGCCTTGGCCTGCAACGCCGCGACCAACTGTTGCACGGCGGACTGCAAGGCCGGCCACAAGGTCACTGCGGCCACACGAATCCCGGAGGGGAAGATGTTATTGGTGGACTGGCCCTTGTTGACGTCATCATTCGGGTGCACCCGGTCACGGTCGCCCGGTTGGCCCCCCAACATGGTCGCCGCGAGGTTGGCAATGACCTCGTTGACGTTCATATTGGACGACGTCCCCGACCCGGCTTGAAACACGTCCACCGGAAACTGGTCATCGTGTTGGCCAGCCAGAATCGCCGCACACGCTTTCGCGATGGCCCCCGCCTTCTCCGCGTCCAATAAGCCCAGCGCCTGACTGGCCTTGGCGCAGGCCCATTTTAAATGCACTACGCCGTAAATGATCTCAATGGGTACCGGCTCACCGGCCACATCGAAATTTGCCCCCGAGCGGCAAGTATGGATACCGTACAGCGCGGTGGCCGGAACCTCGAGTTCCCCCAGGGAATCCTTTTCGATGCGAATGACGGCTTATTCCTCTTTCTTCTCGCCCGGATGCCATTCCTCGGTTTGGATATCGCCCAACGCTTCCTCAAACGCGCTGCCCAAAGTCACCAGCTCTTCGCCGGCCCGCAGGCCTTGCAGCATGTCGTCATCCACTTGGAACTCTTCATCCGGCACCGCGGCCGCTTTGATGCTCAGTCCAATCCGGCGTTCCACCGGATCAATCTTGATCACCCGCGCTTCCACTTCCTGTCCCACCGAGAGCACTTCTTTCACCTTCTGCACGCGTTCATCGCTGATTTGGCTGATATGAACCAAGCCGTCCACACCCTCTTCCAACTCCACGAACGCGCCGAACGAGGCCAGCTTGCTGACCTTGCCGGTGACCTTTTGGCCCACGGCATACTTGGACGCAATCGCCGCCCACGGATCCTCCTGTGCCTGTTTCAGGCCCAAACTGATCCGTTGCTGGGAGGGATCGACTTCCAGCACCACGGCCTCTACATGGTCGCCCTTCTTCAGCACCTCCGACGGATGGTTGACCTTGCGGGTCCAGGACATATCCGACACATGGATCATGCCGTCAACGCCCTCCTGCAGCTCGACAAAGGCCCCGTAATTGGTGAAGTTCCGTACCGTACCCGACACGCGGGCACCGATCGGGTATTGCTGGGCCACCACATCCCACGGGTTGTCCTCCGTTTGGCGCATACCCAGCGATATCTTCTGGTCGTCCTTGTTGATGCTCAACACGACCGCTTCCACCTCTTCGCCCACCGACAGCACGTCTGAGGCGCGCGCCACGCGCTTGGTCCACGACATCTCGGACACGTGTACCATACCCTCGATGCCCTCTTCAATTTCCACAAAGGCGCCGTAGGGCATCAGGTTAACCACTTTGCCCCGCACCGTGCTGTTCACCGGGAAGCGAGCCTCAATGCCTTCCCATGGATTATCGGTCTGCTGTTTCAAACCGAGGGATATACGCTCGCGATCCAGGTCTACATCCAGCACCAGCACTTGCAGTTCCTGACCGATGGACAAGACGTCGGACGGATGGTTGACACGGCCCCAGCTGATGTCCGTGATGTGCAGCAAGCCGTCCATGCCGTTCAAATCGACAAACGCACCAAAATCCGTGATGTTCTTAACCACACCGGTCCGCACTTGGCCGGCCTTGATTTCCGCCAGCAACGCCTTCTTCTGGTCCCGGCGGCTTTCCTCCAGCAATTCGCGGCGGGAAAGCACCACATTCCGGCGATCCTCATTGATCTTAAGAATCTTAAATTCGAGTGTCTGGCCCACGTATTCATGGGCGTTACGCACGGGCACCACATCCACCTGCGAGCCGGGCAGAAAGGCTTCGATCCCCACATCCACGATCAGCCCGCCTTTGACTTGGCCGACCACTTCGCCTTCGATCACATCGCCTTCCTTAAACTCGTCCAGCACCCGTTGCCAATTGCGCTGTAACTCGGCGCGTTGCTTGGAGAGCACCACCATTCCTTCGTCGTCTTCCAGACGTTCCAGCAATACCTCAACTTCGTCGCCGGGGTTGAGGGATTCGATATCTTTAAATTCATGTTTGGGGATCAGGCCTTCCGACTTGTAGCCGATATCGATCAGGACATCGTTGTCGCGTACTTCCAGGATTTTTCCGGTTACGATGGAGCCTTCACTGAAATCCTTGAGGGTTTCCGCATACATGGCTTCCATTTTGGCGTTTTCGTCGCCCTCAAAAGAGCGGGGATCGACGTGGGAGGGTTGTTTGGTTGGTTTGGTGGTTTGCATAATCATTTTCGTTATGTTCCGGGCGTTGGTTCACAATTCAGCGGAGGTCGCTGCCCGGAAATCGCCCACTCATTTCCGGGGAAAGGCGCGCAACGTAGCACAGCCCGCACCCCGTAGCAAGCCCTCTTTTTCAGGGAATATGGGGACCGCTGCCAACACTTTCATCCCAAATGCGGTTCGCACACGCATGCTTGGTGAGCGTGCCCCACGAGGTGGCTTGATTGCCGGTGATCCACGTATAGGTGCCTTCATTGGCGTCCAGCGCTTCGGGATGATTCAAGACAATGGCGTCGAGGTTTTTGGCTGCCAATTTGGCGCGGGCCGCTTCCCGGCCGTCGCCGGTTTGCAGGGCGAACCCAATCAAGCGTTGATCCGGCCGTTTCCGCTGGCCAAGACCAGCCGCAATGTCGGGTGTGGCGACCAACTCTAATGACCACGCGTCCGGGCGCTTGGCACCTTTTGTGTCCTGCCGTTCACGTGGACGATAGTCAGCGACGGCCGCCGCACAGACAATATAGTCGGCGGCATCCAATGCCGCCTGGGCCGCCATATCCATTTCATGCGCGGAAGTGACGGTGACCATTTCGATGCCCGTCCGCTGCGGTAATGCCGTGGCCGCCACGGGCCCGGTGATAAAATGAACGGCCGCCCCGCGATCGGCCGCCGTTTCAGCCAGCGCCTGCCCCATCCGTCCGCTGCTGGCGTTGCTGAGATAGCGTACGGGATCGAGATACTCGCGGGTGGGCCCGGAAACAATCAACACGCGTTTGCCCCGCAATTGTTGACGTCCAGCCCAGACAGACTCGATATAGGCGCGCACGGTTTCCGGTTCGGCCATCCGGCCGGCCCCGGCCATCCCACAGGCCAATGCACCTTGTTCCGGGCCCAGTTGGACCCAACCCTGCGCCACCAGTTGCTGCGCATGCGCCTGCACCACCGGTTGCGCCCACATCTCAACGTTCATGGCCGGACAAAACAGACGCCGGCACGCAGTGGGCAACGATAGCGCGCTGCAGGTGACCGGATCATCGCCCGCGCCCTGAACCAACCGCGCCAGGGTATTGGCGGTCGCCGGCATCACCACGAAAAAGTTGGCGCGGGTAGCAGGATACAGATGCGGATAGGTCGCTTCGCCAGCGGCCTGATCAGCTGCGGGGAACAATCGGGTGAAGACCCGTTGTCCGGAAACAGCCGCAAACGTCAACGGCTGCACAAATTGTTCGGCAGCCGACGTCATCGCCACGTGCACCTCGTGCCCGGCCTGCCGCAACCGGCTCACCAGCTCAACAGTCTTGTACGCCGCAATCCCGCCGCAAACCCCAACCACCACCGTGGCTTTAGCCGTATTTGATTGCCTGTCACGCGCGCTCATAATGCAGGCACGATACCGCTAGCCCGTCATTATGGCGAGTCTCATTTAGCTCCTTAATCGGAAATTGTTTGAGTAAATGAGTCGGTAATATAGCCTGATGTTTTGCCCATTCCAAGCGTTGTAAGTGTTCAGTGTTCAGTGTTCAGGAGTCCTCGGAGCCAGCGC
>PWVE01000110.1 GCA_003562335.1 PVC group bacterium
GTTTGAGGTACGTATGCTGATTACACCGGTCTCCTTTGGGTCAACCGCAGGCGCCCAGTTTACCCCATGGTTACAGATCGGGTTTATGACTTTTCTGGCGGACTATGACATCAATGCCGGTCCGGCAGCTGGCCTTACGCAATATGAAAATCCCCCGCGCGACTATGTAATTCGGGGGCGCGGCACCGGTCTGACCGGGGTCGTGGTCCCCGAGTTCGGGCTGGGGGGCGAATTCCGTTATGTGTTCACCGACCGCTGGGCACTGGCACTGCAAGCCCATGCCGCGTTCCTGCGCTTTAAAGGTAGCAACAGCCAATTGGGTGTCCGCTCCCGTAACGAAAAGAACCTCGATGTGGACTATCGCAATTTCGGTGCCCGCGCCACGCTGGAATGGTCCATCCACCCGCAAGTGGATCTGATAGCCGGGCTGGAATATCAATATTGGACGGGCGACGCGGAAATCCGTGCCAAGGACCGTCCGGAAGAAGATATCCTTGCGCTGCGCGAGAAGTTTGATAAGGACGCGCACTTCACCTTTTCCGCCCTTTCCTCATTTATCGGGCTGCGCTTTTAATGGCTCCTTATTCGCATTTTTATCCGCGTCTGCGCGCCAAAGGAACTGGTCTGCGGGCCGTGGCACTCGGTCTTATCGGGCTCACGGTCGGGTGGAGTGTCCGCACCACCGATGCAAATGACCAACAATTCGAGCAGGCCGACAATAATGAACGCGTGCTACTGCGCCAGATCGACGATTATCATGAGGCGTTGTCCCTGCGACTGGTACGGACGGTGGCTGCAGTGGATACCTTTTTTGCGGACGAGCGTGTGTTGGAAGAAACCGACACCACCCGGCTCAGATTAAGCTCAACCTTTCGGTATATCGATGGCAAGGACTTGACCGTCCAGCTCGGCGTCAGCGGACGCCTTGCCCTCCCCCACTTGCAGGAAAGGTTCCAGGTGTTGGTGGATGCCGATGGACGGGAACAGGACCTACGCAGCGGCCTGGAGGATACGGACGAGGTCACGGATGACGACCGCAGCCTGTTCGCTGGTTTACGCTGGCTCTCACGCGAAACGCGCCACAGCCGGGTGCACTTGGACGGCGGCTTGCGCTTGCGCTCAGGCCTCGTGCCATTTGTCCGGGTTCGCGGCCGACGCACGTTGACCTATGACCATTGGCGCGTCCGCCTCACGCAAACCTTTCTCTGGTTCGAAGACCGCGGACTTGGACAACAGACGGCCGTTGACTTCGAACGCTGGCTGGACCCCCTGCACTTGTTCCGTGCCAGCCCGTCCGTTCGCTGGTCTGAACACATTGATGGATTAGATTGGCGGCAAGGGATCAGTGTGGTGCATTTGTGGCGGCCAGACAAGATGGTGGGCTTCAATGTCGGTGTCCGCGGGCAAACCGAACCCAACATTCGCGTGGAGGAATTCGACGGTTTGGTGCGCTATCGCCAGCTGGTTTATCGGGACTGGTTCTTCATTGAAGTGCAGCCGAAACTATCCTTTCCCCGCGAAAACGACTTCAACGCCACCCCCATCCTGGCCCTCAAGCTGGAGGCCTTGTTCGGTGAAATCCGGCCCGCACCCAAAGGCTATTGAGCTGGTGGCAGATGGGCCGCCAACACTTCTTGAAAGCGGTCGGCATCGTCACCCAGCAATTCATCGTGTACCTCCGCGACGCGGGCAACATAGGTCTGCACCGATTGCGGCAGGGCGTGAAGATCGAAGTCGGCCCCCTGTAAACGGCCTAAACCGCCATTATAGGCCGCCAGCAAGAGACTGCGCTCATCGGCTTGCCAGCTATGGCGATGTGCATAAAGCGCCTTCTGTAAATGGGCGAGATAATGACGGCCAATGGCGCGGTTCAATTCCCGATCGAACGCCATTTCAAAAGGCAACGGACGACCAAACAGGTCCCGCGTCATGTCGGCCCAGGTGCCCGGCATGATCTGCATCAGGCCACGCTCCCCGGCGGCCCCGACCATATAAGGACGGCCGCTGGATTCAATCTGAATAACCGCTTCCACCAATTGGTCGCCGAATTTGGTAGCGGTTAACCACGTCTGCGCCTCCTGGCGCATGGCCAGCTGCCGGGCAAGGTCCTGCCACACATCCTCGCGCTGGCGAACCGCCCACAGGTAGGTCCCTAAAATGACCGCCATGAACAGGGCCACGGCCACTGCGGTCCACCGCAAGCCACGTTGATGCACACGCACAAAATTGCGTACCGCATCGCTCTTCATGCGCACCTACCGCGCAATCGGCATATAATAATTCCGGGCATAATCTTCAATCATGCGGGCGGCGCTGAAAGCCGGAATAATGGTGGCCATACTCTCCTTCATAATGTCCACCCATTTGACCGGAACGCCATCTTGACGCTCGCTGTAATAGGCCGGCACCACCTGCTGCTCCATGATTTCATAGAAGGACACAGCATCTTCATGGTCCTGCATGTCCTCGTTATCAAACTCCTGACCGTCACTGATCAACCAGCCATTCTTCCCGTTGTACGCTTCCGGCCACCAGCCGTCGGAAATACTCAGGTTAGGCGCGCCGTTCATCGCCGCCTTCATCCCGCTGGTCCCACTGGCCTCGCGCGGACGGCGCGGCGTGTTGAGCCAGATGTCGACGCCCTGCACCAAATGGCGCGCCACGCGTATCTCATAATCCTCGAGAAAGATGATTTTGCCTCGTAGATCAGAGTGGAACGCCAGATTAACAATATCGCGCACCAACTCCTGGCCCGGCCCATCAGCTGGATGGGCCTTGCCGGAAAAGATAAATTGGACCGGCCGCTCGGCTTGGGTACAAATCGCCCGCAGGCGATCATAGTCACGGAAAATCAAACCCGCCCGCTTGTAGGTCGCAAACCGGCGCGCAAAACCGATCGTCAATACATTCGGATCCAGCAAGCGCCCCACCTCGCGCATCTCGTCCGGACTTCGCCCGTGCCGGGCATACTGCTGGACCAAGCGCGACCGAACCAACCGAACCATCCGCTCTTTTTGGTGGTTATGCGCCGCCCACAAATCTTCCGAAGGCAATTCGCGCACCTTGGCCCAGTACGCGCTGTCGGCCAGATGATCGGTCCAGTCCATCCCCATTTCTTCCTCGATCAGCGTGCGCATATCATGGCCCAACCAGGTGGCGACGTGCACCCCGTTGGTCACGTAACCAACCGGATGGTCCTTGGCTGACTTGCCCTCAAATAGATGATGCCACATATGGGAGGACACCTCGCCATGCAGCTTGCTAACGCCGTTGACTTTCCGGCTCATGCGGATAGCCAGCGCTGTCAGATTAAACGGCTGCCCGCCCCCGTCGGGATAGGACATGCCTAGCTGAATCAGCCGCTGCTTGTCCACGTTCATCGTTTCGGCGAACGGGGCGAGATATTTTTCGACCAACGGCACGTCAAACACCTCGTTCCCGGCGGGAACCGGTGTGTGCGTGGTGAAAACGGTATCGCCCTTGATCGTTTTCATCGCCTCGTCCCAAGTACGACCGTCTTGCAGCAGGTCGCGCATACGCTGAATGGCCAGAAAGGCGGAATGCCCCTCGTTCATGTGCCACACCGCAGGCTGTAATCCCAGTTCCTTGACCACTTGTGCGCCGCCTAGTCCCAGCACCAATTCCTGGCACAGACGCATTTCACGGCCACGCACATACAACTGCGAGGTAATAGGCCGGTCCGCCACATCGTTGTCGGGAATATCGGTGTCCAGCAGGTAAAGATTAACCCGCCCCACTTTCAACTCCCACACCTGACACCGGACCGTGCGCCCGGGCAGATCAACCGATACGATCAAATTATGGCCGCTACTCGATTGCAGGGGGCGCAACGGCAAGCGATAGAAATCGAAGTCCTGAAAGATATGGTGCTGGCGCCCGTCCGGATCGATCGATTGCCGGAAATATCCCTTGCGGTAAAGAATCCCGATACCCACAAACGGCAGGCCAAAGTCGCTGGCCGCCTTGGCATGGTCACCCGACAATACGCCCAACCCTCCGCAATAAATGCCCAGGGACTCGTGCAAACCGAATTCAGTACTGAAATACGCCACCGGCCCGCCGTTATAATCCGGAAACTTTTCCTGGAACGGCGTGATCTCCTGCGACATATAGCGGTCGAAATCCCGGATCACACGACGGTAATCCGACATAAATGCGCCACCGTTATTGATCAGGCGTTCCCACTGGTGCGGCTCAATGTTAATCAACAACTGTACTGGATTGCGGTAAGTCGCCCACAAGTTCGCATTGATTGTGGAGAAAAAACGCCGCGCTCGCGGCGTCCAACACCACCATAAATTATACGATAAATCGCGTAACCGGGATAACTCGTTAGGTACCCGAATATCGGCTACCGGCATCGTTTCAATAACCATTTCACATTCCTTTCGACATGACATTAATTGGAGGGGGAGACACTAAAGGGATTTACCTGCCTGAATGCAAGTATTATGTAGCCGTATCTTGCGCCACTGCTGCGGCCATCGCTTCACGACGCGGTTTACGTGGCCAGGCGCGCAATACCGCTTGCACCAAGGTGGCCAAGGGAATGGCAAAGAAAACACCCCAAAATCCCCACAACCCCCCGAACACCAGCAATGCGACAATCACCGCCACCGGATGCAGATTGACCACCCCGGACAAGAGCAACGGGGCCAGCAGGTTCCCGTCCAGCAGCTGGATAACCAAATAGGCAATCATGACGTACAAAAAAGTTGACTCCATGCCAAACTGGAAATACCCCATAAGCGCGACGGGCAAGGTCATCAGAGTGGCCCCAATATATGGAATGAGCACCGATAACCCCACAAAAAAACCGATCAACATCGCAAATTCCAGTCCCAGCAAATGAAAGGTCCAAGTGGTCACGGACCATACAATCAGGATTTCCCAAAATTTACCGCGGATGTAGTTTCCAATCTGGCGGTCCACATCGTGCCAGACTTCCGTGGTCAAGCGCCGGTCTTCCGGCAATAATCTGCCAAACCAGTCCATAATGGCCCGCTTGTCCTTCAAAAAGAAGAAGATCAGCAGCGGGATGAGCACGGCATACACAATAAACATAATCACGCCCCGTACCGACGCCACCGTGATCGATAAGGCGCTTTGGCCCCACCGTCCAACCTCCTGCCGTAGCACGTCCACCAAGCCGACCACCTGGTCACGCGAAACCACTTCCGGATAGCGTTCCGGTAACTGCAAAAGTTCCTGCTGCCCCCACGAAACCATGCTGGGCAATTGCTGGACCACCTGCACCACCTGTTTGGACAGCATCGGCAAAAGGCGAAACAGCACGACCACCAATACCCCCATGAACACGCTAAATACCAGCAAAACGGCGACCTTCCGTGGTAATCCCCCCTTTTCCAGCACGCGAATGATCCCCTCCAGCAGATAGGCAATGACCACGGCGGTCAAGACCGGGGCCAACAGACGGCCCAGGTACATGATGATGAGCGTGCCAATCACCAGGAAAGCCGCCAGAATCACCACTTGCGGATCTGATAAATTGCGCCTAAACCATTCTCGAATGACGTTCATGAAATTTGCTTTCGCAACCGATAGCTATAGAAATCGTTTCCCTAACCGGGAGACCTGTATACTAATGGTTCCCGTTTACTTGTCGCGCATCAGATGATCTTGCACGTACTGCCGGATGCCCTCTTCCAGCGACGTAAAGGCTTGCCGGTAACCGGCCGCCCTGGCCTTCTCCATCTGCGCCGCCGTATGGTACTGATACTGCGCCCGCAATTCAAGCGGCATGTCAATGTAGGTAATCTGCGGTTCCCGTCCCAGGGCCGCAAACACCGCCCGGGCCAAATCATTCCAGGAACGGGCTTGCCCCGTACCGCAGTTGAACAAACCGGAGGCCTCAGGATGCTCGACAAAGTAAAGGGTCATATCCACCGCATCACGCACAAACACGAAATCGCGCACCTGCTCCCCGTCCCCGTAGTCCGGACGATAAGACTTGAATAGTCGCACCGTCCCCGTGTCCACAATCTGGCCATAGGCTTTATGGACCATCGACCTCATATCCCCTTTGTGCGCCTCATACGGACCATACACATTGAAGTACTTCAAGCCGGCAATCATGCTGAACAACCCCTTGCGCAACGCCCAGCTATCAAAAGCCTGCTTGGAATAGCCGTATGCGTTGAGCGGCTGTAGCTGCGGCGTTACAAAGTCGTCGTCCGAGTAACCAAGCTGGCCATCCCCGTAGGTCGCGGCGCTGGACGCATACACAAAGCGCGCCCCGTGTGTCAGGCACCACTCACACAATTCGCGGGTCACGCGGTAATTGTTGTCCATCAAGTAGGACGCATCGCGCTCGGTGGTGGCGCTGCACGCACCCAAATGCACAATCGCCCGGACACCGTCCAGCCGATCGGCCCGCACCCGTTCCCGGAATGCGTCTTTCTCCAGATAATCATCAAAACGCAATCCCTGCAGATTACGCCACTTTTCGCCCGTGCCCAGCTGATCCACAATGAGGATGTTGTCCTCACCGCGCGCGTTCAGTTCCGCCACGGTATGGCGTCCAATAAACCCGGCCCCGCCAGTCACGACAATTTTACGGCTCATGATTCAGCATCCTTGTCCCCCGCCCGGATTTTAGTCAATACGTTCGTCGTCGAACGGCCGGCCACCAGCGGGGCCAACACGACCCGGCCGCCGTGCGCCTCCACGATTTCGCGGCCACTGACAAAATGGGCCCAGTCCTCGCCCTTCACCAGCACAGCCGGCAACAGCTCCCCAATCAGCGTGGCCGGCTCATCTTCCGCAAAGACCACCACATAATCCACGCATTCCAGCGCCGCCAACACCCGCGCGCGGTCTGTTTCCGTATTGATTGGGCGGTCAGCGCCCTTGGCCCGCCGCACAGACGCATCGGCGTTCAGGCCAACCATCAGGGCATCCCCCTGCTGACGCGCGAATTCCAAATAGGAAACGTGACCCGCATGCAGAATATCGAAACAACCGTTGGTAAAAACCAACGTCTGTCCCGCCTGCTTGAAACGCGCTCCGATCGCCTTCACCCCGGCACGCGCCACCATCTTATCATTTGCCATTCGCTGCAACCGGCCCATGCGCCATCCCCTTTCATTGTTTGCAGGCATACACAGCCCATCGAATCGGGTCAAGAGTCCTTTTGTCCCATATTGACGGCACCACGGAGACATCTTATGCTGGACGGCATGAAACAACGACCAGCCGCAACAATGACCCGCCCGCCACAAGCGAAAAAAGCCCTGCCCGGCCAACGCCAAACCCGGCAACGTGCGCGGGTTTACGAGGCCATTCGGCGCGCCCGCGGACCGCTAACCGTACCCGAAATCCACGCGGCCGTGTGTAAAACCATACCGCGCACCGGCATCGCTACCGTTTACCGCACGGTCAAGCTCCTACTGGAATCGGAATGGATTAAATCCGTAACCCTGCCCAGCGGCGAAACCCGCTACGAAAGCGCGGACCTCAAACACCATCACCACTTCCAATGCCAAACCTGCGGCGAAGTCTTTGACATCGATCACTGCCCCATCACCGTGCATGCTGGAGCCGAATTGCCGGGCGGCTATATCCTGCAAGACCATGAAATCACCCTCTACGGCACCTGCCCGCATTGCCGCTGACCCCCTCGCCACTTGCCACTCGCCACACCTAACACGGATGCCATTAACCGATCCGGTTCATGATATCCTATGGGCGAAAAGAATACTGATCACTGGCAACTGCCTACTGCTTACTACTTACTCGCCACTTGCCACTTGTCACTCGCCCACCCCTTCCGCTTGCCATAACGGGGCGGCTGTGGCAGGCTCGGCACCGTTCCAAACGTTGGAACGCTCCGGACAGGGGTTTTCCAAACGTTGGAACTTTGGGGGCCTTTTTTTCCAGGCCTTGGAACGAAAAATGACACCCTTTTCCAAACGTTGGAAACGCTATGACGGAATCGATTGAGACCATTAAAACGGAGGCGCTGGCCGCCGTGGCCGCCGCCGATACGCCGGAGGCCCTGGAAACCGTGCGCCTCAAGTATATCAGCCGTAAAGGCCTTATCCCGGGCCTGATGCAACACCTGAAAAGCCTGCCGCCGGAAGAAAAGAAAGCCTACGGCCAACAGGTCAACGACCTGAAAAACACCTTCCAACAGGCGCTGGACGACCGCCGGGCCGCCGCGGAGCAAGCCGCCACCGGGCCCGCTCAAAGCTTTGACGTCACGCTGCCGGGCCAATGGCGCGGACTCGGCTCCAAACATCCGATCACGCAATTGACAGAACGGGCTATCGAAATCTTTCAAACGCTCGGCTTTACCGTGGCCGACGGGCCGGATATCGAGACCGTTTTCAATAATTTCGATGCCCTCAATCATCCGCCCGGCCATCCGGCACGCGATGTGAAGGACACGTTCTATCTTGATGATCCCAACACCCTGCTGCGCACCCATACCTCGCCGGTTCAGGTGCGCTATATGCTGGAACATCCCCCACCCGTGCGCATTATCGCGCCGGGCCGCTGCTACCGGCGCGACACGCCCGACGCCACGCATAGCGCCAATTTTCACCAAATCGAAGGCCTGTACGTGGCGAAAAAGGTGTCGATGGCCGATTTAAAAGGCGACCTATCGCACTTCGCGCGCGAGGCGATGGGACCGGACACGCGCGTGCGGTTCAGGCCGCACTTCTTCCCGTTCACGGAACCCAGCGTGGAAGTCGATTTTTCCTGCCACGTCTGCCACGGCCAGGGATGCCGGGTATGCAAGCAAAGCGGCTGGATCGAAATTGCCGGAGCCGGCATGGTCGATCCCAACGTCTTCACCGCCGTGGGCTATGACCCGGACCAGGTCACCGGCTACGCGTTCGGCATGGGGATCGAACGGATCGCCATGATCCTGTTCGGGATCACCGATATCCGGCATCTGTACGAAAACGACGACCGTTACCTACGGCAATTTGCCTGATGGACCTCGCCACCCGCTGGAAATCCTATGCACTGCTCGATGCCGGCGACGGCGAAAAACTCGAGCGCTGGGGCGACATCATTCTCCGACGTCCCGACCCGCAAGCGTTGTGGCCGCGTAACCACGACGCGCGTTTTTGGCAACAGGCCGACGGCGTATATCACCGCAGTGCCAGTGGCGGCGGACATTGGGAACGCGACCCGGCGTTGCCCGCGCAATGGACGATTGAGTACGGTGCCCTGCGTTTTCAGATTGCGCCGACGGGATTCAAACACACTGGTCTATTTCCTGAACAAGCCGTGAACTGGGATTGGATGCAGGACTTGGTCACACGCGCGCAACGGCCCATACGGGTGTTGAACCTGTTCGCCTATACCGGTGGAGCCACTGTCGCACTGGCGGCCGCCGGTGCGCACGTATGTCATGTAGACGCCGCCAAAAAGATGGTGCAACGCGCCCGAGAAAACGCCGCCCTATCGGGCTTGGCGGAAGCTCCGATCCGGTATCTAGTGGACGACGTCATGAAATTCATTCAGCGCGAGCAACGGCGTGGTAACCGGTACGAAGCCATTGTGATGGACCCGCCCAGCTATGGCCGGGGACCGACCGGCGAATGCTGGCAACTGGAAGAAGCACTGGCCGACTTGGTCAAGCGTTGTGCTGCCCTATTGTCGGATCAGCCATTGTTTTTCCTGATTAATTCCTACACCACCGGTTTCTCACCGCAAGTGGCGGCCAACCTGCTGCTACAACAAGTCAAAGCCGCACATGGCGGCGTGGTCACCGCTGACGAACTCGGTTTGCCGATTCAGGATTCCGAATTGGTGTTGCCGTGTGGGACCTATGGTCGTTGGGTTGCCGCATGAACCCGTCGGGGGTCCACGTGCCCGTACTGTTTGAAGACAACCACTTGCTGGTGGTCGTGAAACCGGTAGGCATGCCCGTGCAGGCGGACCGCAGCGGGGCGACGGATTTGTTGACGCATTGCAAGGCCGATCTCAAACAGCGTTACCAAAAACCCGGCAACGTTTTTTTGGGCTTGGTGCACCGGCTCGACCGGCCGGTGGGCGGCGTGATGGTCTTCGCGCGTACGTCCAAGGCCGCCGCGCGCTTGTCGCAGCAAATCCGGGAACGGACATTCGAGAAGACGTACCGTACCCGCGTACATGGCCGTCCGGAACCGGCGTCGGCGCGACTGGTGCATCACCTGTGGAAGGATACCGGCCGGAACACGGTTACGATTGTGGCCGCCGACCACCCGCACGGGCGTAAGGCGATTTTGGACTACAAGGTATTGTCCTCCGAGGAAGGGATTAGCGAGGTTGAAATTAATCTGGTGACCGGGCGCCCCCACCAGATTCGGGTTCAGTTCGCGCACATTGGCTGTCCGCTGCTCGGCGACCGCAAATATGGCCGCACCGAACCCGCGCCTCAAACGGAAGGTCCGGCTCTGTGGTCACACCGCCTCCGTTTCCGGCATCCCACGCAAGACCGCA
>PWVE01000087.1 GCA_003562335.1 PVC group bacterium
ACGTCCAGCGACTTGCTGCTGCGATAACCTAGAACGTCCAGAAAAGTGATGGCGGCTTGTTTCGTGTCGCTTTCTGCGAATCCGGCCAAAGTTTTTTGAATTTGTGCGCGCAACTCGCTCACTTTTGCCCCCTGGGTTTAGTCCGGTAGATGGCCCGGTCGCTATTGAGCACACTGGAAAGCATGGCGACGCCTTGCTCGGTAAAGGCCATGGGCGGGTATCGTAATCCCATACGGTCCGCTTTGGAGGTCACGAATTGTGACCTCCAATTGGCAAACTCCTCTCTATCAAGAACAAACGCAAAATCATCAGGGAATCGTTTGGCGTTCCGTTTAACCGCCTGCTTCAGGGCCTTCGTTTCCACCCCGTAAAGGCTTGCCAAATCCCGGTCGAGCATGACCTTCTGACCACGAAAAAGGTAGATGGCCTTTTCAATGCGTTCTGCCGGAATGGACGATATTTTACTGTTTTTCGTCATATCATGGCCCTGTCGGCTTCTGCTTTAGCTGTTCCACAAAGGTGGACGGCGAACAGATCGCGATGCCGCGCCACTTTTCCAACGCCAACAGATGCGCATCGCCGGTGATGATCACCTCTGCCTTAGCCGCCAAAGCACATTCCAGCACGCGGTCATCATCCGGGTCGTTTGCAACGGCGCACACGGTCTCAGTGGGCGTGACGATGATGCATGCGTCCTGAATTTCGGCGCTCAGCACCATGATGCCCTCATCGGTCAATCCGAATTTTGGACGTCGCAACACCTCGCGTACCTCATCCAAAATAGCCATGGAAACGGCTCCCGTAATCTGGCTATTGACAATCCTTTCAATGATGGTGCGCGGATGGCCGCCAAAGAGAAAAGCGGAGATGTAAACGTTCGAGTCGAGGACTACGCAGTATTGGCTCATGCCTGCCGAGCCTGGCGATGGGCCTTGATTTCCCGCTCGATATCTGACGGCTTCACCCCGCTGCGGCGGGCCACTCTCCGGCCAACCTCGAAAATACGCGCCCAACGCTCGCGTCGTTCAATGTACAAGCGAGACGCTTCCCGCAGCAGTTCGGACCGACTACGCGACTCCTGCTTGGCTACCCGATCTATCTCCCGCAATAATTCGTCTTGAAAAGATATATTGACCGTTCTCGTACTCATAGCACTTCCTTTACCGAATATATACAATTATTGTATGGGCGGTGTCAACGGTTTGTATCGGCATCCTTGATGACCAACCACGTGATCAGTTCGAAATCGTTGTCGTCCTTGACCTGTTGTTGTTGGTTGGGAATGACGAAGTCACGCCCGCTTTGCAGGCCGGTTGCGATTCGTTTCTGCAAAATGTCGGCTATGCTCTTGATGGCCTTGGCCAGTAATTCATTGTAGCGGTCCATCCTGCGACCGTGATCGGTCTCGGTGTCGAATAGATCGCACAACACTTGATCAGGTTCTTCGTGTCCCTGGCATAGCTTCTGGAACAGGGTCAGGGTGTTTTTGACGTGGGTGAAATTGAAGCGCACGGTGCCGTCATCGCGGATATACAGCAGGTAATACGGCCCCAATGGATTGACGTTGCTGGATGTCCGCTGCGGTGGCGGATTCTTGTGCCGTAGACAAAAGATGGCGCCGGGCTTGGCGATTTCGTGCCAGCTCTTGTCGAATAATTCCGGATGTTTGGAACTGCGCAAGGTCGGGGCGACGGCGTAGAGGCCCAGTGGCGCATCACGCAATTCGCCGCGATGCGCTTCAAGATAGCGCATTAGTTCAATGCGGAAATCGTCGAGGGTAAATTCGCTGAGGGACACGTTGTCGTCCATCTCTTCCAGATCGATGACTTCATCCTTCAACCGCAGCAACTGGCGCTCGCGATAGGTCAGTTCCTCGGTCACGAGGTCCTTGATCTGTTCCATGTCCAGCAGGTTGTCTTCGCCGGTGGCGGCGATGTCCACCAGTGCCATGCGTGCTTCGACGCGGTCCTTGAGGTTGATGTATTTGTTCAGATCGTCGGTGGGCCAGAAGTTGACCATTTGGATGCACTGGTTGGTGCTGCCAAGGCGATCGATACGACCGAAGCGCTGGATAATACGGACGGGATTCCAGTGGATATCGTAGTTGATCAGGTAATCGCCATCCTGCAGATTTTGTCCCTCGGAAATACAGTCGGTGGCGATCAGGAGATCAATCTCCCCGTCCTGCGGCATATTCGGCATGTTGGCCCGCCCTTTGGAGCGCGGTGAGAAGTTGGTGAGGATGGACGCGAAATCCGTCTGGCGCTGGTAGCCTGCGGGTTTGAACGTGGTTCGATCATCGCCGCCGCCGGTCACCAGGGCGACATGGATTCCCATTTCCGCGCGCGCCCAGTCACGAAGCTGGTCGTACAGGTACGTGGCGGTATCCGCAAACGCGGTGAAGACGATCACCTTGCGATTATCCGGGTTGATCGGCTTGGCGACCTTCCCGGCAATAAGTGTTTTCAATTCCTGAAGCTTGGCATCCCGATCCGGCGTAATGGCCGCCGCCTTTTCGTGGATGGCGATGAGCTGCTTGAGGTCTTTTTTCAGGTCCTTCTTCCACTTATCCCGGTCGATATGCTCGAGTTTGATCTCCAACTTCTGGCCAACGGTCAGTCGTTCCCGCAATTCTTCGGCATCCTCTTCGTCCAGTTGATCGAACAAATCGCCTTGTGTGTATTCTTCCAGATTGGTTTCAAAGTGGTCGATCTTATCCAACAGCACCTTGATCTTCTGGATCGTACGGTCGATGGACACTTCGAAGCTGCGGACGGAACTTTCCAGGCGTTTCAGGTAGTTCACGCGCATCATGCCGATCAGATAGAACTCACGTTGTTTCTGGTCGTTGAACAGTGCCAGTTGCCCTTGTTTGATGTAGGTATTGACGTGTAGGTCGTCCAGATAGGCTGAGGGATTAAAGATCGTCAGCTTGTAGCCGGCAATGGCTTCGTTCAGCTCATCGTAGGTCGGGAAGTACCCTTTCAGGTCTGTTACGGGCGAACGGGATAACGGTTTCAGCCGGTCCGGGAACTCGCCCATCCCCTGGGTTCCGTAGTAGCTGAGGATATGCTTCCGGGAGCGGGCGATGGTGAGCTCGTCCAGCAACTTGAAAAAGGAGGAGTCCAGCGCCTCCATCAATCGCGACACTTTGCGGTCGGGGTTCTTCTTCGGATCGGCCCAGTTGGTGAAGTGGGTCTGAGCGTTCTGCATGGTTTGCGCGATGCTCAGCAGTTGCAGCGATTCCTCAAAGGCATTGTCGCGATCTTGCGTAATGAGATAGAACTGGTTGCGTAGATCGCGCAGATTATTGTTCACCGGCGTGGCGGAAAGTAGCAGGACTTTGGTATCGACTCCCTGCTTCAACACCTGTTCCATCAGAAATTCGTAGCGGGTTCTACGTTTGGAGCCGTCATCCCGGACGCCTCCCCGCGTGTTGTTCCGGAAATTGTGGGATTCATCCAGCACGACCAGATCGTAGTTGCCCCAGTTATGGGTGCTGTAGGCGTCGCGGCCTAGATCGGTATGCGCCATTACGTCGTAGGCAAAGCGGTCCTTTAGCAGCGGGTTACGCAGATCGTTTTCCCGGAACAACCTCCAGTTGTCCTCCAGCTTTTTGGGGCACAGCACCAGCACCCGGCCGTTGCGCAGCTCGAAATATTTGATCACCGCCAGGGCCTCGAACGTTTTCCCCAGCCCCACGCTGTCGGCGATGATACAGCCGTTATGCTTCAGTATCTTGTTGATAGCCCCTCTTACGCCATCTTGCTGGAACGCATACAGCATGTCCCACACGGCGGTCTCAAAGAAACCCGTCCGTTCGTCCAGCAGCCCGCCGGCAGCGGCTTCCTTAAGGTAGTCTTCAAACAGGTGGAACAGGGTCTTGAAATAGATAAATTCAGGTGCGTAATTGCTGTACAGTTGTTCCAGATAGGCCAGCACTTCGTCTTTGACGTCGACTACTAAATCGGCCTCTTCCTTATTGGTCCAGACGTCGTTGAACCAAGCCAGCAGGTCGCGCCGGTCGCGATTATCGTTCACTTCCAGGTTCAACTCTATGTTGCGGGCGCCTTGCCCGCTCAAACCGAGCCCGCTAACAGTGAAGTTGGAACTGCCCAACAGGGCTTCGTGCACCCCATTGTTGTCGATATGGTACATTTTGCCGTGCAGGAAGTTCGGATAGCGCACCGAGCGGATTTCCACCTTGCGCCTGATCCAATCCGCGCATTCAGCCGCTACACGGCGTTGTTCGAGCCGGTTCCGAATGTGGAGTTGCGAATCGGCCATATCAAAGGCCTTCTTTTCGTTCTTATCGGGGTCCAGATGCCGGATAAAGCGGGGTTCGCCGAACAGCAGGCGCAAGGACTTGGCCTGTTCCAATTCATTTTTCAATGCGGCATAGGCGTAGATCGTAAAATAGGCGGAAACAAACGAAAGCTCGGCGCCCTCACGGATGCGGTCGCGCAGGTACTGCCCGACTGCGCCATGGGCGCGGTTATCGCGAATTGCTGTTATAGCGGTATCACCAATCATGGGCTGTCCTGTTCTAAATGGGGCTCCCGGAGTTTAAGCGATCCCGTTGCCATAGCAAGTGCGCATTCCTCCTTGAGCATGTTTCTATTATTTGTTTGATATATAATACAGATGCATTATAAACACACCATTGGCCGCCGTTGGGCGGTGTGGGAGGCATACAAATAAAGGGAATTGAAATGAAAAGAATGCGTATTGGTGGATGGCGATGGATGGTGGTGTGGGCAATGGCGGTGGTGGGTATATGTGCGGCGGTACGGGCGGATGAACCGGGGGCGACGGCTATTATGTTGGATACGGTAACCGTGCTCGGGAAGCAGCAGGACACTCAGTTGTTGCCGGGATCGGTGTCGCTGGTTACGGCGAAAATCAATTCGTGGGCGTGAAATTCCTCTACTACGAAACGGATGCCAACATCTCCTATCGTGGCCTTTTCCCGGATGCGTACCGGGCCGGGGCCCGGTTCAATCCCGCACCCGACGACTGGTTCTTGACCGAGCGCAAGTCGCTCGATATCCATCACGAATGGCAGATCAATACGGATAGTACCCTGCAAACACTGGTGTATTGGAGCGAGATGAGCCGGGCCTACTGGCGCTTTCTGCTGGATGACGACCAGCCCACCACCGTGAATGCCGATGGCTTCAGGGTGTGGAACTATCGTGACGAGGTTCAGGGGAACAACCGGTCCTTCGAGCGGTACGGCCTTGATTCGCGCTTAACGATCAATCACGGCACGCTCGGCATGGGTAACGAGGCGGAGTTGGGGGTGCGCGTGATGACGGAAGAGATGCAGGATCAGACGGTCCGGGCGGATCGCGCGACGCCTCGCGACCCGAATCAACCCTTGTTGCGTAACCGGCTCGATTCAGCCGATAGCCTGGCATTGTTCGCCCAAAACCGGTTCGAAATCACCGACCAGTTGGCGGTTACGACCGGTTTGCGGGTGGAGGCCTATGAGCAGCAACGGGATGACCTGCGCCATACGGCGTCCGCCGATCGTTTCACCAACACCGAGTTCATGCCGGGAATTGGCGCCACGTACCGGTTTGCGCCATGGGCACAACTCTTCGGCAGCGTGTACCGCGCCTTCGCGCCACCGCTGGTGGGCAGTGTGGTGGGGGTGGACGCGCCCCCCACCAAGGCGGAGACTTCGCTGAACCTCGAGGTTGGGATGCGGGGTGATGGTGGTCGTCTGCACTACGAGGTCACCGCGTTCCAAATGGATTTTTCCAACCAAGTGGACCCGGGCGTGTCGGGTATCAGGGATCCCAACGAAGGCAGCGCATTGATACAAGGGATGGAGGCAGCGGCGGGCTACGCTTTCGCCAATGGATTCCGAGTGGACGGTAATGTGACTTGGATCCCGACGGCGGAGTTTGGGGAAGACCGGCCCGGTGACGCGCGCAAAGGAAATCGCTTGCCCTACTCGCCCGAGTGGACGGCCAACTTGGCACTGGGCTATGCGCACCAACGCTGGCAGGCCTCCTTATGGCTGAACGTGGTCGATGAGGTGTTTGGTGACGGAATGAATAGGCGGGCATTCACCACCGAAGAAACCGGCACATGGGGCGGCCTGGTATCGAGCTACTACACCATCGATCTGACCGGGCGCTACGCCATCCGGGACGACCTAAGTCTTTTTGGTGCGGTCAAGAACCTCACCGATGAGCGCTATGTGGCCGGCCTGCGGCAAGGGATATACATGGGTCCCGAGCGCAGCTTCGAGGTAGGCGCGAAGTATACGTTTTGACCTGACCACATTTTTTCCTCGCCAGCTGCACGGGGTATTCTATACTGCGGAGCCAAGCAAGCACGTCCCCCCCAATTACGCAATATGGAAGAGGATTATTAATGGCAAAATATATATTTATCACTGGCGGCGTAGTGTCCTCGTTGGGTAAAGGGCTGACGGCGGCGTCTATTGGGCGCTTGCTGATTAGCCGGGGCCTTTCAATCCGTATGCAGAAATTGGACCCGTACCTGAACGTGGATCCGGGGACCATGAGTCCATTCCAGCATGGTGAGGTATTTGTAACCGACGACGGTGCTGAAACGGATTTGGATTTGGGCCATTACGAGCGTTTCACCGGGCAGCGCACCTCGCGCAAGAGTAACTACACCGCTGGACGCATTTACTGGGAAGTGCTGAAGAAAGAGCGGCGCGGGGATTATCTAGGCGGCACGGTCCAAATGATCCCGCACATTACCGATGAGATAAAGAGCGGTATCCGGGCGCTGGACGAAGAGGGGGTCGACGTTATCCTGTGCGAAATCGGCGGCACGGTCGGCGATATCGAGGGGCTGACGTTTTTGGAGGCCATTCGCCAAATCGGGCTGGAGGAAGGCCGCGAGAATGTCATGTACATTCATCTGACCTACGTGCCCTACATCACGGCCGCCGGCGAGGTAAAAACCAAGCCGTCCCAGCAAAGTGTGGCGAAGTTACGCGAGATTGGGATCGTGCCGGACGCGCTCATTTGCCGTACAGAAGTTGATCTGGCCCCGGAAGTCTGCCGCAAACTTTCCCTGTTCTGTAACGTGCCGGAACATGCCGTGATCGTGGAGAAGGATGTCGCCCACAACGTCTATGAGTTGCCGGTGGTACTCTCGGAGCAAGGCCTCGACGACTTGATTATGGTTCATCTACGGCTGGCCCGGCCACCGGCTAAATTGGATGAGTGGCGGGCCATGCTGGAGCGTCTCATTCATCCCCAGGGCCGGGTAAAGATCGGGGTGGTAGGTAAATACTCAGAGCTGCAGGATGCGTATAAATCGATTTTCGAAGCCATCGAACACGGGGGCCTCGCCCACGCGCACGCGGTGGACATTGTGAAGATTCCGGCCGAGGAATTGGAAGACGGTGCGGCGGCCGAACGGGTGACCTCCGTGGACGGGTTGCTGGTACCCGGCGGGTTTGGCGGGCGCGGCGTGGAAGGTAAGATTGCGGCGATTCAGCTCGCCCGTGAACACCAGATTCCGTTTCTGGGGATCTGTTTGGGCCTGCAATGTGCGGTCGTGGAGTTTGCGCGTAATGTATGCGGACTGGCAGGCGCACAGTCCACTGAGTTCGACAAAGAAACCCCTCACCCGGTGATCTGCCTGATGGAAGAGCAGGAGCATGTCAAAGACATGGGGGGCAGTATGCGGCTGGGCGCGTCGGTGGCGCACTTGACCCCCGGTAGCCGTGTGGCCCGCACCTACGGCACGGAGCGCATCGAAGAACGACACCGCCACCGCTACGAGGTGAATCCCGGTTATCACGCCGCGTTGCAGGAAAAAGGGTTGGTATTGTCCGGCAAGGACAAGGGTGGCCACTTGGTGGAATGCATTGAAATCGAAGCACACCCGTGGTTCGTCGCCACGCAATTTCATCCGGAATTCAAATCGCAACCCCTCGAACCTCATCCCTTGTTCCGTGACTTTATCGGGGCGGCACTGGCCCGCCGCGAGGAGAAGTGAACAACCGGGCACCGCCCTTTTCTGGGCAGGCTACATATTGCGCCAAATCCCGCGTCGCTGCTGTTGCGCTTCTTGCTGGAACAACTCATAGGCTTCCTCCCGGGGATGCGGGGCCTCGTAAATCATTGCGTTGCCGCCCAGCAACAGCCGTTCCCCGATGTCGGTACCTTGCAGTTCGACGTAGCACAGCAGCCGGCCAAAATTATCGCGTATGATCTCGTCCTCGGGAAAGATCAAGCGTACCGGACGGTTGAGCAACCAGTTTTCCACCGTCTTGGTCGCAATATCACCATAGCGCAGCAGAAATTCGGGGTCCATGTTGAGCATTTCCGCCTGGGCACGCAGTGAGCGCGTGCGCCGAACCTCAGGGGCATCAATGCCAAGAATACGGACACGCTCCTCGTTCCCCATCCACTCCACCACAATCGTATCGCCATCGATCACGCGCGTACAGTTGGCCAACGGCCAGCCCTCTTCCTCCTGCGGCACGTAGGTGGTCCGCGGCGTCAGCCGACCGGTAACCAATCCACCCGCAAACGCCAGTAATGTCGCCAACAACCACCAGCTATTGCGGCGCAGCGTTTGCGCTTTTCCCCCGAGTTTTGCCTGTCCATTGTCCATTGTCTATCGCACCTTAACTTGCTAGTCTACGATACGAATCAGGAGTTGCCAATTGTATGAATGCTTATTTTCCCCAACGTCGTCATCGTCGCAACCGTCGTCGACCCACCGTGCGCGCCTTGGTTCAGGAAACGCGCGTACAGGTGCAGGACCTCATCCAACCCTTATTCGTGCGTGACGGCACGGGCGCGCCGGAACCGATTGAATCCATGCCCGGCATGTATCGTTATCCGTTGCCGGCCTTGGTGGAGGAATGCGGGCGCATTGCGGACTTGGGCATACCGGCGGTGGCGTTGTTCCCGCAGATCGCGACCGCACACAAGGATGCGGTCGGCCGGCACGTGCGGGAGGATCAAAACATTTTGTATCGCGCGTTACGCGCGGTGAAGGCCGCGCAGCCCGGGTTATGGTTGATTGCCGACGTGGCGTTGGACCCCTACACCGACCACGGCCACGACGGCCTGCTGACGGCCGACCGTGACGACGTGGATAACGATGCCACCTTGGAGGTGCTAACCGAGTTGGCGGTGCGTGAAGCGGCGGCCGGCGCGGATTGGGTGGCCCCATCGGATATGATGGACGGACGGGTGGCCGCGATCCGTTCGGCACTGGACAGCGCCGATCATGCCGCCACCGGCATTCTGGCGTATGCCGCCAAATTTGCATCGGCCTACTACGGCCCTTTTCGCGAGGCGGTCGGCAGCCAGACCGCCGTCACCGGTGCGCCGCCCTTGGACAAATCAACCTACCAACTAAATCCGGCCAACCGGCGCGAGGCGGTGAACGATGCCTTGTTGGACGAGCGGGAAGGGGCCGACGCCCTGATGGTGAAACCGGCGGGCCCTTATCTAGACGTCTTGCAGACGTTGCGGCAGCGCACCGATTTACCGTTAGCCGCCTACCAAGTATCGGGCGAATACGCCCAGATTCATGCCGCCGCCCGTCTTAAATGGCTGGATTATACCGCCATCCGCGATGAATCCCTGTTGGCGATCAAACGCGCCGGGGCCGATATGATCCTGACCTATTTCGCCGCCGAATGGGCGGCGGAACAGGCGTAAACCGACTCCCCGCCGGTGTGTCCACAGGTGTCGCCCGGCACCGGTGGGCGCGTAGCGTTCCAGTGCGCCCACCACCGTTCGGTGGCCGAAGGTTGATGGCTGGGCGGGGTATAATGCGAATAGGCGATGTAACCCGGGGGATACTGGCCGGTGGCGGTCCGGTACAACTCCATCGCTTCCGGCATGAGCCGTTCTAGTTCACGCGAGCGCCTGCGATGGGTCGGATGCGAAGCCAGATACTGTAACAAGCCCGGATCGCCATGGCGCTGGTGGGCGCGCTGCCAGATACGCGGCGCTGCCCGCGGGTCATAGCCGGCTTGGGCCATGTAGAGTAACCCCAGGCGATCGGCCTCATACTCGTCCGCCCGCGAATACCGAGGCAACACAAGTCCCTGATACAGCACAAAGGCACCACCCAGCAACAAGGCCCAATCCTCGTTATCGGTTAGTTCGGCGGTCAGAGCACCTGCCATCAGGGCGATATTGATCGGCATGGTTTGGGTCAGTCGCCGGGTAGTATGGCGAGCGGTGGCGTGCGCAATCTCATGCCCCATCACGGCGGCCAGTTCGTTTTCGTCGTCGCCATTTACCAACCCCTCCTCCGGGTCATACAGTCCTTCCCAGAAGAACAGCTGCCCGCCCGGCGCGCAGGCGGCGTTGACAACATTGGTATGAATCAGCGTGACCGAATAAGGGAGTTCCGGATAATGCGATACCGCCGCGATGCGGTGCATCATGTTGGACAGCGTATTCAGCATCACCGGATCTTGATTGATGGGAATGCCCGCTTCCTCGGTAGCCTGCAGAATATCGCGTTTGACATCCAAACCAAAGCGCGCGTCCCCTTCCAGGGTATATAGATTGCGCACCTCGCGACCGCTGACCGGATCGAACTGGAGCGTGCCGCAGCCGCTGGCAAGCAGCCACAAACCCGTTACGACCGCCCCGCGCCAAGCCATCCTCCACTTTGCCATCATTTGTGCATGCATGCTGTGCCGCCTTAACGCTGCGACAGGATCAGGTTACAAATGCTGTCTATAATTCTCGCGCGTCACCCATATGTAGCGTTTGGCAAACGCTTCCGCCACGTCGCGCGGCACCCGGGTGTCGTCGCGCCAGCCCTCCGGGTCATCGTTATGGATCACCACGCCGTAAAAGAGTCCGCGCTCGAGCCCGCTGGCAAGCTGCTCGGGTTCCAACATTTCTTCTGCTGATGCCAGAATAATCCGGGGGCGATCCGTCTGCCCCATGATATGCAGTGCCCTGTAATTAATGGGCAACGCACTGAACAGAACCAGCACGTCCGGTGTGCCTTCAACCCGGCGCAAGAGGTCATTCATCAGATCGACGGGCACTTGCTTGCTCACATATGCAAACCCTAGCTCATGTTCCAACCATAATTCTTCTTCATCGGCGGGGATATTTTCAGCACGCATGCGCTCGCGAAAATACGCCTCCAAGTCAGGCTCCAGGACTTCTACGGTGCCTGTCCCGCGCACAGCGGACATGAATCCGTCCATCACGGCCGAATCCCAGCCTACATCCGGAATCACGACCACCCTGGGATTACTCCCAAACTCGCTGGCGACGATTTGTCCGATTCTACCCCCCAAGGCTTCTCGGAAGGAAGTTTCGCGTTGGATCCTTTCACGCGCACCACCGGATAATACCGCCCTAAACTGAAGGACCATCACCAAAACCCCCAGCAGCAAAAAAGCGATCGTCAAGGGACGGCCCCATTCAAGACCCTCCTTGTGTTTCTTCAACCCGAAGATCATGCCCACCATGCTGACCAGTATCAGCAAAATAATCATTACATTCATACCTTCCTCCATTCCTTTCCCAAACTAACAATTAGAACTTACTACTGGTACCGAAAAAAAATCAAGCACGTTTTCCCGTATTGTTCCAGCGGGCACGATTGCGGGCGACATAGTTATACAGGGCATCCCGCAGACCACGCGGCACAAGCCAGCGGGCCAGGCGGAGCAGGGACCACGGCCAAGGCAGGCGGGCGGCCACACGCAGTGCCCCGTCGCTGCGCAGGGGGAAACCTTCGGCATCTTGCAAGATCAGACTGCCCGGCGCGTCGGGGTCCAATCCGGCTTGTTGTGCGGCCCGCTGGCCTGCCGGACCCTGAAGCGCAGCAAATCGAAAATGCCCTTGTCGGTCGCGCTGTTGAATAAAGCCCACCGTCGCACGGCATAATCGGCAACCTTCATCATAGAAGAGCGTGTCCGGCTGATTATCCCGGTTGGCCTGACTGGATGGTTGAGACGCGGTCCGTACCTGTTCCATGGGTGTATTTAATGACGAATTATTCAAATATCCAAGCTCGAAGTACATCCAAGCCCTACAGTTTGGACTTGCTCCGGCAGCACCGCTCCTTCATCTTCATGGCGAACAATTTGGAGATTTTTAGTATGCGCATAAAACCCTTTATAGCGGTGCGGCCACCGCCGGCCCACGCCGAAGCCGTCGCCAGCCCCCCCTACGACGTCGTCGATACCGATGAGGCCCGTGCGCTGATACAGGCCCATCCTTGGTCTTTTCTGCGAATCGTGCGTTCCGAAGCCGAGCTGGCCCCGGACCACGACCCTTATTCCGCAGCCGTTTACGAGCGGGCCGCCGCTAACTACGCGCTTTTCAAACGGGAAGGCTACCTGGAAAGAGCTGACCGGCCCGCCTATTATTTGTACCGCCTGCAACATAACGACCATCAGCAGACCGGATTGGTCGCCGTCAGCCATATTGCAGATTACGACGAAGGTCGGATCAAACGCCACGAAAACACCCGCCAAGCCACCGAAGACGACCGCACCCGGCACGTAGAAGCCTTAAACGCCAACACGGGGCCGGTATTTCTCACCTACCGCGACCAACCCGCCATCGACGCCGTCATCGCCCGGCTCCAACAAGCACCCCCGCGCTACCACTTCCAAACCGCCGACGGCATATTACACGAAGTATGGGAAATTAATGATGAGAAAACAATCACCAACTTGTTCGCGGAGGTGCCGATGGCGTATGTGGCCGACGGGCATCATCGGTCAGCCAGTGCCGCCCGTGTGGCGCGGCAGCGACGCGCGGCCTGTGAAAACGCTACCGGCGATGAGGAGTTCAACTGGTTCTTGTCCGTTTTCTTTCCTGCCGGCCAATTGAGGGTACTCCCCTACAACCGTTGCGTGTCCGATCTCAACGGGTTGGCCCCGAATGAGTTACTTAAAAAAATGGACCACATTTTTACGCGGGACGCACAGGGGGTTCCGACACCCGACTCACCCGGAAAAGTCAGCGTATACCTGGACGGTAAATGGCATAGCTACGCTTGGGAAATACCGCCCGCTGCGGATCCCGTGGCCCAGCTGGATGTGCATGTGCTGCAATCCAGGTTGCTCGGTCCGGTGCTGGGCATCGATGATCCCCGTAACAACGCCCGCATTTCCTTTGTGGGCGGCATACGCGGTACGGCTGAACTGGAACGACGCGTTGACTCCGGGCAGGCCGCCATCGCGTTTTCCATGCATCCCGTAACCGTCGACCAACTCATGGCCGTATCCGATGCCGGTTTAATCATGCCCCCCAAGAGCACTTGGTTCGAACCAAAACTGCGATCGGGATTGCTGGTGCATGAACTGGACTAATCGCCCGTATGATGTGCTGGTGGTCGGCGGCGGCCACGCCGGCTACGAGGCGGCACTGGCCGCCGCCCGCATGCAAGCCCGCACCGCGCTGGTTACCATGGAGCGCGCGGCCATCGGGCGCATGTCCTGCAATCCCTCTATCGGAGGGATGGCCAAATCCCATATCGTGTTTGAAATCGACGCCCTCGGCGGCGAGCTGGCCCGCAACGCCGACTACACCGGCATCCAATTCCGCACCTTGAACACCCGCAAGGGACCTGCGGTACAAGCCCACCGCCTGCAATCCGAAAAAGCCGCCTTTCCCGCACGGATACAAGCCGTAATCGACACCACGCCTCACTTGGACGTGATCGAAACCAGTGTCGACGACCTCTGGATCGAGCACGGGCAACTTAGGGGGGTCATTACAGAGGATCAGCAGAACATCCCGGCCCGCACCGTCGTCATCACCACCGGAACCTTTTTAGGCGGACTCATTCATATTGGAGATCAGTCATACCCGGGCGGTCGCCTGGGCGAAAAAGGTGCCGACGCGCTGAGTCGCCGCTTCAAGGACTTGGGATTTCGTATGGGCCGCCTCAAAACCGGTACGCCACCCCGTTTGCACCGCGACTCCATCGACTATCACCGAACCGAGAAACAGCCCGGCCTCCATCCGCCACCGGTATTCTCATACGCCGCGCGACAACAATTGTTCCACGTGGAACAATCGGGGCGATCTGAACCACAGGATGCAGCACAGCTAGCGGAACGGCACAGCCAGCTGCAATCGCTCCCCAAAGCGGGCCAAATAGAAGCGCATGAGGCGTGGTATCGAATGTTCCACGTGGAACATTCAGCTGCCATCGCCACGCCATGGCGACCCGGAGAGGCACAAATTGATTGCTACCTCACCCATACCACGGAGGAAACCCACTCGATTATCGCCGATAATCTTGATCGTAGCGCGCTATATGGCGGTGCCATCTCGGGCACGGGCGTACGTTATTGTCCGTCAATCGAGGACAAGATCGTTAAGTTCGCGGATAAACCGCAGCACCACGTTTTTATCGAGCCGGAAGGCCGTAATTGCGTGGAGGTTTACCCAAACGGGACCTCGAACAGTTTACCGCTGGATGTACAGGAAAGGATGATCCGGTCGATTCCCGGATTTGAGCGGGCGGAGTTGCTGAAACCGGGCTATGCGATTGAGTACGATTATCTTGATCCGACGCAGCTATTTCATACGCTGGAGTCGATGCGTATTGAGCATCTCTTCTTGGCCGGCCAAATCAACGGTACGACCGGCTATGAAGAGGCGGCCGGCCAAGGCTTTATGGCCGGGGTCAATGCCGTCCTTAAATTACGGGGTGAGGCCCCGTTGGTCCTTGCCCGGCATGAGGGCTATCTGGGGGTCTTGATCGATGACTTGGTAACCAAGGGTACGGATGAGCCCTACCGGATGTTCACCTCGCGGGCCGAACACCGCTTGCTCTTGCGCCAGGATAATGCCGCATTTCGGTTGCGGGATCATGCCCAGCGGCTGGGTATTATCCCTCCTAATCGCATCCGGGAATTGGATGATTTACAACAAGCCATTGATCGCGAGACGGAGCGTTTACGGACCACTTTTTCGCAGGGTTCCGCTTTGGACCAAGTGTTGCGACGCCCTGAAGTCCGTTACGATGATCTGCCTGGCGCACGTACAGATCTTCATCCAGACGTGGTCCAACAAATTACCATCAACCTCAAGTATGAGGGCTACATCCAACGCGAGCAAACACGCATCGCCAAGGCCGATCAACTTGAACGCGTGCGCATTCCTAACGAAATCGATTATGACGCTATTCGCGCACTGCGCTATGAATCGCGCGAAAAACTGAAACGTGTCTTGCCCGGTAATCTCGGACAGGCGGCGCGGATTTCGGGTGTGAATCCATCGGACATCGCAATCTTGTCCGTTTGGATCAAGAAGATGCGGGAAGAGTAGACCGCATTATTTACCGATACAGAAGCGAGCAAAAATCTGGTCCAGCAGCTCGCTATGGTACTGCCGACCAAGCACCTCGCCAATGGCTTCCAACGCCACTCGTACCCGACTGGAAGCCAACACACAGGTATCTTCACAGCCTGTTGATAACATATCAATAGCACCCTCAACCTCGCGTTGCGCTGCGTCCAGCGATTGGCGATGCCGTTCGCTGATGGCTGCATGCGATTTTTCATGCAGGCCGGTCCTGTTCAGCACAATTGTGTTGATTGATTCTTTAACTCGTTCTATATAAACACTTTCCGTAGCAATTATTCGTTCTACGGGGTGTTTACTTTCAATATTTAGATGTTTAAGGGCACGATCCATTTTGTTGACGATTATCAGGGTTTTCCCGAGCGGCAGTGTAGATACCCTGTTAATTACTTGTTGATCAATAGGCTGGGATGCGTCGATCATATACAAGTGCAGGTCGGCCTTATCCATTTGATTTTGAGCACGTTGGATACCGATACGCTCGATTTCACACTCGGTTTCGCGCAGGCCGGCGGTATCGACCCATCGCACAGGAATACCGTTAATAACACCGTTTTCTTCGATGGTGTCGCGGGTGGTGCCGGGGATGCTTGAGACGATGGCGCGGTCCCGGCCAAGCAATCCGTTTAGCAGGGTGGATTTGCCGACGTTCGGTTTACCCGAAATCACGATTAAGGCACCGTCGCGGAGTAAGTGTCCTTCGTCCCAGGTGGCCATGAGCTTATCCATATGGGCGTGGGCCACCTGCAGGCGGTGGATCAAGGAGGGGATTACGGTGTCCGGCAATTCGTCCTCCGGAAAATCGAGAGTGGCTTCCAAATCGGAGGCGACGGCGATGAGCCTGTCATACACGGCATTGAACTGCTTGCTCAGATTTCCTTCCAGCTGTTCGATCGCCGCCGCCGCCGCGCGTTCGGATCGCGCGTGTATGAGATCGAGCACCGCCTCGGCTTGGACCAAGTCCAGCCGCCCGTTCAGGAATGCGCGTTGCGTGAATTCCCCCGGTTCCGCCAAACGCGCGCCCGCCGCGCATACACAGCGCAGGATGCGTTGGGCGCACTGCCCGCCACCATGTCCTTGGAATTCCACCACATCTTCGCACGTATAACTGTGCGGAGCCCGCATAACCAGGAGCAGGACTTGATCTATTACTTCTTGATTATCAACCACATAACCAACAAGAAACCGGTTAGGGGGGGAGGAGGAAGGCGTGCTGACGGGATGTTGGAATACCTGATCCGCAATCCGCAACGCGTCCGGCCCGGACACACGCACCACCGCAATTCCACCCTCACCCGGCGGAGTCGCAATCGCCGCTATGGTATCATCATTCATTGCGCATTGACGCCGGACAGAACCAGACCGTCAATCAACTCTGGCAGAATGGTCCGGGGCAACATCACGATTATTTCTTGTGCGAATTCATCTGAGCGATAATCCTATTTCTGTTCCGCGCTATGTAAACAGCGGCACCTTCACGTAAAGAACACTCGTCTGAAGATGGAGGAGGGAGTTTGTTAGCCCACGCCCGGCCCGGATGGATTATGTCCCATGCTGAGCGCTGCTGATTATACCGCCCCTTGCCGGGATCGTGATTACCAAAGCCATCAATCTTCTGGTTCCACAGCGGACAATACATCTCAACAAGAAGTGATTCAGCCAGCGGAAGCTGTTGTATGGGTTGTTGCAGCATCGCTTCAGCGACACTTTCCCCTAAATTTGTCTTATCAAGCGGGTTAAAGGGAGGTATTACCTTAGGTCGTTTTGCCATAATATCCCCTTATGCTATTTGCTTTAAGATGCTTTCTCCCACAGCATTAGCAAGCTTGACCGGAACAGCATTTCCCAATTGTCGCATGGCCTCCGTCCATGATCCGCCGAAAACGTAATCATCTGGAAAAGTTTGAATTCGTGCACATTCGCGTACGGTGTAATAACGATATAGTCCATCTGGAAACGCTATCATATTTTCGCCACCAGGAACGCCATGATCCCCTGCCTTAAGAGCTTTGGACGGTTCGTCAAGAGCACTTCCCGTGTGGCCCGGGTATGGTCTTGCGCCAGCTCTAAATTCATGATTTGGGGTTGTGTTGGTAGCTTTTCGGGGGTCGGTCAGCCCCAAAAGTGCATCGCGAACCGTGCGATAACGTTGGCCGCAAGGAGGTACCAGGGTGAATTCAGATTGGAGACGACGAACACGTGCACCGAGTTTTTTGGGAAAATGTGGTCGTTGATTCCGGGGAACTTTATGCTGTTCCCAATATTCGCCAGATATCCATTGATCCCAAAGAAGTCGGTCCAACGAATGCGTGGGTTCAGGAAAAGACCATTTCCTTCCAATATCTGAGCGGAAACCAACAATAAACACGCGGTGACGATGCTGCGGAACTCCGTACTCCGCTGCGTCGAGCAGTCTATAAACGACCCTGTAGCAAAGGTCTTTCTCCAGCGATCCCGTATGGTGACGCTCAAGCTTTGAAAGGTGAGTTTGCCAATCCTCATCCGCCTTGCGAGTGAGCATAGGATACGTTAGCTGCAGAATAACGTAGTGGAAATAACTCGCAAAGCTTTGGCGCAGCAACCCCTTCACATTTTCGAAAACAAAGCATTTTGGTCGCAGTTCCCGAACAGCACGAACAGCTTCTGGAAACATGTCCCGTTGGTCTTGATATGCGCGATGTCTACCGCCCAGGGAAAACGGTTGGCACGGAGGGCCGCCAGCCACCATGTCTGTATGATCCGCAAAATCGGCGTACCGAATCGTGCGCACATCATTCGCTAAGAGCCGCCAACCCTTCGCAGCAGGGTGGCCACGCGATTCATTTAGACGAATAGTTGAACAGGCGTGCTCGTCCCGCTCGATCAAAAGGGTGTGGTGCCACCCGCTTTGCTCCAGCCCGAGTGCGAGGCCACCCGCCTCCGTAAACAATTCAACTGAGCACTTTTTTTTCACTACTAACACTCGCCAAACTCTGCGAGGTCCTTATTCTTCAATTAGTACTAGTCACCCCCGAATGGGCTTCCTTGATTTTTTCGATCAGTTTCTGCTGGAGCGCTTCATCTTCTTTCAGCGCCCTGGCGGCTGCTTCGCGGCCTTGGCCGATCTGATCGCCTTCAAAAGATAGCCAGGACCCGCGTTTTTCGATCAAGTTATACTGCACGGCGGCATCGATAATGGAGCCGGTCCAGGAAATCCCTTCGGCGTACAGGATATCGAATTCGGCTTCGGTAAAGGGAGGCGCGACCTTGTTTTTGACGACCTTTACTTTAGTGCGGCTTCCATAAACCGTTCCGGTAGAGTTTTTTAGATTAGCTATGCGGCGTATGTCCAAGCGTACAGACGCGTAGAATTTAAGGGCGCGCCCGCCGGGCGTGGTCTCTGGATTACCAAACATCACACCAATTTTTTCGCGGATCTGGTTGGTGAAAATGCAGCAGGTCTTGGACCGGTTAATGGCGGAGGTCAATTTGCGCAAGGCTTGTGACATCAGCCTGGCTTGCAAGCCCACGTGCGAGTCGCCCATCGCGCCTTCCAGCTCCGCGCGGGGTGCCAATGCCGCGACCGAATCGATGACCACCACATCGAGGGAATTACTTTTGACCAATTGTTCAGCAATGTTCAACGCTTCTTCGCCGGAGTCGGGCTGGGAAACCAGCAGGTCATCGACGTTCACGCCTATCTTACGGGCGTAGCCGGGGTCCAACGCGTGTTCGGTGTCGATAAAGGCCGCCAGTCCGCCGTTCTTCTGGGCGTTGGCGATGATATGAGAAACCAGCGTAGTCTTGCCCGAGGATTCCGGACCGTAAATTTCCACGACCCGGCCGCGCGGCACGCCACCGATACCCAGTGCCAAATCGAGTGTGAGTGCGCCGGTGGGTATACAGGATATTTCCTTGGGGGCGTCCTCGTCACCCAGCCGCATAATGGCACCATCGCCATATTCCTTTTGAATTTGGGCCAATACCGCGCTGAGAGGGGCCGGTATATTTTTGTCTTCGGTCTTTGTTGTGTTTTTCGTTTTCGCTGCCATGGTTACGGTTCTCCTTGTAATGGTATGGTGTTTAAAAGCGTGTGTCGCGCCCCCGTTGCGGCCAATTCACTGGCATACAGTCCAATGCGATCTACGTGCACGGCGTTAAGTTCGCTCAAGCTAGCCTTTTGCAACGATGATGTCAATGTGCGCCTGTTGCGTATTGAGCGGACCCGGCCAAGGGTCACGTGGGGATTATTAGTGATCATGGTGACCTGACCGGGTAAAGCTCTTTCAGTCCGTCGTGCGCCGCCAACCAGCGGCGCCGGAGGGTGCTTCCACTTTCGGGTTGGTCTTCAAAAATATGGACCTCCGGGCCCCATGCTGTTTCTAAAAAGGTCACCGTATGGCGGTCAATACGTGCCGCCCGGAATTCGAGCGTGTCGCTCACTGATATTCCGCCCATGCGCATATGGACTTCCGCCCACCATCGGTCATGGTCGTCCTCCGTCGCTTGCGGATGGGGCGATACCACCACCAAGGCCCCTTGCTCGCGGCACTCAAAGATGTGGGTATCAAAGTTATCCGATCGCCAAGGGATCACCTCGCTGCGCCACTGCGGCAAAACCAATAATCCCAACAACGCCGGTCCCAGCCAAAATTTCATCGCGTCTTCCTTCCTTACCCAGTGTTAACTGGTTAAAGGAATGAGCCGCGCGTTTTTCCACAATTTTTTTGGCTTTTCAGGTTATGGCGTGCGCTCGTTAACCGCCGGCCCGCCGAGTTCGGGCGGGGCATCTTTCCAGCGGTAGAGGATTTCGCCCGCTTTGGGGACATAGAGCACGCCTTCGTCTTCGCGATCAATGAATTCATCGCGGTCAATGGAATCTGGATCCATATAGCCCAGATTTATCTTCCGGCACGTGGCTTCGGGTATGCGGGTAGCAAGAATGACGTTGACGCGCGGGTATTCGATCCCGTCTTCGTAACGGCCGATACCTTTCACATGCGTGGAATGGGCCAGCACGCCCCACGGATAATCCTTAAAGCGATCCCATTGCGCCAGGAAATAGGCGGCGGTGTGGTAACCCAGCTCCTCGATGATACGGCCATGTGCGATCGATACCTCTTCGATGTGCGGTGCATAAATGATCAGGTCCGCCCCGTCCGCCAAAACCGGCTCAAGCTTGTACATGCATTTGGCACCCGTCCATAGTTCGTCGTACATCTGCGGTGCACACGATAAGACCTTTTTATACGGGCGATCATGATAAGCCACGTGTAATTCATTCGATAAATCGGCAGCGGCGGACCACGCCTCTTCCGGGGTCCCATAATAAACACCCGCCAGCCCTTCGCCCTTCACCACCATACAGAAGGCCCGGCGCTCGACGGGCAGTAGCGACGCCGACCGGTCGATCACCTTGCGAACCGGCGTCCATTTGTTGCCGATGATACGCGGATTGGTAATCACCGCGCCCAGCCAATGGAAGAAGTTCAATACTTCCGGCCCGGATATGCCGGGAAACAAATATTTATTCCCCCCGGAGAAGCCAACGACCTCGTGCGGGAATACCGGACCGATAATCAATAATTGATCATACTCCTTAACCTGCTTGTTACAGGTCACCTTAATGTCCATCTCGAACAAACCGTCGGTCAATTCCGCTATTTCCGCCCGTTTAAGCTCGCCGACCTCCAGCAATTGGTTGGGATCGTCCCATGCATGATTGAAAAAACGGGCTTTGGCATACTGGTTGGCATGTTCGGCAGCCGTGATTTCCACCCGCTGATAAATTTGTTCGTCGGTCATGGGCGGGTGGGTCCCCAAGGCAATCATGAAATCGAGCGTCTCAACCCGGTCCGCCAGCAAGGCGTAGAGGTGACGGAACATCATGCCCAGTGGACAGGTGCGGGTGTGATCCGGAATAATCACCAGCAACCGCCGCCCATCAAGCGGCTCGTCCGTCAAGGCGGCTGCCATAACTTCGTAGGCTTCCGCGTCGGTCAACAATCGATCTGTTTTGCCTTTACCTATCATCGGTGGTCCTCTTATTGGTTCGAATGAATAGTCAGGACATAACGTACCTATAGCCGAGCATCCGGGCAAGCGCTTTTTTACAGATACCGTTATCTCAAACGATTGAGCTTGACGTCCACAGCCGACCCGCTATAGGGTCCGCGCTGACCACACAACCTGTCGGGCTGTGTGATGATAGACAAACACCAGTGGGCGGCTCGTGTGGCACCCGCTACAAGCAAAAGGAGTATACGTATGTCAACGTCGAATGTCGGTTTGATCGGGCTGGCGGTGATGGGGGAAAACCTCATCCTCAATATGGAAAGCAAAGGGTTCACGGTTTCCTGCTTTAACCGGACCACGCAAAAGGTTGATGATTTCGTCAACGGCCGGGCCAAGGGCAAAAATATTGTGGGCTGCCAATCACTGGAAGAGCTGGTGAAATCGTTGGAACGCCCGCGCAAGATCATGATGCTGGTGAAAGCCGGCGGTGCGGTGGACGCGTTGATTGATCAATTGATTCCGCTGCTGGAGCCAGGCGACATCCTGATTGACGGGGGCAACTCCCATTTCCCGGACACGATTCGGCGCACGGAATATGTCGAAAGCAAAGGCCTGCTCTATATCGGCACCGGCGTTTCCGGCGGTGAGGAAGGCGCGCTGCTGGGGCCGTCGATGATGCCGGGCGGTTCACCTGACGCCTGGCCGCACGTGAAAGAACTGTTCCAAAAGGTTTGTGCGCAAACGGATGAAGGCGAACCCTGCTGTGACTGGGTCGGAGAGAATGGTGCCGGTCATTTCGTAAAGATGGTCCATAACGGCATTGAATACGGCGACATGCAGATGATTGCCGAGACCTATCAGATGATGAAAGACGGGTTGGGCATGTCGAACGAGGAAATGCACGCGGCCTTTGCCGAGTGGCAGGAAGGCGAACTCAATTCCTACTTAATCGAAATCACGCGCGACATTCTCGGTTATCGCGATGAAGACGGCGCCGCGACACTGGACCTGATCCTGGATACCGCCGGCCAAAAGGGTACCGGCAAGTGGACCGCCAGCGCCGCGCTGGACGTGGGACAACCGTTGACGCTTATTGGCGAAGCGGTCTTTGCGCGCTTCTTGTCGGCCTTGAAAGATGAGCGCGTGGCCGCGTCCAAGGAGCTTGAAGGTCCGGCCGCAACATTCGAAGGCGACCGCGCGGCACTGATTGCCGATCTGCGTCAGGCGTTGTATGCCTCCAAGATCGTTTCGTACGCGCAGGGTTATCAGTTGATGCGGGCTGCGGCTGAACAGCACAACTGGAACTTGAATTATGGCGGCATTGCGTTGATGTGGCGCGGCGGCTGCATCATCCGCTCGGTTTTCCTAGGCGATATCAAGGTGGCGTTCGACAAGAACCCGGACTTGGTCAACTTGCTGCTGGATCCCTTCTTCCGGGATGCGGTGTCCAAGGCGGCCCCGGCCTGGCGACGCGTGGTGGTGGAAGCGGCCCGACTCGGCATTCCCATGCCGGCTACGGCGGCGGCATTGGCCTATTTTGACGGCTATCGCACCGCTCGCCTACCGGCCAATCTGTTGCAGGCGCAACGCGACTACTTTGGCGCGCACACGTATGAGCGCGTTGACAAACCGCGCGGCGAGTTCTTCCATACGAACTGGACCGGCCGGGGCGGGACGACCGCTGCCAGTACATACACGGCGTAAACCCATTGTGCACGGCCGTTCCTTCGCCAGCGGAGGAACGGCCGCCACGCTAACTAATAAATAAGCTTATAGGAGAAATAATGGACCCTTTATTTGATTTGACCGGCAAGGTGGCGGTATTAACGGGCGCAGGTGGTGTGATCGGTGGTGCCATGGCCAAAGCATTGGCCGCGCGCGGCGCGCGCGTGGCGGTGTTGGATTTGATGCCCGCAGCCGCCGACAAGATTGCGACGGATATTCGTGCCGAGGGCGGCGAAGCCATCGGCGTGAAAGCCAATGTGTTGGAACGGGACAGTGTGGAGGAAGCGGCAGCCACCGTGGTGAGCGAATTTGGGCCGGTGGATATGTTGGTTAACGGTGCCGGCGGCAATAAGAAAGAAGCCACCACGGCACCGGACCTTTCCTTTTTTGATTTGCCGCCCGACGCGTTGCGCTGGGTGTTTGACCTCAACTTCCTCGGCTCCGTGATCCCGAGCCAGGTTTTTGCCCGTCCGATGGCGGAACGGAACGACGGGGTGGTCGTGAATATTTCATCCATGAACTCGTTCCGGCCGTTGACGCGCATTGTAGCGTATTCCGGTGCCAAAGCGGCTATCAACAACTTTACACAGTGGTTGGCGGTTCATCTTAATCAAGGTGGTGCGTCAAACGTGCGGGTGAACGCCATCGCCCCGGGCTTTTTCGAAACGGCGCAGAACAAGTTTCTGTTGCGCGAAGAAAAAAGCGGGGATTTGACCCCGCGCGGCCAGCAAATTGTGGATCATACGCCCATGGGCCGCTTCGGGGAACCCGACGACCTTATCGGTACGCTGATTTGGCTGGTCTCGCCGGCCGCTAAGTTTGTGACAGGCATTGTGGTGCCGGTGGACGGCGGCTTTTCAGCCTATTCGGGCGTCTAAACCCGATCGGAGAACATCCCGATGGGTGGGCCGCAGTCGTTGCAAGGCGCCGACACCGATGTGGTGGTCGGTATCGATTCGGACGGTTGCGTGTTCGACACGATGGAAATCAAGCAAAAGCGGTGTTTCCATCCGCTTATTGTTCGCCATTGGCAGTTGGCAGCCATTGAGGCCCAAGTGCGTGAAGTGGCGGAATTTGTCAATTTGTATTCCCGCTGGCGCGGACAAAATCGCTTTGTTGCACTGCTTCAGACGTTTGAATGGTTGACCGCGCGCACGGATTTACCTGCTGACCATCCTCCGCTACCGCCGCTCACCGCGCTGCGCGCCTATATGCATTCCGGCCAGCCGCTGAGCAATGCCAACCTGGCCGCAACCGTTGACCGTACGGCGGATCCGGAATTGCGTCGGGTGTTGGACTGGAGTTTAGCGGTGGATGAACACATCCAACGCGTCGTACACGCGCTGCCGCCGTTTGATGCGGCGCGCTCGGCCATCGCGCGTTTGGCAGAATCCGCCACGGTAGTGGTGGTCTCGCAAACGCCGACCGCCGCGTTGGTCCGGGAATGGGCAGCCAGTGGCTTGCAATCCTATATTCAATCCATCGCTGGGCAGGAACAAGGGACCAAGTCAGAAATCCTGCACACACTGCAGCAAACGCACGGTACCTCAGCCCGTCTCCTGATGATCGGTGACGCGCCGGGCGACTGGCAGGCGGCCCAAGCGGCCCGCGCAGCCTTTTATCCCATTATGCCGGGCGATGAAGACGCCTCCTGGCAGCATTTGCAGACGGAGGCATATCCCCGCTTTTTAAAGGGCACATTCGACCACGCCTATCAGCAACAGTGGGTGCAAAAATTTGAGCACCGCCTGCCGGACCAACCGCCTGCCCATTGGTTTACCACCGCAACCGGATCATAAACCATGACGCCTCCGGTTACCCAAAAAGACATAGCCGAACGCATTGGCGTATCGGTCTCACTGGTTTCACGGGCCTTAGCGGGCCAGGCGGAATCTATTGGCGTCGCAAAGTCCACCGTCACCAAAGTCCGGCGGGCGGCCCGCGAACTGGGCTATCTGCCCAACGCGTCCGCGCGCATACTTAAAGGCGCCTCGGCCCGTACGGTCGGCGTGGTGGTATACGACTTTGCGGATCCTTTTTTTGGCCCGGTTATTCACGAATTGCAACGTTGCGCGCACAAGAGCGGCTATTCCTTAGTGCTGGGCGGCTTCGAGAACCGACAGGTTTGGGAGTTGGACGTGACGGCCCTGCTCAAACATCACATCGACGGTCTCATCATCATCGGCAGCGGCCCGCAACTCGACTGGGTCGCCCCGTTTGTCGCCAAGGGACTGCGCGTGGTGCGCATCGGACATGGCCCCAGCCGACGCGGCCTGCATACGATCGAATCCAACGATCAACAAGGGTTAACCGCCCTGGTGTCCGGGCTGGCTGAAAAAGGCCGCCAACGCCTGGCCTTTGCCGGCGCAAATCACTCCGCTCATCGCGCCCGCTTTCGCTGTTTCAAGCGCGCTGTCCAAACCGTCCTCGGCCAGGGATCATCCGTTGCAAACTATTTCAGCCAGACAGGCTTATGGGAAGCCGGTTATGATGCCGGGACCCATTTTGCCGCCGCCCCAAAATCGCGTCGCCCCGACGCCATTATCGCCGCCAGCGACGTCATTGCGCTGGGCATATTGCGGGCGCTCGCCGAACATCAGCTTGAGGTCCCGGCCGACTGTGCGGTCACCGGGTATGATGACATTCCCGCTGCCGCCCTGGCCGTGCCGGCACTGACCACCGTGCACCAGCCCATCATCGCCATGGCCCGGGCGGCATTCGACCAAGCTATTGAACCCCATACGCCCAACGTGTCCAAAACGGTATTAGCACCGACCCCTATCTGGCGCGAATCGGCATGATTACTGGTGGGTCGATCTCCATGTCGATCTGGAATAATTTTACACTCGTTCGGCTTGTTAATAGTGGTCGCTAGCAAACTGTGGATAGCCATTTAACAATGTGCATAACTTGGAATCATGCACAGCCCAGCAGACTTATCCGCATGTTCACGCTTGGTTATGCACATACCCAAAACCGGGTAAAACGATGACAGGACAGGGGGTTGAACAGGTTGTTCAGGTTATGCACACCCCATAAGAAGAAGAATAAATTAAATTTTGTTTTTCTATCTTATTCATATGGGCGTTAATAACGGAGCCTTTTGCAAAAACTCCCAAGTCGACACGGAGGTCGACCCTCCGGAAAACAAACAGGCGTATTCCGCAGCTTCCCGGAGGGGCAGGCTCCGTCCTGCCCTCATGAATGGGAGATTTTGTAAGAGCGTGAACGGGGTATGCGCTTGCCAAGCAAGCAGGGGCCACGCATGATGACGGCATAAAAAACGGGGTGTGAAAGGTTGTGTGTGATGAGTCATCGTTCGCTAAATATTGATGAAGTGGCGGATTACTTGCATGTCACCAAGCAGGCCATTGAGGAACTGGTTCGGGCACGTGAGATTCCACATAGCAGACAGGGCGGACGTATCCAGTTTCGCCAGGCGGAAATAGATGCCTGGGCGTCGCTCCGGATCCTAGGATTTTCACATGACGATTTGTCTGATTTCCATCGGCAATCTTCCGCCAAAACCCATGATCTATCCGCAGGACACGCGATTTTACCTGAATTAATGGAGATCCGCTATATTGATCCGGGGCTGCGCTCAAAAACCAAACAATCTGTTATTCGTGATTTAGTGGCATTGGCTGAACAGACCGAGTTACTAAATTATCCAGAAGATCTATTGGCCGGTATCCAGGAACGCGAGCAGCTTTGTTCTACGGCGTTGGCGGGAGGGCTGGCCCTGTTGCACACGGCTAAACACGAACCCTATATGGCGGAAGATTCGTTCATTGTGCTCGGGCGCACCTGTCAACCGATACCGTTCGGCTCACCCGACGGCCGAACTACGGATCTGTTTTTTCTCGTGTGCGCCCAGAACGACCGGATTCATCTGCATTTGCTGGCCCGCTTGTGCATGTGCGCCTATCACACCCAGTTGCTACTCGACCTGCGCGAGGCCCAAGACGCGCCCGCGATGCTGCAGGCCCTATTGTCGGCCGAAAAAACCGTCATTCAAGAAATGTGAGACTCTTGCAAAACCTCCAAGGTCGACACGGAGGTCGCCCCTCCGGGAGATAGACAGACATATTCCGCAGGTTCCCGGAGGGGCAGGCTCCGTCCTGCCCTCATGAATGGGAGGTTTTGCAAGAGCCTGAATGTAGTTCAGGCGCGCATCGCGGTGGATACGATCTGAATATCGGATAATGTGCGGATACGCAGGTTGGCCCGTTCCGTTGGTACCACGTGTACCCCTTTTAACAGCCGTTCATTGAATTGGGTATCGTCGACTTTGGTCTTGCTTCTGCCCAATCCCAGCGCTTTTTCCAAGTGGTCGCGTTTGGCTGCCACGGGCATTTCAACGCTCCAAAAAGCTGAGGAATCCACTACTTTCTCCGCTTTTAATCCCTTAGGCACCGTGGCGATGGGCATATCCAATTTTTGTGCGGCGGCGGCGATATTGTACCGTTTCGCAGCTTTCACGGTATCGCTGATGGTGGTAGGCGTTATGCCAGGTTGCGAAGATTCATGCAGCACAATAATGGTGGCCCCAATATCGTCCATGGCGGCCAAACCGGCTTTGATCGAGGTGGTCTTTTGGACCGCACCACCCACAATCTTCTTCAGCTTCGGGGTGCCGTACATGCGGGCCATGCCCACTACGTGCTCCAACCGATCCTTCGGCGCCACAACGACAATGCCATCAATGTCCGGGCAGCGCTCAAACGCCAGTAAACTATGCGCCAAGACCGGCTGATCGCCCATCTGCAGGAAAGCCGTGTCGACATCGGCCGAAATCTGTTCAGACTTACCACAGGCCACAACCAAGGCCCAGGCACTATGTGATTTAATTGTACTTGCCACTTATTCCCCCTGTTCTTCCTTATGGAAAACGGACAAAAAATATTGAAAACGATTGGAGTCTAGCAACTTCCACAGATAAGTCAAGAAAGGTATTTGAAAATTATAGCGTGGCGTGCAAGAGTAGTGGTCACGCGAAAAGACACTGATAGGTGTAACAGAACGTCAAACAAAGGAGGAAAAGATGGCATTTACACTAAATATTGGGGATAAGGCACCGGATTTTTCATTGCCGGCCACAGATGGGAAAACCTATTCGCTGGCGGATTTCAGTGACGCCAAGGTGCTGGTAATCTTTTTTACCTGCAATCATTGCCCGTATGTGATCGGGTCGGACGAGTCCACCCGGTCTACGGCGGACAAATACGCGGCCCAGGGCGTAAAATTTGTGGGGATTAATTCCAACAGCAAGCACACGTACGCCGAAGATTCCTTCGAGCACATGGTGAAACGTATGGAAGAGCAGAAATTCCCCTGGGTCTATTTGCGCGATGAATCACAGGACGTGGCGCGCGCCTATGGGGCCTTGCGGACGCCGCACTTTTACGTGTTCGACGAACAGCGCCAGCTGGTCTACACCGGGCGCGCGGTGGATACACCCCGCGATGCCACCCAAGCCAGCGTCAACGATTTGGAACGCGCGCTGGATGAACATTTGGCCGGTCAACCGGTCAGCGTGCCGCAAACCAATCCGATCGGCTGTAACGTGAAATGGGACGGTAAAGACGCACACTGGATGCCACCTGACGCCTGCGACTTGGTGTGAAACCCAGTGAGGTCGCCGCACAAGTAGGGTGCCCGATATGCCGTGCTATCCGCGCTCGTTGTAGATGGCTGGTGATGGCTAGCAAGTGTTAACGTTCGGCTCGATTTGCGTTGATAATAGCTGGGATTTAGTCTAGCATCTTGTTATGCAAACAGACGAAGTCACGGCCTTTATTCATGCGCAGAGGGATCTGTTCTGGTTTATTCCTGACTCGGGACTTGATCGCATCAGTAACGCCGTGTTGGTGGAGACTATTTTGAATTATGGCAGCCTGGATGCGGTGCGCTCCTTAATTGCATTGTTGGGGCTGGAAACAGTGGCTCGTGAGTTTGCACGAACGGCCTTAGCAACCGGGCGGCGTCGCCATAATTACCATGAACTAACACGCCATTTTTTTTGGCACGTGTTTAAACGTTATGCACCTCAATGTCTTGAGTCCACAGCAAACTGAATTGCTGCCGTTGATCCGTCGTTTCCGGCGCTCGTTCTATTTGGTCGGTGGAACGGCTATTGCCCTGCATATCGGACATCGACGCTCAATCGATTTCGATCTTTTCTCAACGGCCAAGCTGCCCAAGTCGAGAATTCGGGCAATCCTGCGTGAATGGGCTGAACCGGGCCGCGTTGTGCATGAGGATATCGATCAACTTCATCTGATCATTAATCACGTGAAACTGACCTTTTTTCAATATCCGTATCCGGTGCCGCACGAGGAAAAGGCTGACGATTTTGCGTCCATGCCGGATTTGTTGACCTTGGCAGCCATGAAGGCCTTTGCCCTTGGTCGTCGCGCAAAATGGAAGGATTATGTGGATTTGTTCTTTATTCTTACCCGTCATCATACCATCGACATGGTCACGGCCAAGGCCGAGGAACTTTTTGGCGGGGAGTTTTCCGGTAAGCTGTTTCGGGAGCAACTCTGCTTTTTCGAAGATGTGGACTATACAGAGAGCATTGACTACCTGACCGATCCTGTGCCGGATGAAAAAATACGAGAAGGACTCGTGGAGGTGTCGACGGGGATTCTGTAGCCGGTTTCTTGTTGGCTGTTGAATGTTGCCTGCGCGCTATTTGGAGAGGTGACGCCACCAGCGGACGGGATTGAGGAAGTCGTATAGGCTAACAACCCAGCGCGCGGGCGAATAAAGTAAGCGCAAACGCGTAATGGCGAGCGCCATTTCAATGGAGGCGCGGACGACTCGAATTTTTGAACCGGCTACGTCGCGCCACACGGTGGGCCGTTCAACAATTCGGTAACCGGCCCGCCGCAATTTAAACAACAGGTCCACATCAAAGGCCCAGCGGGTAACACCCAGGTGCGGCAAAATCGCGTGCAGCGCTTCGGCCCGAATACATTTGGCTCCGCATTGCGTGTCGGAGATGGCAACCCCGAACAATAGGCGGACGAGCCAATTGAAAATGCGCGAGGCGATCCGGCGGGACACCGGCTGCCGGGGTTCCACCAACGAACCGGGCAGCCAGCGGGACGCGATCAGACAATCGCCGTCCCCGGCGTGCCGCACCAAGTCGTCAAACGACTCCGGCGGCGTGGCCCCATCGGCATCGACGAAGCCAATCCACTCCCCGTGCGCCGCGCGCGCACCCAGGATAATGGCCCCCCCTTTACCTATCGCCTCCGGCTCCACTATCAAACGCACCTGCGGGTGGGTGCGGGCAAATTCCTCGACCACCTTTTCCGTGCCGTCGGTGGAACCGTTCACCACCACAATCCATTCGACCCGGTCGCCGTAGGCGGCCGCAAAGTAGTCCGTGTAGGCCTGCAGCATGGGGCCCAGACGGTGCCGTTCGTTATACGCCGGGATGACAATGGATAAATACATGGGACTACTCCTCATGAGCGCGGTCCTTCCGCCGATAAAGTTTCAACGTGGTATGGGCCTGACCAAAATACGGGATGCGCTGATGTAAGACGTAGTTTTCCTCGATCAAAGCCAGTAACTGCTCACGCTCCGCGTCCGGGACCGGCGTGACGCCAGGCCCGGCAATGGCCAAACCATAGCCGCTGACCGCAGCCCACTCGGCTGTGCCCGCCTCTAACAACGCCTCGAGCAAGGGACGGTTTACGACGTGCCGTCGCTGGGCGTCGGCAGTGGACCAGTCAGGGAAATATGAAAAAGGCCCCAGATTCAACCCGGGCGGCACCCGTAAACCGGCTTCAACGGCCAGATACGTGTCCTGCGTCAATAGTGTGTCGCCGGGTTCGGTGTAGCGGGCGAGGTACTGCGCCGTGGCCTGCAATAAGCCGAGGTCGGACTGTGCTTTGGTCGGCCACCAGATACGGTCGCGCCCGCGTATAAACCAGTCCTGCGTGCGCGGTGAAGCAACCGCGCCCGTCAGCCCGATGACGAGCCAGGCGACGGCCACGGTATGCGCCCAGGCGGATTGACGTGTTTCGCTCACCAGACCGGCCAGCCAGTGGCCTACGCCCGACAGCAATAGCGCCGCGAACACGGGCATCAACGGCACTTGATAATCGTCGTACGGAAAAGGAGCCGCCAGATGCACGAGCGTCATCAACGCGATACCGCCCCACAGAATTCCGGCCGGGCGCGGCACCTTCCACCAGCGCGGTCCGCCGGTGCTGGCACCGCCTACCCAGATGATGCCCAGCAGTGCCAACGGATAGTAGGCTTGCAACCAGCGCGCCCCGAAACCGGCTTTGAACAACCCAGCTGCCGTTAGGCTGCCGGCATCGCGCGCCGCGTGGAACGGGCCCAGCCAGAACC
>PWVE01000089.1 GCA_003562335.1 PVC group bacterium
CGGGTGTTCGCCAGCGCTCTCATCGCAAAGAATTCCCGCAGCACGCGCGTTGTGGTCGAAAAATCCGCATTTTTCCTTCCTCCACTCAAAATCATTGGGGTTTTTGACGCCAATCTGGGGGGTCGAAATTCACCACTCTCTTTTCAGCCTCTATTCACGCATCTTTCCAACAGCGCAATCGGCTCAGCGCACCCCCGCGCTCCTTGAAACCTCAATGTATGCTTGAGATTTGTGCCATGAGCAGGTATGACGTTCCAATGCTAAGGGGAAAGAATAAAGACAACCATCAGGGTATGTTGTCCACCGACCAGTTGGCCGCCGTGCACCGTGATGTCGCTACGCTCGTGGGCGATGTCCTGTTTCAAGTTGATGCGGCGGGGCATATATCCTGGGGACAAGATTTGGGTGCGATTTTGCTGGGTTATGAACCGCATGCCCTGATGGTCAAGCGTTTAGCGGACTTAGAGGACCTGGTGAGCGCCGAAGACCGCGGGCTATTGGTGCAATCCCTTGAGCAGCTAAAGACCGGCGGCCGGATACAGGTGGATGTGCGTATGCAGCATCAGCAAGGCTATCCGGTCTGGGTCCAAATTGCGGCGGGTGCGGTGGCTGATTGCGAAGGGGCGGATGCCCGCATGGTGGGCGTGATACGTAGCACCGAAGCACTTCACCGTGCGCTCACATCCTTGTCCGAGGCGCGCCGCATGGAAACGGTGGGGAATATGGCCAGTGGTATTGCCCATGAATTCAACAACCATTTGACCCCGATCAGCGGGTACCTTGAACTGGCCCTGGATGCCATGGGCCTTGACCACCCGCTGGCGGACGGACTGCAGTCGGCGCTGGACCGCGCGCAGCACTGTGCCGAGTTGGTCGCCCAGATCCAGGCCTACGGCCAAAAGTTAATTCTGATGCAAAAACGGGTGGATGCGAAACCGGTGATCCAGACCACGTTGCGGTTGATGTTGAGCACATTCCCGGAAAATGCGGACCGTGTTACCGTACGGGAGGAGTGGGACGCCGCATTGCCCGATCTATGGGTTGATCAAGGGCAGTTTCAGCAGGCTTTGACCCACCTGATTCGCAATGCCATGGAGGCCATGCCGGATGGCGGGACGCTAACCGTGCGGGCGGCGCCCCATAGTGATGATCCGGCGTCCGGTAAACAATTTGTACGTATCGTCGTCCGCGACACCGGCAAAGGCATTCGCGCCGAAGATCTAAAGCATATTTTTGAACCCTTCTTTACTACGCGTGGTCGCGCGGAAGCACGAGGCATGGGTTTGCCGATGATACAAGGTATGGCCGCCCAACATGGCGGCTGGGTTGAAGTGAACAGCAGAGAGGGGCAGGGGACTGAAGTGTCACTGTACCTACCCGCAGCTCCGCTCGCAGAATCAGACGCTCTGCCGCAGGTAGATCCCGATGGCACGATGAAGGTAGAGGCGGCCGCGTCGCCTGGCCGTCTGCTCATTGCGGATGACGAGGGCTTTATCCGGCGCCTGGTAAGGAAGATATTTGAAAATGAAGGCTGGCAGATCGATGAGGCCCGTGATTGCTACGAGCTAATCGCGACTGCCAAACGCGAGGCGGGAACCTTTGATCTGATTATTGTCGATTTAACCATGCCGGGTCCTTCCATCGAAGTAGCGGTGCCGGTTGTGGTGGAAGCACAGTCCGCGGCGCGGATACTGTTCATCAGTGGCTACAGCCGGGACGAGCGCATTGAGCGTTTAATGGAACAGGTGCCGTCGGACTTCATCGGGAAACCCTTTTCACCCAAGGCGCTGGTCTCGAAAGTGGACGCATTACTAGCGGTATCGACATAAAAGGCTTTTCTTGTGTGGGGTTTTTCGGTAATCCCTAACGCACGTTTTTGTTCCGGCATTGAAACCCCCAGTAAAAGGAGTCATTATGAACGAATCACTAAATCCATTTAAAGTTGCGCAAACCCAGTTTGACGAAGCGGCGGAAAGGCTTGGATTGGAACCGGGCCTGCGCGATCTGTTGCGTTGGCCCCGGCGCGAGTACGTGTTCACCATTCCGGTGCGGATGGACGACGGCAGCACCCGTGTGTTCCACGGCTACCGCGTGCAATATAACGAAGCCCGCGGGCCGACCAAAGGCGGGTTGCGCTGGCATCCGGAGGAGACCATTGACACTGTGCGCGCGCTGGCGGCGTGGATGACGTGGAAGACGGCGGTCGTGGATATCCCGTTGGGTGGCGGTAAAGGCGGCGTGACGTGCGACCCGAAGAAACTGTCGGACGGTGAAAAAGAACGGTTGGCGCGCGGCTGGGTCAGAGCGGTGGCACGCGAACTGGGCGAGCATCGCGATGTTCCGGCCCCGGACGTCTATACGACCCCCCAGATCATGGCCTGGATGATGGACGAATACGAGACGATCGTGGGCCGTTCGCATCCTGCGGTCATCACCGGCAAGCCGCTACCGCTGGGCGGATCGCAGGGGCGTAATGATGCCACCGCGCGCGGCGGCGTGTATACGGTGCGCGAAGCGTGCCAGGCCCTGGGAATTGATCCGGCAGGAACGTACGCCATTCAAGGTTTCGGCAATGCGGGCCAATATGCGGCCCTGCTGCATCCGGAAATCCTCGGCGGCGGCCGTCTGGTGGCCGTTTCCGACACCAGTGGCGGTATCTATAATCCGGACGGATTTGACCCCCGCGAGTTAGTGGAATTCAAACGGGATAACGGCAAAGTAAGCCAATTCCCGGGCGCGCAGTCGATCCATAACGAAGAGTTGCTTGAGCTGGATGTAAACGTGCTCTACCCCTCGGCACTGGAAAACGTCATTACCGCCGGGAATGCCGACCGGATTAAAGCCAAAATCAGTTGCGAATTGGCCAACGGACCGACGACGCCGGAAGCGGACGAAATCCTGTTCAAAAACGGGGTTCATGTCATTCCTGATTTCCTCGCCAACGCCGGCGGGGTGACGGTCAGTTACTTCGAGCAAGTGCAGGGCACGTACAACTACTTCTGGCCGCTGGAGGAAATCCATCAAAAACTCGATGCGCACATGACGCGGGCTTATCGCGAAGTACGCGAAATGCAGCAGGAGATGCAGGTACATCCGCGGCTAGCTGCTTACTTGGTATCCGTCACGCGGGTGGCTGAAGCTGTCAAACTGCGCGGTTGGGTCTAACTAAACGACGAACTACGGGACCACAGGGCGTATACCGTCCCGGGGACGGAAGGTGGACCATGGAGGACCGGCCCAACGTATACGATTTTTCGCTCGATGAATGGGTGGAATGGCTGCGCCAGCGGGGGGAACCGGCCTTCCGGGCGCGCCAATTGTACCGGCATTTGTACGTGCATCTGACCACCGATCCGGCGGCCATGACAGATTGGCCGGTGCGCTTGCGCGAAAAATTGGCGGCCGAAACACAGTGGGGCGTCCTCCAACCAACCGCCCGCGTGGAAGGCGACCGGGGTTGGACGCGCAAGGTCGCATGGGCCTTGCCGCAGGGGCACCCGCTGGAGACCGTGCTCATGGTCTATCCCGACCGGGCCACGGTGTGTGTTTCGTCGCAGTCCGGTTGTCCGATGCAATGCGTTTTTTGTGCCACGGGCAAACTGGGGTTCCTGCACGACTGTTCGCCCGGCGAAATGATTGAACAAGTCATTTGGGCCGCCCGCGAAGTCCGGCAAATGGCCGCTGCCCCGGGCGCAACCCACCCAGACCATCTAACCAACGTGGTCTTCATGGGAATGGGCGAACCGTTCAACAATTTTGAGGCCTGGTGGCAGGCCGTCGAACGTTTGCACGATCCCAATGGATTTAACCTGGGCGCACGCAACTTCACCGTGTCCACGGTCGGCCTCGTCCCCGGCATTGAGCGGCTGGCAGCCCAATCGTTGCCGGTCAATCTGGCCATCTCGTTGCACGCCGCAGACGATGATTTGCGGTCGGCGATGATGCCGGTCAATAAGCGCTATCCGATCGCCGCATTAATGGCGGCGGCGCGCGCTTACACCGAAAAAACACGGCGCCGCGTGTCGTTTGAATACGTATTGCTGCACGAGCAGAATGACACCCCCGCGCAAGCCGACCAGTTGGCGGACTGGTTGCGCCCGCCCGCCGGCCGCCCGCTGCTGGCCCACGTCAACCTGATCCCGTGGAACCCGGTGCCGGGCACACCGTTGAGTCGCTCCAGCCGCCGCCGGGTGGACGATTTTAAGGCCATCCTGCAAGCGCGCGGCGTGCCTTGTACCGTGCGCATTGAACGGGGCGTGGACATTGCCGCTGCCTGTGGTCAGCTGGCCGGTCCAGCCGCTTCCAGTTGAACATTAAAGCCGATTGAGCGTCTATAACAAGAATACGTACGCCGGGTGTCAGCTAAAGCCTCTTGATCCGACATCCAAGCAGAGGCGAGGCGGTGAGTCATCATGATTTTAGATCAGGACAAAACCATACGAATATATTTACGCGAAATCGGTGAAACCGATCTGTTGACACGTGAGGACGAGGTCCGTCTGGCCAAAAAGATCAAACGCGGCGATCAAGCGGCGAAACAGCTGATGATCCGCGCCAACCTGCGGTTGGTGGTGAAAATCGCGCAAGATTATGCGCGCTATGGACTACCGCTGCTGGACCTGATTTCAGAAGGCAACATCGGGCTGATGAAGGCCGTGGAACGCTTTGACCCCAAAAAAGGGGGCAAGCTCAGTACCTATGCCGCTTGGTGGATCAAGCAGGCCATCAAGCGTGCCCTGGCCAACCAGAGCAAAACCATACGGTTACCGGCGCATTTGGTGGATAAAATTGCCCGTATGCGGCGCGAACAACATCGGTTGACGGAAGAATTGGGCCGGGAACCCACCGACGAGGAACTGGCGGAAGCGTGCCAAGTCAAGCCGGCGGTTATTGGTCACTGGAAGACGGTCGCCATGCGCCCGGCTTCGTTGGATGCGCCGATTGGTGATCAGGACAGCGGGGAATTCTCGGATATTGTCGGGGACGATCGTGTGCGCAGTCCGCTCGACGATATCAATGACCGCCAAATCCGTGAAGAGGCCGAGGCCATGATGGACCGGTTGGATGCGCGTGAACAGGCCATCTTGAAATACCGCTATGGCTTGAAAGGGGCCCGGGTGGAAACCTTGGAAACGGTGGGGAAACGATTCGACATCACCCGTGAACGTGTGCGACAAATACAGAATGTGGCCTTGGGCAAAATGCGGGCCATGATGCTGGAAAACGAAGAAACCACCCCCTTTGAAAGGAAGTAGGATGACCTTGGATGCGCTGACGGCTGCGATTCGCGACGTACACGATTTTCCCAAGCCGGGCATTGTCTTCAAGGACATCACGCCCATCCTCGCAGACCCCCAATTGCTGGGGACGGCAATTGAGTTGCTGGCTGCTCCGTATCAGGGGCAGGGCATTACCAAAGTGGCCGCCGTGGAAGCGCGCGGCTTTATTTTTGGCCTCGGCGTAGCCCGCGAGTTGCAGACGGGTTTTATTCCCGTGCGCAAGCAGGGCAAGCTGCCCGGCACCACCCTGGCCACGGACTACGCCCTGGAATACGGAACAGCCACCTTGGAAATACATGCCGACGCCGTACAACCGGGCGAACAGGTACTGTTGGTTGATGATCTCCTGGCCACCGGGGGCACAGCTGCGGCTGCGGCGGGCCTGATCGAGAAAGCCGGAGGCGAGGTGGCGGCCATGGCCTTTCTCATTGAGCTCGATTTTCTCCATGGCCGCGAAAAATTAACCGGCTATGAAGTGGACGCCTACATTCACGTTACGGAGTAAGCGGGGCCGATCTTATGCCTAGACGATTCTTGCTAACCTTATGCGTTTTGGCGATCGCCTATGGGGCGCGGGGCGGTGAGCAAATTTCGTTTCACCTTGAAGGGGACCGCCTGTGGCTGGAGGCGGTCGACGCACCTCTCGTCGACGTGTTGCAGCGGTTTTCAGCTGCCGGCGTGCGGGTGCAAGTCGATCCTGCACTCAGCGGCACCATCACCGCCCGGCTGGTGGATCAGGATTTGGAACGTCATTTGGCCCGTTTGCTGGACCCGCACAGTTACGCATTGTTTTGGGAGTCGTTCGAAGGGCCGTTAGGGCCCTCATCACGATTGGCGGAAATTCAGGTGTTTCGTCCCGGCCAGCGCGATCGGATCGAGCCACTGGACGGGTCAACCTCACGTTTTTCCGTCGCCCCCTGGCCCGGCGCGCCGGGAATCGAATATGTACGCGATGAAATAGTCATTGGGTTCAGTCCGCAAGCGGATCAACACGCATTGCGGATATTGATCCGTGAGTTGGGCGGCACGTTAATCAAGGCCTTGCCCGATATCGGCGTGTACCGGCTGCGCTTACCGCCAGGCACCAACATCCCTGCCTTGGTGGCCCAGCTACAGCGCAATCCTTTGGTCGCCGCCGTGGAACCCAATTATGCCTATCGCTTACCCGCCCCAGTCACCGGTACGACCACACTGGCCACGCCAGCCCGCAGCACTTTGGCCGCCGTCGATGGTGGTGCGCCGATTGCTATTTTGGACTCGGGCGTATCCGACTGGCCCGGTTTGGAAGGGTTTGTCGTCGGCGGATTCAATGCGCTCGACCCCGATGCTCCGCCCCACGACACCGGTGGACACGGCACGCAGATGGCGCTGATTGCCTCCGGTGTGGTGGCCCCTGCAGGCAGCGGTGGACTGGACCAGCAGGGTGTGCCCGTACTGGGAATCCGTACATTTGATGACCAGGGGGTGACCTCGAACTTTGCGGTCATGGACAGTGTTTTTCATGCCGTACAATCCGGTGCCCGCGTGGTGAACATGAGCTGGGGATCACCGGCCCGCAGTACCTTTCTGGAACAGTCGGTGATGCAAGCCCGCCAGGACGGGGCCTTAGTGGTAGCCGCCGTCGGTAACGAGCCTAGCGGTACCCCCATGTATCCCGCCGCCTTTGAGAATGTAATTGGCGTGGCGGCACTGGAGGCGGATGGCACGCCTTGGTCGCAATCCAATTATGGGGATTTCGTGACTGTCGCGGCTCCCGGTCAAGCGGTGCTGCCGGTCGGTCACCAAGGGGCAGCCGGACGCTACCACGGCACGTCGATCGCCAGCGCCCACGTGGCGAACGCATTAGGGCATTATTTTGTGCAGCACCCGGACGCCACCGCCGCCGACGCTGAAGCGGCCCTGCGGACGGCCGTCAATCCCGTTGCCGCAGACCCCAACCAGCGCACAGGACACGGACCACTGAGCGGGGACGCGTGGGGACGCTTGTTGGCACCCTAACCCGCATCAAGGGGCGTCAGCGGGGGGACTGGCCGCAATGACGCGGTCCAACGCCTCCCGAAAATCACACAAACCCGAGGCGGGCACAACAATCGCATCCCGCCGCCCGCTTACGTCTTCCGTAATGCGGAGAAATACCCCGCGCGCATTTTCCTTCAAATCGAAGTAGAATGATTTACGCTCAACCTGAATGCTGTCGCTATATTTATCATCATCCACGTCAAAACCCTCCACCGGCCCTATTAGGCCAGCGTCGGAATATACACTATAATGGAAAGAAGTAAAGGGCGGGTACAGTTTTGTAAGGCGAATGACGGCAAGTGGACCCGTCAGGCCGATTCGTTCAATGGCGCTGTTGGAAAGGTGCGTGAATAGAGGCTGAAAAGAGGGTGGTGGATTTCAATCCCCCAGATTGACCTCGAAAACGCCAATGTTTTTGAGTGGAGGACAAGAAAGTTCGGATTCGTCGACCACAGCGGGCTTTATGAGGGGATTCAGTGCGATGAGATAGCTGGCGAACATCCGGCCGCTCCGGACACCGCGATAAGCCGCACGCTCGCCTGTTGTCATTTTGAGCGTAGCGGCTCGTCCGCCGTAGCCGTCTGCGGCGAAGGCGGAAGCGGAGTCGAAAAATCTCGTTCTCCGCCAGGACGCGTCGCTTTTGAATCCGTTCCCAGAGCGACGGTGGCTGGCGAGATTCTGAGATGTCGGCAAGCTCGACATGACCAAGTCCCTCCAGATTCCATCACAGCCTCCACACACGCTCTCCCCAAGCAATTACTTCATCAACTTCTTACAGCGTAATCGCCTCGGATCAGCGGGATTTCTTTATGTCCACCTGCCAATGACCTTCGGGGCAAGCTGCGGTCTTGATGAGCGCATAGCCTTCCCGCTCCATGCTGACCGGTACCTTGGTGGCCGGGGCGCCTGCATCGAGTAGGAGCGACAGCGTCGAACCGGGCGGCAGGGTTTGCATGTGTAGACGGGCCCGAATGAAGTTGGTGGGGCAACCCACGCCGCGCAGGTCCATCGTTTCCGCGACCGCCGGCCAGAATGGCATCATACAAACGGTCCACATTGTCGGCGGCTTCCTCGAGCGCGCGCTTCGCTACCGCAATATCGTCGGCGACCAGTTCGAAAACACCCGCGCCGCACTCGCCGGGCCCCCGGCCCGCCAGATTAAAGTCGTGCGGTTGGCCCAAATCCCGGTAGTACGTGGGTTGATCATCGTACGATGGCACCTGGGTATAGGGTGCCACTAAGCCGGCGAAATGCGCCCGTCCGCAGCGGTCATAATAATCCGCAAACGGCTCGCCAGGGGTACGGTTTTGCGTAAAATCAGCGACGAACGAGCGCATCAGAGCGGGCAGCGCCTGCGCGGGGACCAACCCGACGGATTCGCCGAGGCGCGTGCGACCTTCACCGCGCCGCGCACCCAGCAATACTTCGTACGACGGGACCAAGCGACCGGCCACCCGGTCAGCGACACCGTAGAAGCCGATGGTGCCGACCGGATGCTGGCCACACGCGTTCGGGCAGCCGCTGATCCGTACATCAAGATGCTTGAGCACTTCCCAATCCACGCCGTCCGGGGTGTTGAGCGCCGCGTCACAGGCGGTTGCGGCTTCGCGGGAAAGGCAAAGGCCGAGTCGACAAGTGGCCGTGCCTGCGCAGGCTAAATAGGTATCCATGGGGCGGGGTGTGACCCAATCGCGCGTGGGTGCGCGCAGGGCGTCGTTCAAGGCGGGTAGGTCCGTTTCCTGCACGAACCGCAATTCCAGATGCTGGTCCGCCATGGTGCGTAGTTCCTGGCGGGCGGCGAAGCGCTCGGCTAGGTGCGCCAAGGAGGTCAGTTCTTCATGGTCCAGCAGGCCCAAGGGGGGATAGAGAGGGACGGTAACATAGCCGGACTGTTGCTGGGCTAGAACGCGCAGGCCGTGCTTGATCTCCAGCGCCAAGGTGGGAGGCTGCGGCGCTGGCGTTTGCGAGCGGACGGTGACGGGACGGGGCGCCGGGGGTACCGATTCGGCCATTACCAGCGCCCGTTCTTGTTCATACATTTCACGAAAGGCCGCCGGGCCGATCCGTTCCACGGCAAAGCGCAGCCGCGCCCGCTTGCGGTTGCGGCTGTCGCCCTCCCGCGCAAACACACGGCGCAAGGCCTCCGCCGCGTAAGTGGCTTCCTCGGCGGGAATCCAGTCGGAAAGCCGGTCCGCGACGCGCGATTCCGCGCCCATCCCCCCGCCGGCATACAGGACAAAACCGGGCTGGCCATCTTTTATTTTTGCCAGGAAGCCCACGTCGTTCACTTCCGCCAATCCGCAATCTACACCGCACCCGCTAAAGGCAATTTTGAATTTACGGGGCAGGTTATAGCTGCCGGGTAACGCGATCAGGTGCTCCGTCACGGCCAGGGCCTGCGGGGTTACGTCGAAGATTTCAAACGGACAAACCCCGGCATGGGGGCACGTGGCCACGTTCCGTACGGTATTGCCCCCGCCGCCCTTGCTGGTGAGCCCGGCTTCCATCAGCTCGCGCATGACGGTGGGCGTATTGGCGATTTCCAAATCATGCAACTGGATATCCTGCCGGGTGGTGATATGCAGGGGGGCACGACTATACCGCTGCGCAATATCCGCCAAAGCTACGGCCTGGTGGGCGGGCAGCACGCCACCGGGCAACCGCACGCGCATCATGTACGTGCCGTTGGCCCGTTGTTCATAGATGCCCCGCGGGACACGCTTGGCCTTGTAGACGTCGGCCGCCAGTTCCCCGGCCAGGAAACGGCGGGTCTCGTCCGCGAACGCCTCAATATCAGCGGCGAGCGTGTCGGGTAAGGCGTAGGTATACGTGGTCACCATGAATACATGTTCCAAACGGGGGGGCTATTGCGGACATCGTACTCCGATATGTGGCGGGGTCCAATCAAAATCGAGGTCAGCTGAGCCGATTGCGCTGTTGGAAAGGTGCGTGAGTAGAGGCTGAAAAGAGGGTGGTAATTTTTGATCCCCCAGATTGGATTCGAAAACCCCAATGTTTTTGATTGGAGGAAGGCAAAAACGCGAATTTTTCGACCACAACGCGCGTGACGCGGGGATTCTTTACGATGAGAGCGCTGGCGAACACCCGGCCGCCCTGGACACCGTGATAAACCGCA
>PWVE01000203.1 GCA_003562335.1 PVC group bacterium
AAGTCAACAAGGCATAATGTGTCTGCAAACAGCCGTCGAGTAGATGGACCAGGTCCGGAATGCGCCAGGTGGCCCCGTGGTATTTCACGTCCCGGATAGCGATGCCCGCTGTGCCCTCGTACCGGACCGCCGACCGGGCCAGGTCGAAGGCGGGCGGCTGGCGGGTACAGTAGGTGCAGCAATATTCGTGGTCGATATGGCCCGGCACCGGGTCCCCGCAACGGGAACAGAAAGGCGGTTGTACGTAGTGCAGATCGGACAGGCATTCCCAACACAAAAACGGTAGCGCGTCGGGGGCGGCCCCGCACTGGGCACAGGCCCGCGGATACACCACATCCAAGGCGGCACCGCTCCACGCGCGCCAGCGTGTGGCCGCCTGTTTGGCCCGTGGATCGCTGCGGACCTTATCCCACCATGCTAAAGCTTGCATACGCTCCTTAAGCAGCATCACCTGACGCAGGTTTCATCCGCAACCGAAACTGTAGCCGCCCACGTCGGTGGTGGCTGCCGGGCCCAGCATGCCCGGCTACAGTTATGCACGTTGTTTTTATCATCTCATTCCGTAAGGTTCTAAGGTGCTGTTGGTTCGCTGGGTCGTTGCCAAAAAATCCACGCCCACATGAGGAGCAGCATTATGGTGGTCAATCCGGAGCGACCGATGTGGGAGGTGGTCCCCCACCACCACGTCATGGTTTCGGGGTCGCGGTCAAGGAACAGGCGGGCGGTCCGCAGCATCCAAACCCAACCGGCATGAACCCCAATCACCGTCCATAGATGCCCTTCGCGTTGGTACCACGTGCACAACACCATTCCGATCAGGAACAGATTAAACGCAAACGGCCAGTAATAGTCGGTGGCCCGCGAGGTATCGAGCAGGTGAGGCAAAATACGGAATCCATCGAACCAGCGGGCGGTTTCCACCGCTTCAGGAAAACGCGGGCTGATGAAGTGCACCCATGAAAAGAACGCGCTGGTCACCACGGCGACCACGAACCATGGCCATAGACGGCGCCCCATGCCGAACAGGGCTCCGCGAAAAAATATTTCCTCAATGAACCCGATCAACACCGCTCCGATACCGTAGGTGATTATGCGCGGGGCCCACCGGGTCCAAGCGGGCGGATTCCAAACCAACCCCCCGCCGATTAAGGCCACGGCCATCACCAGCGCCACCGTCACGAGGCCCCAGCACAGGCCGCGGCCCAGTGCCTGACGCCATTGGGGGTGACGAGGGACACCCAATGCGCTCCAGTTCCAGCTGTGCATGCGCCGCACGGCCATCCACGAAAAGAGCACGAGACAAACCAGGAACGCGCGCGTTACCACCCGACCGAATTCGAGATCGGTTAAGTGCCGCGATTGCGGGAAGAAATCGGCCAACCGGGTTAATCCGTTAAAAATCGGCGGCGCACTCAGGCACGACACCAGAATCGCCCCCAACACCACCGCCCCAATGCCGCGTAAGTAGCCAACAGCTATATCTCTATCATGTATCTTTATCATATCCGGTCCTCTCACCCCTAAAATTTCTGGTCCCACACCGCCACACCCGCTAGAAAAAATGAGTTTGAATTCAGAGCGTATCCACTAAAGGCACTAAGCAACACGAAAAAAAGTCTACAGCGAGACACAGTTTGCCGCACGTGTAAAGCCTTCTACCGATTATAAAACTATGCGTTCGTATTGAAGTCCCGGGTGGTGGCCAAAGTTCACCAGCAGACCCAGCTTGAGACCGGTCGCTTTCAAATAATTCAATACTTGGGCCCGATGTTCATTTGCCAAGGTTTTGACCGCCTTCAATTCCACAATGATTTTGTTATAACAAACGAGGTCAGGGGTATAGTGCTGCTTAAGCCTAGTCCCCTTGTACTCAAGTGCCAACTGCTTTTGAGCTTCAAAAGGAATTTTCTGTAACCCCAGTTCTAACTCCAAGCATTCCTGATAGACGGGTTCCGCAAAACCGTGACCTTTTTCCCTGTAGACCGCAAAGCATGCCCCCATGATCGCATAGCTTTCCTGCTTATAAATTAACTCCGCCATGACGAATATCCTCGTCCTGATTTAAAAACACGAAAAATCCATATCGATGAACAGCCTTTCGTGCCACTTCGTGCATTTCGTGGTTCCCCTCTTTTCCCAGCCACTTGCCACTCGCCACTTCCTTATCCCTTCTTCAACCGCCAGGTACGTCCGTGGGCGTCCTGTAGGGTGGTGAGGTCATGTGTGATGGTGGCGGGGGCCACCACTACGCCGTTTTCAATACGGTCCGTTACCGATTGGCCCGCTGCCCCGACGGTTCCCCCGTCGAAGGTGTCACACGGCAGTCCTGCGCGTGTGACCAGCCGGATCCGTACGCGCCCGGTATCGGCGGCAAATACCGCTACGGTGACGGTACCATCGACGGTACGGTACAAGGCCACCGGGACCCCGTACAATGGTCGGCTTTCCGCCGCTTGCCAAAGCCCTCCCGGCGCAGCCGGTTGGTTAAGATAGGTGGTGGGTTCCTCTTCGATACAGACCGGCGCAGCCAACGCCAAACCATGAGCATCAAGCCGGGCCTCTTCCTCGTCGCGATATTCATGGCGCGGATCAGCCGGATGTCGCAAGGGCGGTCCTTGTTGTTGCTGCCACTTCGACGCCAACGGCTTGCCGGATCGGATCGCCTCAAAGAACATCCGCTGCCGTTCCAGTGTGAG
>PWVE01000099.1 GCA_003562335.1 PVC group bacterium
CTAGCGGACTTGGTGCGGACCGCGCGCAACCGTAACCTATTCTTTTCAACCGACGTGGAAGGGGCCATTGCGGCGGCGGAAATGATCTTCATTTCGGTCAACACGCCCACCAAAACCTACGGCATCGGCAAAGGTAAGGCCGCTGACCTTAAATTCATTGAGTCTTGCGCGCGCACAATCGCGGCGGTGGCGGATACAGACAAGATTATCGTGGAAAAATCCACCGTGCCGGTACGCACGGCGGCGACCATTAAGAGCATCCTTGAAAATACCGGCAACCGGGTGAACTTCCATGTGCTGTCCAACCCCGAATTTCTGGCGGAAGGCACGGCGGTCGACGATTTATTGAATGCGGATCGCATTCTGATAGGGGGCGACGTTGACGGGCAGGACGCGGAGGCGGTGCAAGCGTTAGTCGATATCTACGCGCACTGGGTGCCGCGGGAACGGATATTGACCACCAAGGTGTGGTCGTCCGAGCTTTCCAAGCTCACCGCCAACGCCTTCTTGGCCCAACGGGTGTCATCGATCAATGCCATCGCGGAATTATGCGAAAAGACGAATGCCGATGTGCGCGAAGTGGCGCGGGCGATTGGTATGGATAGTCGGCTGGGCTCCAAATTCCTTCAGGCCTCGGCAGGCTTCGGGGGATCGTGTTTCCAGAAGGACATTCTGAATCTGGTGTACATCGCGCGCAGTTACGGATTAACGGCGGTGGCGGATTACTGGGAGCAGGTCATCCGGCTGAACAATCACCAACGGGAACGGTTTGCGTACAAGGTGGTGGCCGACTTGTTTAACAACGTGGCGGACAAGAAAATCGCTTTTCTCGGCTGGGCCTTCAAGAAAGATACCAACGATTCACGGGAATCGTCCGCCATTTATATTGCGGACTATCTGATTCACGAACGCGCGCGGATTTGTGTGTACGACCCGCAGGTCGGTGGTGAGCAGATGTGGGCGGATATGAACGCGCTCAAGTCCCGGCCGGACAAGGTCAATGCCGAACGGCTCACGGCGGCGGTGTCGTTGGAGGCCGCCTGCGCCGATGCGCACGCGGTGGCCATCATGACGGATTGGGACGAGTTCAAGACCGCCGATTGGGAAAGTCTGTACGCGACCATGCTGAAACCCGCCTTTATTTTTGATGGCCGCAACATTCTGGACCGGGCCGCAGTGGAACGCATCGGCTTCATCTACCGCGGCACCGGTTGTTAGATTATGCTTCGTTTAGTGCCTTATAGATCTTACTCGCCAACTCATTTCTGGAAAAAGGTTTCTGGATGAAGTATATATCTGCGTCTAGCACACCGTGGTGGGCGATCACATTGGCGGTATAGCCAAAAAGGTGCTCCGTCGAGGGTGACTGGCAGACAAAACGAAGATCAGGTGTCATGACCCATATACTGTCTGCCGTATGATCCGCGATAATCCTATACTTGTGCTCACTTTCGCGCAAAGATTGGGTCCGCTCCTGTACTAGGGCTTCGAGCACGTCGCGACGGCGCATCACCGCAAAAACAATGGAGGCCGCCGAAGCGGGGAGCAAGAAGCCGAGCAGCAGCGCCAACGCGCCCCCGCGCGCCGGTTGTGTTTGCAGAAAAGCCGGTCCGGGATGGGATGCCAGGAGGAAGGTCTTCCCGAAGGCGAGGATCGGCCTTTCAAAGGACAACCGCTCACTTGGCTCGACGCCCGCCGCCCATGATGATGCAAGGGGTTCCGGGGGGCATCACTGCGGAGCAGAAGCATTCTGATTTCCAGTAAATCGTCCGGGACCACCAAGTTCAGCGCAGCCTCCAGCCGCAGCACGGCAAAGGCCAGTCCGAGCGGTTTACTCCGAGCGGCGTCAGTAAAGACGGGCCGCAAGAGCAGCAACCCTTTTGGACGGCCTGCCTCTTGCAGGCGGACGGGTTCGGTGCTGGCCGGAAGTCCGGTGCGCAAGGCCTCGTCAATGGCCTTGTGCCGAACAGACTCGGAACCTAAATCAAAGCCAACAACCTGTTGCTCCATGAATTTGGGCGCACCTCTGAATAGCGTGGCCAAGCGTAATGAACGTGGCTGAACCATGGATCGACGGTAGCTAACGACGCGTTGCGGGTCAACAGCGAAGAGACCAGGTCGAAACATCTGGGGTGTCGGGAGTTCCAACGTTTGGGTTAACCCGGCACTGAGCCGGAGTCGAGCGGGAGACTGTCGCGCCTGGGTAAAGGTTAGTCGCCGGGTATAAGGGGACACAGAAATGGTGTCGTTTCCGCTGCCAGCATAATTATTTTATTGTTCACTATGCCCTTATAAACAATGGGTTGCGTTAATTTTGTGCGGATTCGTAAAAATTTCTTCGGAAATATAGGACCTTCGTTTCTTTAAAGCAGTAGCGGGCGTGGTGCCCGCAGGGAGAAACGAGGTCATGCGACAGGCTCGAATTAAGCTTGATAAGGAATCATGCTGGTACCATTGCTACAACCGCGTGGCCGGCACGAAACACGACCGTCCTTTTGGCGACGTGGAGAAGGATCAGTTCATACGTATCCTTAAACGGGTCAGCAGGCTCTACAGCATCCGGGTAGTCTCGTACCAGGTTCTCTCCAATCATTTTCACCTCTTGGCTCACGCGCCGGTCGAGGAACCGGACGCTGAGGAGATGTGTCGACGCTACAGGGCTTTTCACAACGGGAAACGCACCCTGA
>PWVE01000124.1 GCA_003562335.1 PVC group bacterium
CAGAACCGGTTCATGAAGACGGCACAAGACCATGCGTGTCAGACGCTACTACTGCTCGATCTAGCGGTTGCCAGGAAGGATATCCCGGCATCCCGTGTTGCAGACGGTAAAGCCATTCAGGCCAGGGTCATCTCGATGCTCCATGCGTGGTGCGCCAGTAACGAGACGATGGAGAGGGCCAAAAAGGTGAAGAACGGTTGACGACTACGGCGACGACTACGGATTACGAAAAGAGATGCTTGAACCCGTCCACCGTAGTCGTCGCCGTAGTCGTACACCGAAATGGACGTTAGAAACTATGAGGAGAAAGATCATGACCGCTTTTAGAAAAACATATCTTGGAATCATCGCACCGGGATTATCCACCGTGATGCTGGGGTTTTCCGCTTGTCAGTCGGTCCGTACGCCACCCGAACCGGATTTTGTCACCATAAGTCCGCACCCGAATCTGGCATGGGAAGCGCGCGGCGATTTCATGGCGTACGACGTGGAGATCGCGCAAGACCCTGCATTCAGCACCGTAGTGGACCGGGACGTCATTACCCATATTGCCCGTTACGTGCCCGCCATCCCCCTCGATCCGGGAACCTACTATTGGCGAGTCACCTGCGAGCAGGGCGGGGTCCAGCGGGGCGCGTTCACCGTTCAAGCGCCGTCCGTGGAGCTTCAAATTCCGGCCGGCAGCGGCATGGAGGATATCCGGGCGGCCTTGGCGCAGGCGGCCCATCACGAATCCACGCTCATTCAGTTTGAACCCGGCGAATACCATTTGCATCCCGGCACCGACGGCACGGTATTTGAAGTACACGATCTGGCACAGGTCATCCTGGACGGCAGCGGGGCGACCTTTGTGATCCACGACGTAGCCCGGCTGGCGGATGTACGGGGATCGCGCCACATCACCTTCCGCAACTTTGACGTGGATTATGAGGTTCCGATCCACACGGCCGCGCGCGTGGATTCCGTGGCCCCGGACGGCACGCTGGAACTGACCCTGTGGCCCGGCTGCGCGCCGCCGGAATCCGTGCCCCGCTTCATGGAGGAAAAACGGGGTTTGTTTTACGAGCCCGAATTCCCGCGCATGGCTGAAAATGTGCCCTTGCTGGTATATATGCGGGAGGCGTGGGAGCCTCTGGGGAACGACCGCTACCGCCTACAGGCCGTTCGCCCGGAGGAGGTGCAACAGGTGCAACCCGGCATGGTGTATATCTGCGCGCCACGCTACGTGCCCCAAGGCATCGAGCTGTATACCTCGGACGACATTACGTTTGCTGATATCACCACCTATTATCTGCCCGGCATCGGGGTCGTTACCGCTTTCGCCGAGGAGCTGAAACTGATCCGGTTGAATATGCTGCGACGCGAGGACCGGCTGCTGGCCGTCCAGAACGGCGGCACGAACCTCCATAACGCGCGCATCGGACCGTGGGTTGAGGATTGCCACTTCGAGAACACCGGCGATGACTGTAACCACATCAGCGCGCTGGTCCTCAGTCCCGTGGCCCAACCGGAACCGGACGTGGTGGTGATCTCGCCACAGCAAGCGGGCACGCGCGGGCTAACCGCGCACGACTTGGATGTGCAGGTCGGGGACACCCTGGCCTTCTTTGATCGCCCCTCCGGCACGTTGCTGGAGGAAGCCCGTGTGGTGCGGTCGGAGGTGACCGGGCGGGATCTGACCGTGCAGGTGGATCGCCCGCTGCCGGAACTTACCGTGCATCCCGGCCTTGACGGGTTTCCACCGCTGGAAGTGGTCCAGATTTACAATCTGGACCGGGCCTGCGGCAACTTTGCCTTCCGGCATAACACTTTTTTACGCGGGCGTCGCACTGGCATCCTCGCCAAGAGCGGGCCGGGCTTGATCGAACATAATCGTCTGGAGGAACTGGGCGGTGGCGGCGTGGAGATCTTCAACGCGCCCCTCGAGGGGCTGCACGGTCACGACATCCTCATCCAGCACAACCACTTCGCCCGCGGCGGAATCGTGTACAAGCGCATGGGATCCGCGCCAGCCATCTGGACCGAAATATTCAGCGGGGACAGTCCGCAAGCCCTGCACCGGAACATCTGGATTCGCCACAACCACATCGAAGATTATCCCGGCCACGCGCTGCATCTCCAAGACGCAGTGGATGTGCGGGTCGAACACAACACCTTCGTCAATCGGGAGCTACAAACCCTGCGGGACGAAGGAGCCCAGTTGATTTATCAATCCAACGCAAAAATCCAGATCGGCGAGAATGATAACCGCGACACGCGTTACGACGTTTCATCACCCGCAGACCTGACTTCCACGTTGCCTCTAAATTCTTTTGTAAGTTGTTGTTTTTCAAGGTGGCGATTGCGCGATCAGGTGTCCCGCTCGTCTTCGGGCAGTCGTTTAGCCGAGTAAGAGGCCGGTTAAGTGTGTTCGGGTAAGGGTGGCCGGTTAAGGGGGCAAATGACTCACAGCTTAATTTTGAGCAAGCTCGGAACTCAGGAAAAAACCTAAGCTGTCATCGGGTGCGTTTGGGTCGGGTGTCCCAGTGTGGAACTCAGGAAAAGTTTTATGAAAAAGAGGCTCTTGCAAAACCCCGTTTCACAAGTGGAGTATACAGGTTTCAGGTTTCGGGTGTCAGTATGGATGTTGCTAGTCCGCAGTATGTTGCGCATTCCTGAAACCTGAAACCCGAACACTGAAACC
>PWVE01000049.1 GCA_003562335.1 PVC group bacterium
AAGACGTCTCGGCAAGTGCCTAAAGAACTGTCGGTGACCGGCGAAGACGGAGATGTCGACTCGCTTCGCTACGCTCGACATGACAAAGTCCCTTCATACTCAACAACAGCCTCCACACACGCTCCCCCGAAGCACATACTCCATCAACTTCTTACAGCGCACACCGGCATCATCCCAAGAATTTCAAAGGTTAGCGAAAATTACTGAAATCGAAGCAGGACGCGGTATGTCGCATGGAAGTGACTTTATGCGTGCGGCCCGTTTCAGTCTGGAACGTCCCGCCTTGAGTTCGGCTTTGGCATCAATCAGGAATAATGAGGATGCCTTTCAAGAGGCTGTCGGAATACTGCAGACGATTGAGAACCGGCTTCAGGAGCGCCCGCGTGCCGACATGCCGGGATTTGTTCCGAGCCCGGCGTGCGGGGCCCGTGAGGAGCGGCACCAAGAGCGGGCTCGTATCGAGAATCTCAACCGGCAAGCGATTCGGGAGGGGCGACGGCAATACGATAAGGGTGCCCCTGTGCCCGAAACAAGCAAGCCGCCGGTCGTGACAGGATATTGATTATTCTATAAAAAAATGTGGGGGTTACATGCGGGCCAACCGGCGGCGGGCGAGAGGGGTTAAAGCGGCCACGATCAGTAGTTGAATGATAATGTACACGTTCAGCGCGAAGGCGAGGCCGGTGGTGAATCCGTAGGCGTGCAGACCGACCCCCAGCAAATTTACGCCCAACCATGCGAGCATAACGAAGATGATGCCGAGCGCGCTGCCGGCCGCCATGCCGACCGGGCCGATCATGCGAGCGAAGCGCGCATGAAACAAAATGGCGACCCATAGAATGATCAGCAACGCCCCGTTCTCCTTGGGATCCCAACCCCAGAACCGGCCCCACGACTGGTCGGCCCACACACCGCCCAGCATGGTGCCGAACCAGGTGAAGATCCACCCGAAACCCAACACCCCGTACAAGGCCCGCTGCAGGGCGTCCAGCAGCGATGATCGTCGGGGAGTGATGCAGGCCCCGATCAGATAGGCGTGCCCGATCAAACCCGCCAGCACACAACCCGCATAGCCCAAGGTAATGACCATGACATGCGTGGTGAGCCAGAAGTTGGAACTTAATACCGCCACCACCTTCCCCATCGTGTCGCCGTCCGCCGCGAAATAACCGGATATCAGCAGCAGCGCGACGCCGGCGAAGGCACCGGCCAGCACGCCCATCACATTCCGCTGTATGCGCTCGGCAATCAGTCCGAGCAATGCGGAAGCCCACGCCACGAAGACAAAGGTCCCGTACAGGTTTGTGACCGGGGGCCGTCCCATGATGAGTACGCGCATGATCAAGCCCGCCGTATGCGGTACCAACGCCAACGTGCACAAACCGCAGGCAATCCAGCGGAGGACCGTCGAGACCCGGCTCGCTGGTTCGGTCTCCGATCGGGTGAACAGCGCGCCCAACGCGAAGAGAAAGGCAAGCACGTAAAAAACACGGGCGCGCACAAACGGGTTTAGGTCGTTCTTGCGCACTTCAAGATCGATCCATTTCAGATCGCGGTCGCCGGGCAACCGGTCATGAATAACCTGCCGGAAGACTTGGGCCGCTTGGTCGAATGCGGCTTGATCGCCCTGCTGATAGGCTCGGAACAGGGTTTGCAGCACATTCAGCGCTTCCAGCAATTCCGGGTCGCTCACTTGCCCGCTCAACACCTCCCAAGGGGATACCCAGTGCTCGTCGTCGCCCGCTCGTTTCGGGATGATCCTGAAAACCAGGTCTTCGTAGAATTGCGACCAGTTATAGAGGGTCAACGTTAGTGCAAAGGCTTCCTCTTCCAGTGGGGTCCATTCGGATTGGGGCGTGGTCGAAATTCGCTGGACCATTGGTCGCAAACCAGCCCCGGCGCGGTAGATATCGAGATAGCTAAAGGACGTCGCTTCGGGGTCGAGTCCCAAACGGTTCCGGAGTTCCGGGCTTTCCACCATGAATTCATCGACTGGCCGCGCAAAGACAAAGGCATGGGTCAATTCTGTAAACTCCGTGATGTTCAGATACACACGCAGCAGTTCGTTATCCACGCGCGACCGGTCATCGGGATCCAGTGCGGCAGCCGCGTGCACGATTTCTTCCAGTCGCGGCAAGACGGCTTCAATGGCGCCGACCGTGTGCCGCTCGCGGCGGGGGGGGTCGAGGCCGATCGCCTGCGCGGCTTCGGGATCCTCAATCAGGAAAAGGGGGACGTCCTCCATGGTTTCGGGCGCAAAGAAAGTGCGGGCGAGCCAGGCGACCGCCGACTCGCGGTCCAGTTGGCGGCGGCCGCTGAACTGGAGCAAGCGGTTACGCGCAAAGGAATCCATCGGCATTTTGCGACCGTCCACAAGAATGGGGATACGGCGAAAGGCGTCCAGATCGATGGCCTCCGCAGCGGCGGGTTCCCCTTCGGCGGGTTGGACATACGCCACGGCACGCCCGGCCCCCAATAGAAAGGCCAGCAAAGGCCAGACGACTAGCAAGCGGTGCTTCACGAGACCGTCCCCCCCTTTTTACGTCGGGGCTTGATCCACTGGATAAGGAATTGGATCAGCATGCCCAGACCTGTCATTCCGGTGGCGATGTACGGTGCCCACATGACCCGGTTATGGCTGATGGCGAAGATGGAGATATCGCGCCCATCTTCGGTTTCGCCGTAGGACGACTGGAAGAACGTAAAGCCGCCGTAACGGAACGGGCGGTTCATTTCGATCACCAATTCCCGTTGGACGCCATCCGTATCCACGAGGACCCGGCTGGAAAAGGAGCGCGGCGTCGTGGTGTGCGGCTCGAAGACTTTGCGAAAGGCCAGCAGCTGAACCGTTACCGGCAAGGGCATGGGGCGTCTGCGCAAGTGCAGATACCATTGCGCGTCCGGCAGGGACAACACCAACGGCATCGGATCGGAAGCGTGGAAGATCACACGCTGCGGATCATGTCCAGCCACCTGCGCCCTGGCTTGAAGGCCCGGCTCGTAACGACCCGGATCGCCACGCCGCAGATCGGGTTCGAGCCGTGTGATGCCGGTTACATTCAATACCGGCTCTTCGCCGGGCGCGGGCGATTCCTGATGCGGCCGTGCGTTCGGATAATAGGCCTCTACGGTGAAGACCAACCCTAACTCCTCCAAGGCCAGCTCTTTGCCTGCGGTCAGCGCGTTGGCGGAAAAGGTGTAAGGGGCCTCTTCCGGCAGTGTGGTGTCGTCCCAAATGGCCAGCTCCCAGTCTTCGTAGGCGAGCGCGAATGAAGAGCGGTCCCCTTCAGCCAACGAAAGAAAACCTTCTTGCGCGGTGAGATGCGCGATCCAGCCGCCGGCCAGCATCAGGAGCACACCGGCATGGGCCAGAATAATCCCGGCCTTGCGCCAGGCATAACGCGCACGGCGCATCATGCTCAGCGACAGATTGATAAACAACGCCCACATGACCAGCCACCCGCCCGGCAACGGCACCGGGAACCACGCCGCTATCCGTGCCCAAACCGAGACGGCATCCGGGGCCGGCCATTGACTGATCGGCGGTGTGAACCACGCGTAATAAAAGAGATCCTGCGCGGCGTGCAACCCGTGGTCCACCTGATAAAGAGTCCCGAAGAAAACCACCACCATAAAGGCGGCCAGTATCCAGACGCCGGTCTTCAGGGATGCCGCGAAATCAACAAGAGTCTTTATGAGACGAAAGAATTGAACGCGAAATGCCACAAGACTTAATCCTCGACAATAATCCGGAATCCCACATTAAACACGCGCTGGTAGGGTGGATAGGCAACGCGCACGGCGGCTCCGACGTCGCGCGGTCGCTCGTGCCATGAGCCTCCGCGCGCAACCCGTTTGCCCGCCGCATGGCGTTCGTTCCGTCCATCCTCCGCCTGATAAGGATAAGGCCGGTACAGCGAGCGGGTCCATTCGCTGACGTTACCAATCATGTCATGCAAGCCCCACGCGTTGGGCGCGTACTGGCCAACATAATTCGCGACGCGTGCTCCGTCGCTGAATCGGCGGTCACGCAAAAAGATGTGCGCATCTCTACCCGCGAGGTTGGCGTGTCGCGAATAATCGACGTTCTCGTCGCCAAAAAAGAACCTTTCCTGGGTACCGGCCCGTGCGGCCCACTCCCACTGTGCTTCGGTGGGTAGCGTGACGTTCAAGCCGGTCCGTTCCGACAGCCAGTCGCAGAACGCCATGGCTTGTTGCCAGCTTACCCGGGCCACGGGTTGGTTCCGGTGATTCCCGATATAGCCGGGCACATGCTGGTCCTTGCCACGGGCAGCGTGGTAACCGGTGTCGTGTTCGGGATCAAACACGCGATACTGGTGATTGGATATTTCCATGGTCCCCATCCAGAAAGGTTGCTCGATTTCAACCACGGCGCGCGGATATTCATCGGGAAACCCGTCCAGCGCGCCCATAATAAATTGGCCGGCCGTGATCCGCTTCAGCACCAACTCCACACCGGGGGCTAATTCGATTGTGCGTTCGGTGGCACCTGCGCCCGCTTGGAGCTGTACGGCCGTTTCGGCATCAAACGGGAAACCGGGTGTCTCTAATCCGTCCGGTTCCGGCGGCGGTACCGGGTCAAGGCGGAGAGGTTCCGGCCTTTCCGAATTCTTGTAACGGATCAATTGTGCCGATGCTTCCGCTTCCGGATTCACCGTCGGAGCGCCGAACAAGCCCGCCAGTTCCAACCGTCGGGCGACTTGGTCTTGTCCGCGCCAGGGTTCCGGGTTCCAGCGCCCGCCGTGCGGCGCGTTAAGGTCAATCCAGGTGAAGAGTCGCTCCCACGCCTCTGCACTAAGCTCCACTCCGTGATGACCTTTCTCCAGCATTTGAATGAGCGGGCTGGTATTAGCGTGGTACTCCAGTGGTACAAACATCCGCAAATCACTTTCGGGACCGGGTCGCCGGACGTAGGGATGCAGGTTGCGGTAGCTGGTTGAATCCCGGTAGGTGTATTCATCGATTTGCGGATTCGGTTCTTTCAGAGAGAACAGCTCCTTGCCACCATGGGTTTGCGTGCCATCGTGACAGCCGATGCAGTAGCGGTCCAGCACAGGCTGGACTTCGGTCACGAACGAATACGGGCGGGCGGGACCGTACCATTCCTCAATGTCACGGGGTGCGCCCAGCGCCGCGCGCGGCAGGCGGGCGGGCGGCGCGGTGCTCATCGATTCATGACAACCAACGCAGGAAACCCGTTCGCCCGGCATGCCGACCAGCCAGCTACGCATCAACTGTAAAGCCCGACCGTCCGCATCGAGCGGCTGAATCGAGATGGGGGTATTGGCAGGGATATTAAAATGAGCCGAGCCATCCTTTTCCACCGGCACCGTGCCCAGCATCCGGCGCACATCCCATGGCCCCTCCGGGCCAAGTGCATGATGGTTGCCGGTCTCATTGAAAGCAAAGTGGTATGCAAAAATGCGTAAACGGTCAACGGTCCCGCGTGGCACGCCTTCCAGGCCCGGACCGGCATAAACATCCTGAACCAGCACCGACGCGTGATCCTGTTCAAGATTCACACGGTCGGGAATCACCGGGGGGCGCGGGCGCGCCTGTAGCGGGATGGGCTCCAGCAAGTGGGTGTCGGGTAATTCCTTAATCAGCGTCATGTTGTCAAACACGTCCACCAGATAAATGCCCCAATTGGTGTCCCCGGAACGGCGCATGGCGGAAATGAAGTATTTTTCACTCAAAGGGAAAGGATGGGTGAACCGGGGCCAGATATCAACATATTGAACCTGATAGTCGGCCACGTGCCCGACTACGTCCTTGCCGAAACCTGGTATTTCCTGCACAAAACCCGTCTTGGCAGCGGGAAGCGTTTCGGTCTTGATAACACTGTCTCTACGCACCCCGCGCACAGGGATGGACCATTCTTTGCTATCGTGCTCATAGATAAACGGGTAATGGCGCGCAAGCCCGGGATCGATCAGGGCCAGACGCCCCATTTCCCCCACACCGTGATGGCCTCCGACGATGCCCACTACCAAACGCGGGTGGTCCGGTACCGGCCGCGCGTGTGTGAAGGCGGTCGGGAAATAGGAGCCCGACCCGTAGTAGGGGGCTTGCGTGGTCCCGTCCGGATTCATTGTGAACAGGATGCGCGAAAAATAGTGTGGCAAATCACTGTACTCCCATCGTTGATACAGGATCCGCCCGTCGTTCATGACCGCAGGATAGTTTGGGTTAATTTGATCAAAAGTCAACTGACGGATATGGCCGCTGGCGCGGTCCAACAAATAGAAATCGCTCATCGGCTGACTGCCGCCAACACAGTCCAAGGTGCCATAGCTGGCGGTGGACGAGAGGAGAATGCGGCCGTCAGGAAGGTAGATCCCTTGAAACCAATCTACATCCGGAAAGTCTGAGGGACTCACTTGCTGCACACGTTGATCGGCGAGCGTCATTTCATAGACCGCCCACCGATTGTTACTGTCCGTCGTACTGAAAAGAAACCGGTCCCCATCGAATTCAAGGTCCAAGTCACGTACCAGCCGCCCCTTGGCAGGACGGAAAAGGGGTTCCAACTCAGGATCGCCACGCAGGTTGGACAGTATGAACACGGAGGTGTCCCAGTTGTCGGGCCGTATTCTCACTGGGGTGCTGAAATTCGCATGAAATCCTTCGCCCGACTCACGGTGTGCGGCACGTAACAGCAAGCGGTCAAAATCCAGCAACGGGTTGGCGAGCAGGGCTTCGCGTGCCAAAGCCAGCAAGGCATGACCACGCTCCATGGCCATCTCATCACCTCGCTTAACGGCCTGAATCAACGAGTGGAGGGGGGGCATCGCGTCCAGTTGCGCCAAATATTCCGGGCCACGCGCGTAGTCCTCGCCGAAGGTGTCGATCATATCCACCACCGCCCGGCGCACCGCCGTCAGGTCCAGCATCTCTAAATCATCGGCCAATTCTTCATGAGGGCCTAGCTGACAACCGCAGACGAACAAAAAGAAGAATGCCCCCAAAAGGCCTATACGCTGGCCGAGATCTTTTTTTCTTTTAGGAGGCTCTTGCAAAACCTCCAAGGTCGACACGGAGGTCGCCCCTCCTGGAAATAAACAGGCGTATTTTGCAAGTTTCCGGAGGGGCAGGCTCCGTCCTGCCCTCATGGATGGGAGGTTTTGCAAGATCCTGTTAGGTGTATTCACGGTTCTTTCTGCATCCTTTCGTTAGGTTCTGGCGTAGTGCTGACGGCGTCCACTTCAATTTCAAATAACAAATCATCACGACAGACGTCGGCGTGCAGGGCAATCACCGGCATATCCGTCAAGTTGGCAGCGCGACAGTAGGCCCGGTATGGTTCCACGTAGGCCATGTCCTTGAAGTAAGCGATTCCCTGGGTCACGTCCGCCCAATGCATCCCGCGTGATTCCAGAATGGCCTGTACCACGCGCATGGTCAGATCGATCTGCGCCGCCGGGTCCCCGACATGTGCCGTTTGGCCGTTAGGATCAATGGATGCGGTTCCAGATACGTACAGTTCGCGATATCCGGGGGAAATCAGCTCGGCCGCCCGGCTAAAGGAGCTGCGGTAATCCAACGCCGGACATTGGAGCGGGGATGCAACCGGTATCACGCGAACGCGGTCGGTTTTTGGTTTCACCGCTATCGCGTCGCCGATTAACGCCGAGCCCGACGGGTTGGAAGCGCCGATACCGGTACTGGCCGGAACCATGCGCTCGAAAATGCCGCGCTCTTTAAAGAATTGGGTCCGCACCACATTGAACGGGTCATACCATTCCAACAAACGGGTCAGATACAACCATGTCCTCACCACATGATGAAATTCCAGCCCCGCCAATTCCAGCGCCACCTCCATATTCTCAAAGAACGAGCGGGCCTGATCCGGGCGGTCAGCGTCGACGTCCGCGGGCAGAATACCGCCCAGTTGGCAATAGACCGCATCGTCATCCTCGTATACCCGACCCACCACGCGGCCTTCCAATGTCAGCGTGCGCACCGGCAGACCGGCCACGGCCACCGCCTGGCAGCCGACCGGATCTTGCAGAGTACAGTGGTCGCCGCGCAGCCAGGTCAAGGGCCAGTCCACTCCGGCGGCCCGAGCCAGGCCGTTGGGGCCCGCCCCGTCGCCGCTCAATACCATTTGCGACAACACCGTGGCGTCGATCTCCTGTGCGGCGGCATGCAGACGGGCAAACAGGTTCGGCTGCTGCGCATCGGCTTCAAATGTGAACAGGTGTTTGGTGAACGTAGGTCCGTTCAACGTGCAACGGGTATATCCTGGGGCATTGGAAAGTGTGATGCAGGCTGAATTATTGGACATGAACAACTCCGATCGAAAACTACAAGGACAGTACGAATTCGACCAGATCCGCCAGTTCCTGTTCAGAAAGGCTTGAGGTTCGGCCGTGTCGATCCCCTTCATTGTGCTCGGTAAACACTTCCAGCATCGTAGGGGCGCGCCCGTCATACAGATAAGGAGCCGTGCGCCACACCTCAATTAAGTGCGGCGTTACAAACTTGCGGATACCCAGCTCGTCCGGACCCGTGCCCACATCGTGGAGCTTGCCGTCGGTATAATACTCGCCGGTATGGCACTCCGCACAACCGGCCTGCTCGAAAATTTCCCAACCACGTCGCGCGGCCTCGCTCAACTGACCATCGACCAGCCACGGGCTGGGCACGGGCGTCAGGGCTTTGAGATACGCGTCCACCGATTCGGCCACTTCTTCTTGAACATTTATGAACTGGATGAACCGGAACCCCGCGCGTACGGCGACTTCGGCCTTGGGCCGGATGCCGGTGATCATGACGGGCGGGGTATCATGGGTGTGCAGCATCGTACGATTGTTCTTCGGGTTACCGATGCCGTCGTTTAACAAATCCCAGTTTAAAGCGTCCGCCCGCGCATCTGGATGACAACTGGCACAGCTTTGCCAATTCTGGAAACAAAGGGAGGCGTCGTAAAAGGCTATTTCACCACGCCGCACAAGGCCCGGTTCACGGGGCGTTCCCAAGGCGACTTGCCGGATGGAGGCGCGCCGGGGGAGCTGGTCCAGGTCGACCACGGCCAAGCTGTCGGTGAAATACTCGGCGACCACGGCTTGGCTGTCGATTGCGACAATCCCGCGCGGCCCGTTTCCCGGCAGGGCCACCCGCTCGCGCAGGTCGACCAAGAAGGAGAGATCGTTGGGAATATCCGCCAAAGTGCGCACCGTGTGGGATTCGATTTGTCCGTCGGCCACACGATCGATTTTTTCGTGTAGCCCGAGCCGGTCGATCACGCTGATTTCGTGGGCACCCGAATGGGTCACGAGCAATTGAGCACCATCGTCCGTAACGGTCACGCCCCAAGGATTGGCTGCGCCGCGATCCACATCGTCCAGCAGCACCGAGGTCAACCACGCCTGCTCTTCAATATCAATAATGCTGATCGCGCTGGTGTTCATCCAGCCCCGCTCGAGCTGGGTAGTGGGCAATTGGAACCGGCCCAGGGTGTGGGTTACATAGGCATAACGGCCATCCGGCGAAATCGCCACTGCCCGTACGCCGGTCGAACCGCTGGGCAACACCGCCGACGCGGTGATGGCCAAAGTCCCGGTATCAATCAGATCGACCTTGGCGGCCACATGGGCGCTGTTGGAGGGTTGGGCGGGCAGATGCTGGGCCACCACGAGCCGCGCCCCGTCCGGAGTCAAGGCGGCACCAACCGGTTCCCTTACCACCTCCACCCGGGCGCGTACCGTGCCGTCGTCCGTGGCATAAGCCGCCACCTCGTTATCGAAGCGATTTGCGACATAAAGGGTTTTCCCGTCCGGCGATAACACCGGCGCGGTTGGCGTGTGGCCGGTTGGGAACGAGTGGATCAACTCCATTTGGGCCGTATCAATGACATCCACCGCGCCGTGCGCGAGGCCGCGGGTGACGTACAGGCGTTGACTTTCCGCGTCCCACGTCAGCCCGGACGGCGCGCCGTCCAAGGTCCATTGGCCGATGATTTCGCCGGTGCTTAACCGCACCGCTTCCACGCTCATACCGGTGTGGTTGGCCACAAAAAGCGTGTCGGCCGACCCGGCGGAAAGAGCCAGGGGCGAACGGTAGGAAAATTCGGCTTCCGCCCCCAATGGCAACCCCTCGACACTTAACGCCTCCCGGGGGGCATCCGCAGCGGGCGCCTGCAACGCGGCGAAGGTAACGCCCGTCAACAGCGCGAGCAAGATGGTGGGGTGCAAAAAGGCAGCGGTTTTCATTTTTTCCTCCAAAATACACCAGGCTCTTGCAAAACCTCCCATTCATGAGGGCAGGACGGAGCCTGCCCCTCCGGAATCTACAAAATACGCCAGTTTATTTGCCGGAGGGTCGACCTCCGTGTCGACCTTGGAGGTTTTGC
>PWVE01000045.1 GCA_003562335.1 PVC group bacterium
GAGCCTACGCGGCCCCATTTCTGCAAGCGATCGTACAACGGCTGAAGGAAGCGGGTGGCGTGCTGACGATGGACGACCTTGCCCAGCTACCCCCTGACCCCCTCTGGTCCGGGCTACGCTTGGAGGGTCTTTGGCGCTTGCTGTTGGATGTGAACCCCGGGCCGGTGGCGTGGTCTCGTGGATTGTTAACGATTATACCCGCCGCCGACCGGGCTGCTACGGACGACTTGGTTGCGGCCCGCTGCGCGGCGACGACGGCCCCGGTTCCGCTGGCTGATCTGCACGCCCATTTAAGGGCCCACGGCCACCGTTGGAAGCGGGTCGCACTGGCCACATGGTTGGACCATGATGACCGCCTATGGGCGTTCACCAACAACGATTATCTATGGCGTACTCACGGTGTAACGGCGCTGCTGGACACCTATACGCCACCGGGCGACGAGGCCATAAATTTCCGGGCCTTGACGGAAAAAATCATTGCGCGCTTAAAGCCGCCGCAAACCATTAGCCCGTTCATAATCATACGTGCCTTAAGTCGCCACCCGCACTGGGTGGCGGTTGCGACGGGCGAGTACCGCCTGACCACCTAAAATTGCCGATAACGAACTCTTTTCAATAAGCATAATAAACCAATCAAAAATATTGGTTTTTTTCTGCTTGACGTATTAGCTCCCTGTATGCTTATCATCGGCAACGTTGCACAGGCGGCGGCCGGGCGGTCGCCATTAAGCCTTGTGCGAATGGGCTGCTCTGAGCCCTGAGCCGGAGTGGCATACATCATAATGAAAGGAGATAGCTATGCTTTTTAACCAACGCGGCCAAATAGTGGGGGCCAGTGCGCTGATTGCGCTTTTGAGTATGGCAGCCACGCCTGAAGCGGCGGCGGAAATCGGCTTTGAAGTCGGACCGCTGACCGTCGGCGGTGCCATGCGCGTAAATTACATCTACGGAGACTACCCGGATGAGCGCGGCGAAGACATCGGAAACGTTAAATTGGATACGTTCCGCGTTAATTTGGGTTTAGATCACGGGCCCGTTATTGGTGCCGCCGAATATCGTTGGTATGACGGGTACAACTTCCTGCATACCGGCTGGCTGGGCTACGATTTTGATGAAAACCATCAGGTGCAGTTAGGGTTGAACCGGACGCCGTTCGGTGCGGGACCTTATGGCATCTCGCAAAGTTACTTCTTTGACCAAAACTACTATGTCGGCCTAGCTGACGATATGGACATGGGTATTAAATATTTGGGCACGCTGGGTTCCACAGAGGTTGCGCTGGCTTATTATGTTGCTGCGCAACCTAATGGCATCGGTTCGACGGACGAAGCGGCCCGCTATGACCGTGACATTGTTCCTGATGATGATGGGGTGGGTTACGAAGAGCGCAACCATTTTAATGTCCGGTTGATTCAACCCGTACAGCTCACCGATAACATTACGTCAGACATTGGCGGATCGTTCCAGATTGGCCAATTAAAGAACAAGGGTGATGCAGATGACGGAAAAGATGCCACCTCGCTGGCGGGCGCGCTGCACGCGATCACAAAAATGGGTAATTTCACCCTGGGTTTGCAGTACACCATGTACGATTACGGTATCAAGGGTTCCGATTTGGTAAACACAGGATTCTACGATTACTACCAAACCATCGCGGCCAAGGGCCAAATTCCTTCCATATCGTTGAGCTACTATCTGGAAACACCCAACATTAAATCGCTGGATTATATGCTGCCCTATGCCGAGTATAGTGCGGTATTGAAATCGGGTTCCACGAATGAAAGTGTCGATGAAGATGGGAATCTCGTTCCGGCCCAGGATTTCGAAGATAGTCATCTGATAACGGTTGGCACGGCTTGGGCCCGGGGTGGCTGGTATATCTACAGCGAAGTTGCTTTCTCAGACGGCAACGGCTTTATTGGCCTTGACGAGTACACCACGGTGGGTGCCAACCTGGACAGTACTTGGCAGTACCGTTTTAACATTAACTTTGGCTACTACTTCTAAGGTTGCCTATGTCTGACAACCAAGCAGTAATCGAGGCCCGGGCGCTTTATAAAATATTCGGCGCCCGGGCTGCCGAGGCCAAAAAAATGGTCGATGACGGCCAGCCTCGGACGGAAATTCTGAAAAAGACCGGGGCCACCACGGCCGTGGTGAACAACTCATTCACTATCGCCAAGCGCGAGACCTTTGTCATTATGGGGCTGTCCGGCAGCGGTAAATCAACGCTGTTGCGGCTGCTCAACCGCTTAATTGATCCGACCTACGGTGAACTGTTGATCGATGGGGAGGATATATCGCGGCTGGGCAGAGAGGCGTTACGCGAGTTGCGCCGTCGCAAATTTGCCATGGTGTTTCAACATTTTGGCCTGTTACCGCATCGGAACGTGACCGATAACGTGGGATTCGGACTGGAAATCCAAAAGGTGGATGACGCCACCCGCCGCCAAAAAGCGCTGGAAGCGATTCAGGTGGTGGGCTTGGACGGCTATGAAAACAGTCCGGTCCAGGCTCTGAGCGGTGGCATGCAACAACGGGTAGGCTTGGCCCGCGCTTTGGCCACCGACCCGGAAATTCTGTTGATGGATGAAGCCTTCAGCGCGCTGGATCCCCTGATTCGTACTCAGATGCAGGACGAGCTGATCGAACTACAGGCGCGCTTGCACAAGACCGTGGTGTTTATCACCCACGACTTGGACGAGGCGTTGAAGCTGGGTGACCGCATTGCGATTATGAAGGACGGAATCATTGATCAGATCGATACGCCCGAAGGAATTCTAACCAATCCGGCCACAGAATACGTGGCTACCTTCGTCGAAAATGTGGATCGCAGCAAGGTGTTGACCGCCGACAGCGTGATGCACCGGACACCGGCCTTGGCGACGCACAAGGATGGGCCGCATCAAGCCGTGCGCACCATGCAGCAGGAAGAATTGTCTTCCCTGTTTGTGGTTGATCAAGACCGAAAATTCATTGGATTGGTTAAGATCGACGATGCCGTGGCTGAATCGAAAAAAGGCGGCAAGTTGTTGGATCCCATTCTGCAGCGCGATGTGCCGACCGTTGGCCTGACCGCCCCCTTGCGGGAGATGATTCCGTTGGCGGGACAGACGGCGGTACCGATTCCGGTCTTGAAAGAGAACGGTGCGCTGGCCGGTATCGTGACGCGGGCCGCGCTGTTATCAGCGCTGTCAAATGAAGGAGACGACTCGTGATTACGATTCCAATAGGCGATTGGTTTGAAACGTTCACCTACTGGTTAAGGGACACCTTTTCAGGCTTTTTCGATGTGGTGGGCAATGTTATTGAAGCGTGTATCACCCTGTTTGAAAACATTCTGGCCTTTCCGCCGCCGTTGGTGATGTTACTGATCCTGACGGGGCTGGCTTGGATCGCCTGTGGCTGGCGACGTTACGGGCTGGCCCTGTTTGCGCTGATCGGGTTTACGCTGATTATCGGGATGGGGCTTTGGTCGCATACCATGCAAACACTGGCACTGGTATTGGCATCGACTGTATTGGCCTTGCTGATCGGGGTGCCGGTGGGCATTTATGCCGGTCGCAGCGAGACCGGTGAACGCATCGTCCGGCCGATCCTCGATTTCATGCAGACCATGCCGGCCTTTGTGTACTTGATTCCGGCGGTCTTATTCTTTTCGTTGGGGAAAGTGCCGGGTTCCATTGCCACCGTTATATTTGCCATGCCGCCGTGCGTGCGGTTGACCACACTGGGGCTCCGGCAGGTGCCCCATGATGTGCTGGAGGCGTCCGATGCGTTCGGGGCCACGCCCATGCAGCAACTATTTAAAGTGCAGCTGCCAATGGCGTTGCCCAGCATCCTGGCCGGCGTCAATCAGACCATTATGCTGGCGCTGTCTATGGTGGTTATCGCCGCCATGATTGGGGCGGGCGGTTTGGGCGGACAGGTACTGCGTGGTATCACCCAGTTACGGATTGGCATGGGATTCGAAGGCGGGATCGCCATTGTGATTTTGGCTATGTATTTGGACCGTATAACCCACGCGCTCGGATCCCGTAGCGCGCGGAAACAAGAAGAAGGCTAACCCACACGGGGTTGGCGTATCACAACGAAAGGAGAACAAAATGAAGAAGATGACCAAATGGGGTGCATTAGCACTCGTTAGTGGGGCATTGCTATGGAGTGGCTGCGGCCAACCGCAGCCGACCCAACCCAGTCTGGGCACGATTCGTCTGGCCTATGTGAACTGGGCGGAGGGCGTCGCGGTGACGCACTTGGTGGGAGTGATTCTGGAGGACATGGGGTACGATGTTGAGAAGACCATGGCTGACGTGGCCCCCATCTACACGTCTGTAGCGGAAGGTAACCAGGACATCATGATCGAAACCTGGCTGCCGCATACACACGCCGCGTATTACGAGCAATACGGCGACCGCGTTGAATTGATAAGTACGTGGTATGACGATGCCCGCATCGGGTTGGTGGTGCCGGAATATGTGACCATCGACAGCATTGCCGATTTGCAGGAACATCGTGATCGCTTTAACGGACGCATCACCGGTATCGATTCCGGCGCGGGAATTATGGGTGCATCGGAAAGTGCCATTGAGGATTATGAGCTCGATTTCGAGCTGTTGGCTTCCAGTGAACCAGCGATGACGGCGGCATTGCAGAGTGCCATTGACAACGGCGACTGGATTGTGGTGACCGGCTGGTCTCCGCATTGGAAGTTTGCCCGTTATGATCTAAAGTATCTGGAAGATCCGCTGGGCAACTTCGGGGAAACCGAGTTGGTACAGTCCGCCGCGCGTCTGGGGTTTTCGGCGGAATATCCGGAAGTCGCCGCCCTGTTCGAAAACATGGAGTTCAACAGTGAAGAAATTGGATCGCTGATGGATATCATGGATGGCGTCCCGGATGCCGGTGTCGAACGCGCAGTGCGCGAATGGATCAGTGAAAACGAAGAACTGGTTCAAAGCTGGATTCCGTAAACACACACCGATAAATTGAAAAAAGCCGGTCACATACGTGTGGCCGGCTTTTTTCGTGCTCAGGCTCTTGCAAAACGTCCCATTCACGAGGGCAGGACGGAGCCTGCCCCTCCAGAAAATTGCAGAATACGCTTGTTAGGGTGCCTGGAGGGGCGACCTCCGTGTCGCCCTTGGAGGTTTTGGAAGTGCTTGGTGATCAGTGCGTGCGGTCAAGCACGTGGCGGGCGAGGGCCTCCAGTACAGCAGTGCGGGGCAGCGGGGCCAGGGCGGCCACCGCTTCATCAATCAAGGTCGCGGCCCGGCGGCGCGTGGCGTCAACGCCGTGGACGGCCACATACGTGCACTTGTGATGGCGCCGATCACTGCCGGCCGGCTTCCCCATCTCCTGGGTGGAGCCGGTTTCGTCCAGCAAATCATCGGTGACTTGAAAGGCTAAGCCCAGCTTGCACCCGTACAATGTCAAGGCCTCGACGGCATCGTGATCCGCGCCCCCGGCCATGGCCCCGATGCGCACCGCCGCCCGGATCAGCGCGGCGGTTTTATGCAGGTGAATGAATTCCACCAAATCATCGGCCCCGGCGCTGTCGGCGGTCGCACGCAAATCTTCCACCTGTCCGGCGATGATGCCGCGATGCCCGCCGGCTTCCGCCAATTCCAATCCGTATTGGCCGGGTAGCCAGGGTGGCGGTGCCGCGCATTGCGCCATCCACTCAAAGGCCAGTGTCAGCAAGGCGTCCCCGGCCAGAATGGCCAAAGCTTCACCGAACGCAATATGAGCCGTAGGTTGGCCGCGACGCAAATCATCATCGTCCATAGACGGCAAGTCATCGTGTACCAAGGTGTAGGTATGAAACGCTTCCACCGCCAGCAGGGGCAGCAGGGTTTCGTCGGTCGGTTCCTTGAACAGTGCCTGTGCCGCCAACCCCAGAATAGGCCGTATCCGTTTGCCGCCGGAAAACATGCAATACCGCATGGCCGTGTGTAACGACTCCGGGCGCGTGTGATCATCCGGCAGATGACGATCCAGCTCGCTGTTTATCCAGCGACGCTGCTGCTCTAAATACGGGGTTAATTCAAACACGGTGATGTTTAGAGATTGGCGAAGGGTTAGCTAATGGTGCCCTTGGTGGCTTTTAAGAGCGCTTTCCATAACGCTTCCGGTGTTTTGGCTGCCATTAGTTTCTTGCGGGCATCCTCCTTGCGAAAGGTTTGCGTTAAGCCGGCCAGCAACTTCAGGTAAAATGCGCTGGCCGCCGTTGGAATCACCATAAAGAACAGGATACGGGTAAGGGTCCGGGACGGTCCGCCAAACCGGATACCCTTCTCGCTGATGGCCAGTGCCAATGTCAAACCGCCACCTTCCACCCCGCGCACGTGGGGGAAGGCCAAGCCGTGATCGACCGCCGTACTGACAATCGCTTCACGCTTAAGCGCCTCTTCATAAAGCCGGTCATACTGGTCGACATACGCCTCGTCATGCAGGCGGTGACAAATTTCCGCTAACGCGCCTTCCTGATCGGTAGCTTCCAAGCGCGGGATCATTAACGATTCGGCGCTGAACCGTTCCAGTCCGACTTTCGGCGTCGTATCCCGTCGTCGTCCTTTGGCGGCGGCCGGCCGCCGGGGGGCTTGGTCGGAATAATAGAGGTATCGTCCGCAACTGGGACAGGTTTGTAAATGGTCGCCGACGCGCACGCTTTGAACCAAACTGATCGGCAACCCCAGGCCGCACGCCGAACACGTTTTGCCGCCGGTGGGCACAATGGCCAGGGGATATTTATTCAGCATGCGGGAAAAAGTGGTTCGCACTTCAACCGGCAGTTCGTTCAGCAAGGCTTGGATGGCTTCATCCAATTGTTTCAATTGACCGCCGGGCATCGCCGTTTCCCGTTCGGCGCGGGCCAGCATTAATTCCTGCAGTTGGACAAGGTGGTTCGTTACTTTGGACATAGACTCCTGTGTGGCTAATTTGATGGGTGCGTTCATTTGCATGCTGCCCCCGGACGTTGAGTGCTGAATACCGTATTTTAAGGGAGGAACACAAGGTAAAACCTTGCTCCAGCAAGCCCCTTGGGGTAAACCATCTCTTTAGGAGGGATACGATGGAACAAGTGATAAAGGTGGTGGTGACCGGTGCCGGTGGCCGCATGGGCGGTGCGATCATTCGGTGCTTGAGTACGCAGCGCGTGCCGGGCTTAGCGTTGCACGGGGCTGTGGAACAATCGGGCCATCCGGCGATCGGCCAGGATGCCGGCACGTTGCATGGCGCCCCGGCGGCCCAAGTGACGGTGACAAACGAGTTGGGGGCCGTCCTGCCGGGCGCGGATGTGGTGATCGATTTCACGGCACCCGCTGCGGCTGCCGTGTACGCGCCGCAATTGGCGGAGGCCGGTGTGGCCTGGGTATTGGGGACCACCGGCTTTAGTCCGGCCCAATTGCAAACGGTGCAAGCCGCTGCCACGCAGGTTCCGTTGGTGATGGCCCCTAACATGAGCCTGGGCATCAACCTGCTGCTGAACCTGGTAGAGCAGGCCGCCCGCGCCTTGGCCGACGGCGGCTACGATATCGAAATTGTCGAACGCCACCACCGCCGCAAACAGGACGCGCCCAGTGGCACCGCGTTGGCGCTCGGCCACGCCGCTGCCGCCGGTCGCCAGTGGCAGCTGGACGAGGTGGCCTGTCACGGACGGGAAGGGTTGACGCCCGGAGACCGGCCGGACGCGCAAATTGGCTTTCATGCTGTACGGGGCGGCGATTTTGTGGGCGATCATACGGTTATACTGGCCGGCGACGGGGAGACGATTGAATTGGCCCATCGCGCCACCACGCGTGATACCTTCGCCCTGGGCGCGTTGCGAGCCGCCACTTGGGTCGCTGGTCGTGCCCCGGGGCTCTACACGATGCGCGATGTGTTGGGCTTGGAAAAATAATGCTGCCCATGCCGCGTGGCCGGACGGTTTTTACCAACGCCTGATGTTGCCGGAATAGATGAATACGGGACGGGAAAATAAATGGAACTAGGATTCAGTTTGGGCAGTAATTTGGGTGACCGGATTCAGCACCTGCGCGACGCTAAACGTCGCCTGCTGGCGGTGCCTGCTACCCGCTGCGCAGCCCAATCCCGCTTGTACGAGACCGAACCGGTCGGCGTACAGCCGGCCTACGCCGACCTTAAGTTCATCAACGCCGTGTTGGTCGTCGAGACCGCGCACACGGCGGAATACTGGTTGGCGCAGCTACACGCCATTGAGCAGGCCATGGGGCGACAGCGCGGGGCCGACCGCAACGCCCCGCGCGCGATCGATATCGACATCCTGTTTGCCGGCGCCGACTGCATCGATAGCGGCGGTCTGGTGGTGCCGCACCCGCGGTGGGCGCAGCGCCGGTTCGTTGTGGCCCCGCTGGCCGAGGTTAGGCCGGCATTGGTGCTGCCGGGAGCGGGCCGCACGGTCGCGGCCATCTTGGCCGATCTGCAGGGTGAAGCGGTAACCCCCCTGGATGAGGAGTGGTAAACGATGGCTTTTGATTATCTCCTTACCGGCGCGGAAGTCTATGACGGATTGGGCAATCCACCCCGTTGCGTGGATGTTGGCATTACCGGCGATCAAATCACCGCCGTGGAGCCGGAGCTCCGCGCCGAAGCGGACAACACGGTAAACCTGACCGGTTGCGTGTTATGTCCCGGATTTATCGATGTGCATTCCCATTCCGATATCTATGCGCTGGTTGAGCCGTCGGCGTTTTCAAAGATTACCCAGGGGGTCACCACCGAAGTGGTCGGAAACTGCGGGGCATCGGCAGCGCCCCGGTATGGGGCCCATCGACTGCCAGCCGACTGGGCCCGGCTCGAACTGCCGGGCGCATGGCAAACCGTAGCGGATTACCGCGTGCTGGTGGACACCGTGCAGCCGGCCGTCAACCTGGCTTTGCTGGTGGGGCACAACACGCTGCGCGCCGGGGCGGTGGGCTACGACGGGCGGGCAGCGACGCCGACGGAAATGTGCCAAATGGAAGACCGGCTACGGCAGGCACTCGACGAAGGGGCCATCGGTTTGAGTACCGGATTGATTTATATCCCTGGCCGGTTTGCCCCGCGCGAGGAAATTGAGCAGTTGTGCCGGATTGTGGCGGAACAGGACGCCATCTACACCTCCCACATGCGCAGTGAGGGCGATGGCCTGCTGGACGCCCTGGACGAAACGCTGGGGTATGGACGTACCAGTGGCGCGCGCGTGCAAGTGTCACACCTGAAAACATCCGGCCGCGATAACTGGTCGAAATTGGACGCTGCCCTGGAGCGCATTTGGCACGCGCGTGAGCACGACGGCCTGGACGTATGTGCGGACCGCTATCCCTATATCGCGGCCTGTACGGATCTTGATATTGTGCTGCCCGACTGGGCCTTGGACGGTGGCCGCACCGCCATATTGGAACGGGTACGTAACCCTCAAACCCGCGCGCAGCTACACGCCGAAATGACGGCGGCCCGCGATCCGGATTATTGGGGTTCGGTAACGGTCGGCTCGACGCATCATCCCGACATTCAGCCATTCAAAGGCCAGCCGCTATGCGACGTGGCGACCGCGCTCGAACTGGACCCGGTGGCCGCGGTGCTGTACCTGATTGACCGGGACGAGCTACAGACCACGGGGATATTCTTTGGGATGAACGAGGACAATATGTGGCGGATTCTAGCCGAGCCCTACGTCATGCTCGGCAGTGACGGGTCGGTATTCGCCCCCACCGGTCCGCTCAGCGAAAACCATCCGCATCCGCGGGCGTACGGCAGTTTCCCGCGCTGGTTGCGCGCCGTGTGCGACGGACGCTGTGTGCCCCTGGCGGAGGCCATCCGCAAAATGACCGCCCTGCCCGCTGCGCAGTTCGGGTTCAGCGACCGCGGGATTTGTGCCCCGGGCTATCGCGCGGATCTAACGGCATTCCGCAAAGACACGGTAGCCGACCGCGCCGACTTCGTGAACCCGCACCAGGCGGCGGTGGGTATCGACTACGTCATGGTCAACGGCGTGCCCACCTATGTGGACGGCCAGCTGACCGGCCGCCGGGCCGGCCGGTTCGTTGCCTAATCTTCCTTTACCACGCGCACATGTGCTTGCGGCAGGGTCGTTTTGCCCGCAAACACCCCGTACGCGGCAATAACCACGAAACAGACCAGCGGTACGAGGTATGAAATGTTCACGTTGGCCACATCGATGATGAATCCTTGCAGCGGCGTGATGATGGCCCCGCCGAGGATGGCCATGATCAGGCCGGAACCGCCCAGCTTGGTGTCTTCACCCAGATTACGGCTGCCCAAGCCAAAGATGGTCGGGAACATCAGCGACATACAGCCGGAGATACCGATTAGTGCGTAGCA
>PWVE01000166.1 GCA_003562335.1 PVC group bacterium
TGCACGCAGTGGAACATGCGCTGCAGGACGTCACGGCCCCCCGCGCACGGTTGCTGGATGAACTGGGACACTTGCAGTCCCGCTTTGAAGCGCTCGGGGGCTACACGCTACGGGCTAAAGCTGAGGCGGCCCTGGGCGGCTTGGGCTTTGCCACCGCCGACTTCACCAAGCCGCTGCCGTCGTTCAGCGGCGGTTGGCAGATGCGCGCCGAACTGGCGCGCACCTTGGTGGCCGATCCGGACGTGCTCTTGTTGGACGAGCCCTCCAATTATCTCGATCTCCCGGCCGTGGAGTGGCTGCAACGCTACCTGCGCGGGTTCAACGGGACGCTGGTCCTTATTTCGCACGACCGCTATCTGCTGAACAACCTCACCACAGACACCCTGGAAATCAATGCCGGGCGCTGTACGCGCTACGCAGGCGCCTACGACGCCTATCGCGTGGCCCGTGAAAAACGCGTCGAACAACTGGCGGCGCAAAAGAAGAACCAGGATCAGAAACGCAAACAAGTGGAACGGTTCGTCGAGCGGTTCCGGGCCAAAAATACCAAAGCCGCTCAAGTCCAGAGCCGGGTCAAAATGCTCGAAAAAATGGAAACCATTGTATTACCCGCCGAGCTGGAAGCACGCGGGCGCATTCGCCTGCCGGCGCCGCCGCATTGTGGCACGGAAGTGATGCGACTGGAAAAGGCAGGGGTTTCGTATACGGGTGACCAGTGGGTATTGCGCGAGGTTGATCTGACGGTTCGACGCGGCGAAAAGACGGCGCTGGTGGGCATGAACGGCTTGGGCAAAACCACGCTGCTACGCGTGCTGGCGGGGACCCTGCCGTTGAGCGCCGGTCGCCGGGTGGTGGGCCATCAGGTGGTGCCCGGCCATCAGACACAGGATTTTGCCGAATCCATGAACCCCGCCGCAACCGTTTTCCAGACCGTCCGCCACGTGGCGGACGACGTGCCGGAATCCCAAATTCGCAATCTTCTGGGCGGATTCGGCTTTTCCGGTGACGCGATTGAAAAACCGGTGTCGGTCCTTAGCGGGGGCGAAAAGATCCGGCTCGCGTTCGCCCGACTGCTGGTTAAACCGCCCAACTTCCTGATCCTCGACGAACCCACCACCCACTTGGACGTACAAGCGCGCGAGACCCTTGAGTCGGCCTTACGCGCGTACAGCGGCACCTGCTATTTCGTGAGTCACGATGTCGCCTTCGTCCAGGCGGTCGCGACCGAAATCATCGCCATGGAACCGCCGGGCATCCGGCGCTATCCCGGCGATTACGCGTACTACCGTGAAAAGACAGGAGCGCTCTCCCACGCCCCCGAAACCGCGCAGGCAGGAGCGTCGCCCACCAACAACCGGCAAACCGCTCGCCGCGCCCGCGCCGAACGTATGCAAGCGCGCGCCGCCGAAAAACGGCACTGGCAAAAAATCGTGCGCACAGCGGAAAAGACGATTATCGACTTGGAAACCGAACAAGCCCAATTGGTGGCCGCCCTGGAGACAACCGAGGCCCGCGACCTTTCGTTTGCGGAGATCAATCAACGCCTCAGTGCCATACCCGCCCAGTTGGCGAACTGGAACCAGCAATGGGAGGAAGCCGTAGACGCACTGGATCGCCTGCAGTAACGAAGTCGCCCACGTCGTGTCCCACCGTAGCTGGCGAAGGCGGATGGGGGGGCTGCCGGGCCCAGCGTGCCCGGCAGCTACAGTTATGCACGCTTTTATTGTATCAGCTTTTTCCTCAGAACTCTAAAAAGGATTTCGATTGACTGCCGGTGGTCTGGCGTTCTAGCCTCATCGTACAAATAAAGACGGGTCCGGGTTGGCTGGGCCTTATGCAAAGGAGTGGGGTCATGCAACAAGTAGAAGTTCGTTTGAGCGCGTGGTTGGAACAAGGGTTTAATCTGTTTAAGGCTAACGTCGGGGTGTTGGCGCTGTCGTCCTTGGTCGCGATGCTGCTATCGGTGGTCACGCTGGGGATTCTGGCAGGGCCGATGATGGCCGGCTTGATCCTGATTATTTTGCGGATCATGGATCCCGCCGAGGCGAAACCGGAAGTGGGCGATCTGTTTAAGGGGTTTGAGTACTTCTTGCAGTCGTTTTTGTTCCTTCTGCTTTACGTTATTGTAGATGTCGTGGTCTCCTCCATTTTAGCCATCGTGCCGGTATTGGGTTTTCTGGCCAGCCTGTTTTTCAGTATGGCCTTGGCTACGGCGGCCCTGTTCACCCTGTTCTTGATCGTCAATCAGCGGATGGATTTCTGGCCCGCGTTTCTGCGATCGTTTGAAACGGTCAAATCCAATTTTTGGATGTTTCTGGCCTTCACCGCGATCCTGCAAGTGATCATGTTTGTAGGGGCTATGTTGTGTGGGGTTGGCTTAATTTTTGCCCTGCCGTTTGCGTACTGCGCGGCAGCGGTGGCGTATTGCGAAATTTTCGGGGACACCAATGAGGAAGTCGTGGAGCCCACACCGGCTGAACCGGACCGCGATGCCGGGTTCCCCCCACCGTCCACCGAAGCTCCCCAATGAGTGGCGGGCCACGCACCGCATCTTGACGACGCGCAGCGAGGGGACGGTTCGTACCCGTTGGCGCATGTGGGTCGTCGCCCGCCCGCCCGCCACGCGCGGACAGGTGTGGCGGCGGCATCTCCCTTGGGCTCTGCTGGGCTGGGGCGTGTTAGGGGCCTCGCTTTTGTTGCCCTATAAGAACGCCCTCACCCTGTGTCCATTTTTACGGGTAACCGGTTGGTCCTGTATGTTCTGCGGGTTGACCCGTTCCTTTGCGGCCTTCAGCAAGGGGGCTTGGGGCTGGGCGGCCTATAATGCGCCACTGGCGTTGCTGATATATGGTGGCGTGGTGGCTTTGGCGCTCGGGCACACGTGCGCGCTCATCCGGGGCGAATTGTGGTACGCGGGTCCCGGCTGGCAAAATAAGCAGCTGCGCGTATATGTCGCGTGGGTCATGGGGAGCCTCATCCTGCTCAATTGGGCTTACCGGCTTTGGCTGGGCTTGCAGTAGACAAATCAGCGTTGCGTTACGGGCACCACTCGCGCTATAACCTCCGTGCGCTTTTGCGTTTGAGCGATTTATTGATCATCATTAAAGGAGGACCTTATGGCTTACGACAAGATTCAAGTTCCGGCTGCCGGACAACGTATTGAAATGGGCACAAACGGCGAATTGAAGGTGCCGGATAATCCGGTGCTGCCGTTTATTGAGGGGGACGGTATTGGCGAGGACCTGACACGGGCCGCTATGATCGTGTGGAATGCTGCGGTGGAAAAGGCTTATCAGGGTCAGCGGAAAGTGGCCTGGATGGAGGTCTATGCCGGCGAAAAGGCTAATAAGGTGTACGGCGAACCCATTTGGCTGCCGGAAGAAACGCTGACGGCCATTAAAGAATTTCTCGTGGCCATTAAAGGGCCGCTAACCACGCCGGTTGGCGGTGGTATCCGGAGCTTGAACGTGGCGTTGCGCCAGCTGCTGGACCTGTACGTGTGTCAACGCCCCGTACGCTGGTACCAAGGGGTGCCATCGCCGGTCAAGCGGCCCGACCTGACCGATATGGTGATTTTCCGCGAGAATTCCGAGGACATTTACGCCGGCGTGGAATGGCAGGCGGGTACCCCGGAAGTGGCCAAAGTGATCCGGTTTCTCAAAGAGGAAATGGGCGTCACGAAGATTCGCTTCCCCGACACCTCCGGGATCGGCGTTAAACCCGTCTCACGGGAAGGCACCACGCGCTTGGTGAAAGCCGCCATCCAGTACGCCATCGATAACAGCCGCCAATCCGTGACCTTGGTGCACAAGGGCAATATCATGAAATACACCGAAGGCGCGTTCCGCGACTGGGGCTACGAAACGGCGTGCAAAGAATTCGGCGCGGAGCCGCTGGACGGCGGGCCCTGGCACGTCGTCAAAAACCCGGAGACGGGTGCGGATATCGTGATCAAGGACGTGATCGCCGATGCCTTTCTGCAGCAAATCCTGACGCGGCCAGCGGAATACGACGTGGTGGCTACGATGAACTTGAACGGCGATTATATTTCCGACGCGCTAGCCGCGTGTGTCGGCGGCATCGGTATCGCGCCGGGCGCCAACATCAACTACGACACCGGGGCCGCCATTTTTGAGGCCACGCACGGTACGGCCCCCAAATATGCCGGTCAGGACAAGGTAAATCCGGGCTCGTTGGTTTTGTCGGGCGAAATGATGTTCCGGTACATGGGCTGGACGGAAGCGGCCGACTTGATCGTCAAGGGAATGGAGGCGACCATTGCGTCCAAGCGGGTCACGTATGACTTCGAGCGCCTGATGGAAGGGGCCACGCTCCTCAAATGCAGCGAATTCGGGCAAGCCGTGGCGGATAATATGTAGGACAGGAACCAATGTGCGCTTGCGCCTGTTACGGGTTACAGGCATGATCGCAGGTCACAGGCGGAACGCAGGTGCCAACAGCGTTCCGGTGTGCAGACCATCAGGTGTTTGGCAGGAGAACGGGCAATGGATATAACGGAAATCATGAAGATGCTCCCGCATCGCTATCCCCTATTGTTGGTGGATCGTGTTCTGGAATGTGACGGCCAGGAACGAATTGTGGCCGTAAAGAATCTGACGGCCACGGAACCGGTTTTTCAGGGGCATTTCCCGGATAACCCCGTCATGCCGGGCGTCTACCAGTTGGAAGCAATGGCACAGGCTGCCGGGATCCTGCTGAACCAGCGAACCAAGCGCGCGGGCGGCATTGCTTATTTTCTGGCGGTGGACAAGGCCCGTTTCCGCCGGGTACTGGTCCCGGGGGATCAATTGCTCATCACCGTTGAAATGCTGCGCTGCCGCACCACGATGTGCCGGGTGAAGGGGACCATCAAGGTGGAAGACGAACTCGCTTGCGAAGCAGAAATGATGTTTGGACGGAAGGAGTAGCAAGGATCATGGCCGCTATTCACCCCACCGCCGTTATCGCGCCGGGGGCGGAACTGGGCACGGACGTGGAAGTGGGGCCGTACTGCGTGATTGGTGAACACGTGCGGCTGGGTGATCGCTGTCGGCTGCACGCCCACGTAGTGATTGACGGACACACGACCTTGGGCACGGATTGTGTTTGTTATCCCTTTGCTTGTATCGGCGGGCAAACCCAGGACCTCAAATACCGGGGCGGCACCACCCGGGTTATCGTGGGCAACCGCACCACCTTTCGCGAGTATGTCACCGTCAATGCCGCCACTGAAGACGGTGATGCCACCCGGGTCGGCCACGACTGTCACATCATGGCCTACGCCCATATCGCCCACGACTGTATCGTCGGCAACGGTGTCATCCTCGCCAATTGCGGCACATTGGCCGGGCACGTCATCGTCGAGGACCAAGTCATATTGGGGGGGCTGAGCGGTGTCCATCAGTTTGTGCGTTTGGGGCGCTTGAGCATTATCGGAGGCTGCTCCAAAGTAACACAGGACGTGCCCCCCTTCATGACCGCCGATGGGCACCCCTTGAAAATCCGCGCCATTAATACGATAGGTTTACAACGACGCGGTGTGGCGCGTGACGTGCAGCGGATTTTAAAGAAAGCGCATCGTATTTTGTACCGGCAAAATTTAACCACCAGCCAGGCGGTTAAGAAACTACGGGCGGAACTGCCGACATGGGCCGAGGTGGAATACCTGATTGCATTTATTGAAGCATCCGAGCGGGGCATAACCAAATAGAGGACACACAGCGGCTAATGAAAAAACAAATCCTCCTGTTAGCGATCAGCTGGTGGTGCGCCCTGGCCTTTACCTGGGCCGCACAACCGAATACGTATGTGGATTTCAGCTTTGACGAGGCCGATATCCGGTTGGTCGTCAAACTGGTCGGCGAGATTACCGGGCGCCGCTTCATCATGGATGAACAGGTACAAGGCACCGTCACCGTCGTCACGCCGCCGCAAATTCCGCAGGAACAAGTGTATCCCTTTTTATTGACCATCCTGCAATCACGCGGGTATTCGGTGATCGAGCGCAACGGACTCTATCACGTAATCCCGCTGCCCACCCGGGACCTGCCGGACGCGCCGGTGGTCGGGGTGGACGAACCGTTGGTGGCGGATGGCGTGGTCACGCGGGTCTTGAAAGCCCGCCACGTCAGTGCCCTCGAATTGCGCCGGTTGCTGGAACCGATGGTGCCCGGTGCACAAGCCGGTGCCTTGCGGGCTTTCGGACCCACCAATCACCTCATTATCACCGATACCGCCGACAATATCCGGCGGATTGAACAGTTGCTGGCGGAGCTGGACCGGGAAGGAGCGCATCAAGCAATAGAAGTCGTGGCTCTCAAACATGCCGACGCCGATGAGCTGGCGACACAATTGACCGCGGCCATCAGCGGCGCGGAAACCGCCGGGCGTCGACTATCCCGCCACATGCAGCAAATCACCGAGGGGGCCGGCGACATGGCGGGCGAAACGCTGGTTGTGCCGGCCACCCATGCCAACCAGCTGTTACTGGTCGGATCCCCGCTGCAAATTGGCGAGCTACAGCGACTGGTAAAGCTGCTGGATGTTGAGACCCCGTCCGACTACGGCCGCTTGAACGTGATCTTCCTGAAGTACCTCAACGCCGAAGAGGCGGCGGAAAGTCTCAACGCCCTGTTTGCCAAAAGCACGGAACAGGAAGCGCGACCCGCCCTGGCCGTTGAACCCAGTATAGCCAATAACGCCCTGCTCGTGGATGCCGCCCCGCGCGACTTCGAAGTCCTGCGCGGACTGGTGACGCGCCTTGACCTGCCACCGCAGCAAGTAATGGTGGAAATCCTGATTGCCGAGGTCAGTCTGGGGAAGAGTTTGGATATCGGGGTCGACTGGTCCACCATTGATGCCCCGCAAAGCGGACAAACCACCATTATCGGACGCAGCCAACCCGGCCGGGACGACACGCTGCAAGACGTCATTGAAGGTATGTTCCCGGAAGGCTTAACGGTTGGTGTGGCCCGCGGCACCTTTACCACGCCCGACGGCCAAGTGTTGCCGCGTGTACCGTTTCTGATCCGGGCCCTGGCCGAAGATCGCGACGTAAAAATCCTGTCGAACATTCCGCTATGGGCTCAGAACAATATGGAAGCCAGCGTCAGCGTGGTCGATAACATCCCCATCCTGACCTCCACCATTGAGGGCGGGGCCGGTACCGCCCGGGACGTCATCCAAAACATTGAACGCGTGGATGTCGGGATACAGCTCAAGGTCACGCCATACGTCAACCCGGATAAAGAAGTCCGCATGAAGCTCAACCCGATCATTGAGGCCATCATTGATGAGGGCGGGCGTTCGCCTAATGAGTTTACACCCACCATCGCGCGCCGGGAGGTCGACACCACGGTCACGATCCCGGACCGCGCCACCGTCGTCATCAGCGGCTTGATGCGGGAGGACCAGCAACAGACCGTTTCCAAAGTGCCGTTGCTGGGCGACATCCCGCTGCTGGGCGTATTGTTCCGGCGCAACATCGACCGCACCCAGCGCACGAACCTGTTGATCTTTGTGACCCCCCATATCGTGGCGGATCTTGAATCGGCGGCCCGCTTACGCGATGCCATGGAAACGCGCACAAACATTGATCACCGGACCGGGATTTTGGGTTTGGACGCCGAGGTGCTTCAGCCGGACGAACCCGCTGTCCCCTGAGCGGATTGGATATACGAAAGAAAATCCTCAGCAGGCAGGTCGCGCTGTGCCGCTAGCGGAAGGATGGCGGCGAGCGGACGGGTTGTCGCAGCTGTACAATCTATAAATATCCTCGATTTTGCCGAGCAGGTCGGTATGGTGGTGCCCATCTTCTACAGGCCTGCATATGACGACAAGTGAAGCGGTAATCATGGCTAATTCTTCAAATCAACAATCAACAATCAAAAATCCTACTTCTCCCCCAGTTTACGGCCCCAACAACCCGCATCCGCTTTCTACGATGCGGACGGAGTTGGTTTGGGAGGGGAAATACGACGAGTTCGGGAACCGACGCGAGGTGGACGTTGCGGCGTGCGCGATGCCGATGCAGAAGATTGAGACGGTCGATGAACCCCGTCAGCGCGCCGCCGCCGAGGGCCAGACCGACATGTTCGAACAAAAGCTCATGCAAGTCCGGGAAACGAGCCCCGTATGGCCCGATTTCCGCAACCGCCTGATATGGGGCGACAACAAACTGGTCTTGGCCTCGCTGCTAAAGGAGTTCAAGGGCAAGGTTGACCTGATCTATATCGATCCACCATTCGATGTCGGGGCGGATTTTACAGCCAAAGTTCCGGTTGGTGATGCCACGGATACCGTATTCAAAGACCAATCAACACTTGAGATTGTGGCCTATAAAGACACATGGGGCAAGGGCACTGACTCGTACCTTCACATGATGGCAGAGCGTCTTACAATTATGAGAGACCTGCTGTCCGAAGGCGGAACGATATACATACACTCTGACTGGCACATGAATTTCTTGCTGCGTAGCGTCATGGAGGACGTTTTTGGTCACGAGAATTTTGTCAATGAACTTGTCTGGTACTACTGCAACAAGATGCATGATATTCGGAAGCCTATTTTCCCACGCTCGCATGACACTATCCTGGTTTACAGTAAGAGTCGGAGCTCCGAACGCGTCTTTAATCAATTGAAAGAGAAACGGGATAAGCCTGTTCAACAACTCGTTCGCAAGAAGGTAGATGGACGAATGGTTAATGCCCGTGATGAGGACGGGAATATTTTATATAAGGCATCCACGATGCGGAATATTGACGATGTGTGGCGCATTTCCATGCTGCAACCTGCGGATAAGTCTCAGAATACCGGCTATGCCACTCAGAAAAATGATTTGATTCTACGCCGAATTATTGAGGCATCCTCTAACCCTGGCGACCTCGTCGCCGACTTCTTTTGCGGCTCTGGCACGACTGGTGCGGTGGCCGAGAAGCTGGGTCGGCGCTGGATTATGGCGGACCTGGGGCGTTTCGCCATCCACACCACCCGCAAGCGCATGATCGAGGTGCAGCGCGAGTTACATGCGGCGGGCAAGCCGTATCGCGCGTTTGACGTCTATAATCTCGGCCGGGACGAGCGGCAGTGGTGGCAGCAGGAGCGGTTGCAGGGGGCGGATGCGGAACATCGCCGCGTGGTGCTGGAGTTTTTCAAGGACCGTTCCCTGAAGACCGTGAGCGACGCGGGTTTTGAGTATCCCCGGAAAGGCAAATACACCGCCTGTATCAAGGTCGTGGACACGTTCGGCTGTGATACGAGTGCAAGTGTGATGGTTGAAGTTTGATTTTTGAAGTGGAGACGCGATGGGAAGTGAGGAACTTAAGAGGCGGACAAAGTCATTTGCCTTGCGGGTGATGCGGCTTGTTGAAGCGCTGCCGAAGACAGCCACTGGCCGCGCGGTTGGCCATCAACTCGTGCGGAGCGGTACGTCCGTGGGAGCGAACTATCGTGCCGCCTGCCGGGGGCGTTCCAAGGCGGAGTTTGCAGCGAAAGTTGGAACAGTTGCGGAAGAAGCGGATGAAAGCTGCTTCTGGATGGAGCTGATTATAGAGGGTCATCTTCTCCCGGCCGAGCAGGTACAACCCTTGCTGGACGAAGCCAACGAACTCACCGCCATCTTCACGGCTTCCACAAAGACGGCCAAGACAGGAGGCAAGCCGTGAGCTCCCCAAAAACACTCATGAACGCAAAAGACCAAACCCTGACAGAAAAAGCCACGGAAGCCATGCGTTCGGCCGTGCGCAAGGTGGTGGAGGAGCATCGACTACATCAACGCCCCATTGCCGTATGGGAGGAGAACCGCGTCGTTCGCAGGATTCCTCAATCGATGACGGCGGTGCGGGAAGATCGTGAAACATATGGTACAGCCTCTAATGAGAAGGGGTTATGAATGTTCGCGACATCTTTGCGACAAAATTCATGCCATGACAGAGCGGTGACATGCGAGTGACACGATAACCTGAGGAAGCAGCCATGCCTGGACCCGCTGATTCCTGCCGAGTGGCGCGGCGATTGGAATATGAGCGTGGTGCTGCAGGACGAAGCCAGTGGCGCGGCCACGGGCGGGGTGCTTTACCTGACCAACATTCACCGTCTCTACAACACGACCAAGCGTAAGAAGCAAGCCGAGACTCAGACTTCCTTACCTCGCGGAATTTGCTCTGACACCATCGCGTGAACAGCCGTGCGGCCAGCTCGGTGCCGGTCACATTAAAAGCCGTGCTGATGAGGCTGACCTGATGGCCGCTTTCGGTCAGCTTGCGCACTTCGCGCATCCAGGAAGCCTGTTTGCCCGAACCAACCAGACTGCCCATCTCGGCCAGTGCCA
>PWVE01000029.1 GCA_003562335.1 PVC group bacterium
GCAGACGGTAGGGCGAACCGTCACGGTGAGCCGCCGAGCGTGATTGGTCTATGAACCGTGCACGCACGGAACGCAGTCCTGCCCGTGCTCCCGGCTCAGCCAGACGCTTCGCCCTACCCTTGCAGGGACTGACCAAAGCGGGGCGGTAACCCTTGTCATCTTCCACTCGTAATCCATCTACACGTCGTCCTTTTCACTCGTAGTCCTTGGTACACTTAGTCCACCAACACATAGTCCAAATCGATTACGATGGGGACAGAACCACGAACAACGGACTGCCCCCCCAAAAAAAATTTAATTTTGTGCTTGCGTTCAGGGGGGGGGTAGGTTTGTCCACATAGTAAGGACTGTGCCGTGTTCGCCCAGTAGCGTGTGGAACAAAAACAGGTAAAAAAAGGAGACATAACGATGAAATATTTATCGCAAAATAAAGTAGAAATTGTGATGACTATGGTGACGAGAATAATCGGAAGCCTCGCGATAATCGCAGTGTTCGCCGCAGGCGTCGCGGATGTGCAGGCGGAAGGAAATCACTGGGATCCGAATACCGAGTGGGATGCGGGGGCAGGCGACTGGCTCACGGATACCAATTGGGACCCCAGTGGGCTGCCGGGAACAGAGAGCAATGTCAATATCGCCAAGGACGGCGCGAACGTCACCCTCGACTTGGGCGATCTCCCCGGTGATCTCAACATCGTGGACCTGTGGCTGGCGCCCATCTCCGCTGACTCCGTCGAGATGACGGTCAAGCGTACCGAGGGCGACGCCAATCTAAACTTCACGGGCGGCCGTGGGAGCTGGAGTGATAGCTCAGGTACTCACCCGACCAGTCTGTTCATTGGGGGCAGGCATCGAGATGCAGATCCCAGCCCCACGGGCACCGCCACCTTTAATTTGGAAGGCGGGGATATTACAGCGACTGAACGGGTATATGTCGGTGTGTTTGGGGGCACAGGCACATTAAACGTGAGCGGCGGCTCGCTCACTGTTAATCGCGTCGACATTGGTCGCGGGCCCGATAGCACCGGCACGTTCAGGGCGATTATCGGTCGTAACGGCTACCAAGGTTCAGTTGTTGTGAATGACTTACAGCTCAGTCAAAAGGTCAGTGGTAACGACCCCGAAGGAACCGAAGGTGACGCGAACCTGCGTGTGGCTCTCGACGGGGGTGTGATGCTCTCCGGAGAGAGCGGCTATACGCTAATCGAATCGGGAAGCATTGATGGGAGTTGGCATAGCGAACCCAGCGAGCTCTGGACAAGAAATCACGACAATAACAATGTGAATATCGAACTGAATACGGATGTGAAGCGCGGGTGAGAGGGTCCATGGCTACGTCGAGATGGACAACTCCGACGAGCAGCTAACCGAAGTCAAATTGCGTCTCGGTTTCGACTGGGATGGCACGGGTAGTGAGGAAGATACGTGGAACCTCTTCACCGACGACATCGGCAATGCGGGTTACTCGATCCTCGGTGACGGCGGCTACGTAAATGCCTGGCTGGATCTGGAGCTGGAAATGGACGGGGAAGATACGGAGTATTTCGCGTGGGACTTGAGCGATTATCATGGCAGCGCCCAATTGGGACTCAGTAGCGTGACGGTCATCCCCGAGCCCTCGACGATGGCGTTGTTGGGCATAGCGGGATTGGTGGTGTTGGCGTTGCGGCGCCGGCGCGTGTAAACGTCTTCTTTTTTCCTCTACAACGAAGGCCCGCCGTCCCCGCGGAAGGGGGCGGCGGGTTTTTTTCCTTCTCCCACGGCGCCACAATACACGGAGGGGGGCTGTGTTATTGGGTTTCGCCGTTTCTGTTTTGCCGCGGGCTTGTCGGCTCAATGAAAAAAGCGAGTCGTTGTTCCTGAACACGCCCGCCGAGTCCTCGATGAACTCCGCCAAGTATTCCTGGCGGAATACGTCGGCCGGCAGCGTTCGCCGGGCTTCCTCCCATTCCTCGACCGGGAAGTAGGGATTCGAGTTGATCGGGAAGTGGAAGCTGGCGTAGTCCCGTTCCTCGGCGTCCTTACCCCGCGTGAACAGGTCATAGAACCAGCTGCGGCCGCTGGGCGTGCTGATCAGCAGTGCCCAGCCGCGCCGGAAGCGAGGCATAAGACTCCGCCTCACGCTTCAGGTGCTTCACCCCGCATAAGAGCGGCGAGTAGATGACCGGCTGCCGTTGCGACCGCGTGGCTGCCGCGTCGACGATCCGTCCATGCGCACGCCGCCCTTGGCCTTGGGGCGCCGCCGCGGCCGGGCTGCTCGAAAACCACCGCGCGGTTCCGGACGGGCCGCCGCACCTTGCGCATTTTGCGCCATATCCGAGTGAAACGCATGACCGGTATCCACCGTGATCGTCTTGCCAATCGTGCGTTCTATGGCTCGTGACAGATCACGCTCACGCGCCGCACAAAATGACACGGAATCCCCCATGGCACCCGCCCGCGCTGTCCGCCCGATGCGGTGCACATATGTTTCCGGCTCTTCCGGCAAGTCGTAATTGATTACATGCGTAATGCCGTCCACGTCGATCCCCCGGGCCGCCAAATCCGTGGCCACCAGTACGCGCGTTGTGCCGGACCGGAAATGGTGAAGCGCAGCGGTACGACAACTTTGCGACTTGTTACCGTGAATGGCTGCGGAGTGAATACCGGCGCGCGTCAACTTCTTTACGACGCGATCCGCGCCATGCTTGGTGCGCGAAAACACCAGCACGCGCTCGGTTTGCGGATTTGCGAGGATATCGAGCAGGAGTGCATCTTTGTTTTCACGGTCCACAAAACACAGTTTCTGGCCAATGCGCTCCACCGTCGGCTGGCCAGGATCGATCGTGATACGGGCCGGTTCGCGGAGCAGGTCGGTCGCCAGCTTGGCCACCACCGGCGGCATGGTAGCCGAGAAGAAGAGCGACTGCCGTCTTGCCGGCAATTGACTGATAATCCGGCGCACTGCCGGAATGAAGCCCATATCCAGCATGCGATCGGCTTCATCGAGGACAAAGTAGGTAACGCGATTTAACCGGAGATGGCCTTGCTGAATCAGGTCCTCCAAGCGGCCCGGTGTCGCGACAACCACGTGGCAACCGCGTTGCAGGGCCTTGACTTGCGGATGTTGTCCCACGCCGCCAAAGATCGCCGTGTGCCGGATGCGCAAGTGCTGTCCATACACTTTTAGGTGGTCCCCAATCTGCGCGGCCAACTCGCGGGTGGGTGTCAGGATCAGAGCCAGCGGCTTGCCCGGTTCCGTGCGGTGATTCATCTCGGTTAACCGCTGCAACAACGGCAAGGTAAACGCCGCAGTCTTACCGGTACCGGTTTGGGCGCAACCCAGCAGGTCACGACCCGCCAGCAGGTGCGGGATGGCCTGTACCTGAATAGGGGTCGGTTGCGTGTAGCCCTCGCTGGCGACGGCTTTTTGGAGCGGCGCCAATAGCGCCGCAAAGGTGGATGTTGTTTCCATTTGCTTCTTTCTTCAGTGGTCCGGTGCTTGTTAAACGCTCTAACTGCCGGACGGATTGGGAAAGAAGCGGTTGCCTGCGGCAACATGGGCAAACGAAGTGTCGACCCGAAACTGGCGCACACCATAGGTGCTGCTATGAGGCCTGTCAACTGTTTTCCAGGACTATGTTTTCCAGGCCTACTAGAGCCCAGCAACACTTACAAAACGGTAAGTAGGCAATTACACATGCATTCGCATAATATTTCGCACGGTTGCTGAGAGCAGAAACGAAACAAGATAAGAGGGCGCCTGTTTATTATAACGCTCATTTGTACAGAAATCTACGCTCCACTAATTGCAGACCTGGCCCTCGATAAGTGGCACGAAACCGTCGCGCTGAGCCCATCAAGGCACCCGTGTTTTGATACGCATGTCGAGTGGTCAGGTAATTTCTTGCAAATGTGGCCTGAAATAAGAAGTGCGTTTACGCGAATTCCAGGTCCCGTTTTCTGAAAGTGCAATGTGAGACGTACGATCCTTACCCCGTGAAATACAGAATAAAGCATATATTAGAGTACCGCTTGCTGCGGGCTATCTGTTTTGTGGTTCACATTCTTCCGGAACGGGCCGCCCTTTGGCTGGGCTTGGTATTGTCCGGACTGGCACGCCTGTTCATGCATTCACGCATCATCGAAGCTAAAAAAAGGGTGCGTGTGGTGTTGGGTGCTACTTCCCCAAACAGGGAAATCCACCGTATTGTCCGGCTATCGCTCCAGACCTTGGTGCTGAATGGGATTGAGATGATCCGCATGCGGCGCATGGATGAATCCTGGGTACGCGACCACATCTCTAATCCAGAAGTCATCCAACCCTTGCAGGATCATGTCCGCACCGGACAAGGTGCGATTCTGGCAGCCTGCCACATGGGAAACTGGCATCTGGCCGCTGTGGCCATGAACTATTTTCATGTTCCGACCTTTTATTTAGTTGCTCACCAGCGTAATCCTTTAACCAACCGCTTCATAAACCGGATGCTGGAGGCGGGTGGTGGCGAGGGGATTTGTCGTGATACGGGTTCCATGCGGACGATTATCCGCAACTTGCGAAGCGGCAAGGTTCTGGCCATTACCCCGGACGTGCGATCCAGAACTCCAGCCGTCGCGGTCGATTTCCTGGGCGGCAAGGCAAACATCCCGGAAGGTATGGCCCTCTTTGCCCGCCAGACGAACGTGCCAATCTTTCCTTGCTCCACAGTCCGCGAAAGCCTGACCTCTCATCGATGGAGGTTACATCCGGCCATCTATCCGGACCCCGCGATGGAAAAGGCGGAAGACATTCAACGCATGACACAACAAGTGGTGCAGATTGTGGAGTCCGATATACGCGCCCATCCGGAGCAGTACTTCTGGTTCAACAAACGCTGGATTCTGGACCCGGTACAGGAGCATCCGACGTCAAGTCGTGCTAACCGGCAATCGCAGGCATACACGGGCACCCCCGAGACCGGATGTGCCGACATGCATGGAGCCGGAATGGGCCTGCACAATATCGCGGACAATATGCAGCCCCAGTCCTGACCCGGCGTCGAGGCGTTCAAACTCGCACTCCTGATTGCCGGCGGGCAACGCGAACCCGGTTCCGGAATCCGAGACACAGATTTCCGCCCGACCCGATTCCAACAGTCCTGCCGTCACCTCGATCCGCCCCCCGACAGGCGTGTGCCGGACGGCATTGTCGACAAGGTTCACGAGTGCTTGATTCAACAATGCGGATTGCCCGTGCAGCATGAGTCCGTCCATTCCGGAACAGGATGTCAGGATCCGTTTGTCTTGGACCAAGGGCTGGTAGCTTTCGATGACTTCCCGAATAAGCCGGTCTGCATCAACGGTTGCAAAGATCGCCGTCAATTCCGCGCGACTCAATTTGGCCATCAGCAGCAATTGTTCGACAATGCGAGACAGCCTGTTGGCCTCTTCCAGCATGCGCCCGATCGCGTCGCAGTACTCTTCCGGTTGCCGCTCATGTTGCAACGCGATTTCACCCGTTGTCCGGATGGTTGTCAACGGGGTGCGCAATTGATGGGAAGCCGCACCGGCAAATTGTTTTTGCCGACGCACCACATCCTGATAGCGATCCCATGCCCGGTTCAGGCTGGCAACCAGTTCGGAAATTTCGTCGTGCGTGTCCTGAACCTGAATACGCTCATTCAGATCCCCTCCGTAGATGCGATTGGATGTCTTGACAATGTCCCGCAGGGGGCGGAGCAGAAGATTGGAAAGCTGCCAGGCGGCATAGAGAAGCGCCGGCATCAGCAAGGCTCCAACACCGGTGATCACCACCCATTCATAAAATTCCTCCCGCCAATCGGGACCGCGGGCCAGAATCGAGGGCAGATTGATGGCCAATAGCGTCAGCGAATTCACCAGCCAAAATGTAATCAACAGGGCTGCCAGCCAGAGAAAATAACGAATCCGGATGGGGCTTTTCATCGTTCCGGCTGAAGTTGGAATCCCACACCGCGTATCGTCCGGATCAAGGGATGGGGAAAAGGCTTGTCTACTTTTTCGCGCAACCGGACCAACAGTACATCGATAACGTTGTCCATGGATGTGGCTCGTTGCTCGATTTTCCAAACCTCCCGCATCAGCGTATCCCTTGACACCGGGGTGCCCGCCTTGTGCGCCAAGTGGGTCAGCACGTCAAACTCCAACGGGGAGAGGTCCAGCACAACGCCGTCACGTTGGGCGCGGCGGCCTAGCAAATCAATAGTCAAATCGCCCACCGCCAATATCGAGCCGCTGGTCTGGCCACGCCGCGTCAAGACCCGCAAGCGGGCGACCAATTCGCTAAAAGCAAAGGGTTTGGCCAGGTAATCATCGCCCCCCGCTTCCAATCCGGTCACGCGCTGATCAACGGCATCCCGGGCGGTCAAGATCAGGACGGGAATCGTCACGCCCCGGCCTCTCACAGCCTGTAGCCAGTCGATTCCATCCCCGTCCGGCAAGCCCAAATCCAGAATCACAATGGATACCTGCCCCGCCTGCAACGCAACATCCGCTTGCCTGCAACCATGGGCCAGCATCGTCACAAACCCTTTCTCCTCCAACCCCGATTTCAAGGTCGCGGCTAAGACGTGATCGTCTTCAACTAACAACACATTGCATTGAGAATACATGAGAACTCCTGTCGGCACCTTGCCACACCATATCCTGCCGCCTCGTGCCCGTAAACACTGGAAAGCGAATTCCGGCATAAGCTGGCTCCAAACAGCGGGGACACCTTTTACAATGGTCAGGAACCACTCCCGTGCCACCTTTCGAAATTATCAGGCGATAGTTTTCGTCAGCGTCACGGGTTCGGCGTATCTTGCCGCGATATGAGCTGAACCATGAATGGGCCGATTGGAACCACAACCTCGCAGAACACAGCCACGCACGCGCCACATGTAACCCTGATTATACCGGTTTTTAATGAGGAAGGGTCCATCGGACCAGTTTTGGCTGAGGTGATTGAGGTCATGAATCAACAGCCCTACGCGTATGAGGTGCTCGTCATTGATGACGGCTCCAATGATAACACCCCTGCCATCCTCAAATCAGCCAGCCAGCGACATCCCGTGATCCGCGTGTTCACGATGTTTTCAAATTCCGGCCAAAGCGCGGCTTTCGGCGTAGGCTTTTCCGAATGTCGTAGCCCGATTGCTGTTCTGATGGACGGCGATGGGCAAAACGACCCGCATGACATACCCATGCTCATGGAGGCATTGATTGACGCTGACGCATGTTGCGGATACAGGGCGAATCGTCGTGACACGCTAAGCAAGAAACTTGGAAGCCGTATCGCCAATCGCGTGCGTCAGTATTTTCTCCATGACGGCATCCGGGATACAGGATGCAGCCTCAAGGCGGTCAAAGTCGAGTTTGTCCGCGGCATCCCCATGCAATTCCGTGGCATGCACCGCTTTTTACCTGTCTTGTGGCTCATGCAGGATGCACGAATCAAGCAACGACCGGTTAACCATCGCGTACGCGTCGCAGGAAAGAGCAAATACACCAATTTTGGTCGGCTAAAGGAAACCATATGGGACCTCTGGGCGGTCCGATGGATGCAGAAGCGGCACCGACGATTTCACCTCTTGAAAGAAAAGGCCACTACATGAATGCTTTACTGGAATTTATAGTTCAACCGATGGCCTTACTGGGACTGGTTGGCCAGACCTGTTTCTTTGCGCGTTTTCTCATACAATGGGTGGCATCTGAACGACAACGGCGTTCTGTCGTGCCTACCGCCTTTTGGTACTTGTCATTACTTGGTGGTTTTCTTGTTCTGATTTACGCACTTTGGCGACGCGACCCCATCTTCATCCTAGGGCAAGCGGTCGGGCTTATTGTCTACACCCGAAACCTCATACTGATCCACACCGGAGGAGAACGTGATGCGAATCCGTGATGCAATGCAGACTGTGCCGCGTTTCTGGCAGATTGCCATCCTGGCACTGGCATTGTGGGGTGGCGAGTACCTCCGGCGCGACCTTTGGAATCCCGATGAGGCCCGCGTCGGTTACGTTTCCCGGGAAATGGCGCAGGACGGCAACTGGCTCGTGCTCCGCCGCCATGGTGAATATTATGCCCATAAGCCGCCGTTACTCTACTGGCTGATCAACCTATCGTCGGTGGCCACCGGCTTGCCGGTGGGGCGCCTGACCGTACGCCTGCCTGGATTCTTTGCCGGCCTGCTCGTCCTATGGGCCACCGCCCGCCTCGCGGAACGCTGGGCCGGAGCCAAAACCGCGTGGCCCGCTGTGCTGACACTTTGTACCACCTATTTGTTCTGGCATGAAATTGGATTCGGGCGCCCCGATGGCTTGCTACTAGGCTGGACCACAGGTGCGCTGGCTATGCTATTCTGGAACGACAACAAGCCGACGTTCTGGAGACCCGCCCTGGCCTGGGCGTTCATGGGGCTGGGAATGCTGACCAAGGGTCCCGTCGGCCTAATCATACCGGTCGGAGCCTACGTCGCTGCGCGCCTCGCCGCTGGCGAAGGCACGCTACTACGCAAATGGCATTGGATATGGGGGCCGTCGCTCGCACTCGCCTTTCCGGCGGCCTGGCTGGGATTGGCATGGTGGACAGGAGCGCCCGACGATTATTTGAAGGAACTGATTGTCGGCCAGAACCTGGAACGCGCCACTGGCAGGTTCGGCCATGTCCGGCCCTTCTATTATTACCTACCCCATATGGCCGTAGACTGGATGCCGTGGACGCTTTGCATTCCGGCCGCAGTACTGCTCTTGCTTCGCAACAAGGAACGTCGACCGCTGCTCCGACGCCTCGGCGGCTGGATTGGCTTCATCGTGCTGTTCTTTACGCTGCTTACCACAAAACGCAACGTATACGTTTTAGCCGCTGCGCCAGCGTTTGCCATCCTCATCGGGGCAGTCTGGCACGACCTCGACGTGAGCAGACTGCGATCGGCACGTTTTGCCCGCGCGGCCTTCATCCTTTTGCTCCTCGTCTTGGGTATCGGCTCGGTGGTCACCAGCTTCTGGCCAGGGCTTCCCATCGCAGGCTGGGCGTTTTGGCCAGTTGCGCTCATTGCCCTGGCGGGCGGAGCCGCATTGTGGCGCGAAGTCCGCTCGGTCAATCCGCCCACGTTCTTCCTGCTGGCCGCGCTGATCTGGCTGATGGGAGAATGGGCTGTCGGGGTTTTCGTATATCCAGCTATCAATCCCGTCAAGACGCCTGTAGCTCTCGCCGAAGCTGTGCAAGAACACTTGCCGGTTGATCGCCCGCTGCTGCTCTACAATATGCGAGACGAAATCCTACCCTACCATTCCAACCGGCGCGGCGAACAGGTGCGCACGCCAGAGGAATTGTTTGCCGCCATGCGGCGCGAACAACGCGGGTTTGTCGTTTTTCGTAAACGCGTTTTCGATGCCTGGCCCACCACTACATGGCCACTGGTGGGAGAAACGCGCGAATTCCGCTCTGGCAGCAACCACTATGTCTGGCTGGAGTACGACCTCTCGGAAATTCGCTCGCTGCCTTGATGACGACGCCTCGCCATGATTGGCTTACGGCAGAGACAAAGCACCCCGGCCCATCCCTGTAACGGGATGGGCCGAGGGGAACACGAACCATCGATTAGTCGAAGTAGAAGCGAACACCAAAGAGGATTTGGAACTCGTCAGCCGCCGCTTTGCCATCATCACTATCGATGAAGATGTCATCGGTGGCAAAAAGATATCTGCCGCTTACGGCAAGAGCAACATCATCGCGGAGGAAGTACTTTACACCAGCACCGGCCGAAAAAACCGCAGCATTGGTGTCTATGTCACTGGGGTCGGCTTCTACGCTGGCCCACGAAAGGCCGGCCCCCAGAAACGGGACAAAAGCCGAACCGAGCACGAGGTTGTACTCCGCACGGATACCCAATTCGGTACTCATGTATTGATCACTGTCGCGCAATCCAGCAACCAGACCCACTTCCAGTCCGTCTGCAACGAGCATCCCATACGATAGCTGAAAGTTGATTTCATCCGCCATCACATTCGCGTATCCAGCACCTTCAAGCACTTTGGTGCCTCGATCCAGATTCGGGCTAATTCCACTCGCTCCCGATTCATCTGCAAACGCCGAACCCGCCACCATCGCTGCAACTGCATATACACACCACTTCTTACTCATCTGCTTCTTCTCCTGCTTTGATATGGAAAAGCACCATCCTTTCCCACAATAAAAATGACTAACTCGGTATTTTCCCACTAAACCATATTTTGTCCACATATATTTTTTACGCTTACTGAGTCGGCAACGCCTGCTATTCCTGACAAAGAGGAA
>PWVE01000157.1 GCA_003562335.1 PVC group bacterium
ACAGTAGGGGTGCCTCCATAGCGGTAGATGGAAAGGGCAATTCCATCTACTACAACGAGATTGGCGTTGCTGATTTTTCCCTGAATGTTGAGGGAGAGGGCAACATCATTGCTTCGCACCGTGGTTTGTCGGGGGCAGAGGTGGTGGAGAACCTCGGGAATAAGTGCTGGAGGATGGGGAGTTCTATAACTTTTTTCCCAGATAAAGCCGGAATCAATTAGGGGTAAATACGCCGGATATTGTGTGGACTGGCCAATTTGCCAATGACTATTCCCATTCATTGCAGTCAACCAAAGAAAGAAACCACGGATTGCACGGATCGCACGGATATTTTGTTTCCCTCGCCAAGCCGCCAAGAACGCCGAGTTTTTCGGGAAGACTGGGGCTGGCCAATTTTAACTAACCTTGGCGCGCTTGGCGTGAAGCTACACGTAGTCCCGCAACATGCAATCCGACTTCGCCAAGACTACGTCGTTTTGGTCGGTCCCAGCATGGGTAGGGCGAAGCCTCTGGCTGAGCCGGGAGCACGGTCAGGACTGCGTTCCGTGCGTGCGCGGATCATAGACCCATCACGCTCAGCGGCTCGCTCGGTGAGCTCGCCCATCCCCGTCCATTCTACATGGGCGGAAAATCCGCGACGCCGGTTCCCACGGGCGCTATCAGGTCACTGAGCAGTCGGTGTCCAAGGCTTGGAACACAGCCCCTATTTCACTTCCAACGTTTGGGAGAAATCGCCCCAAAACTTCCAACGCCTGGGAAACACACATCCAGCCACCAACAACGACGAAACTCGCGACGCGGACGAGTACGATTAGGAATAGGTACAGGGTTGATTAGATCATGGATAGGCTTGCGTTCTGTGCGCGGTGGACGACTACGGCGACAACTACGGTGGACGGGAGGCGGATTACGGGAAACGGCCTAGAGAACGGCCCGCTACTGAGTTGAGACAGCTGGCACCTTGAGCTCTCTCCATTCCTCTGGCTCTTTTTCCGGCGGCAGGTATTTACGAATTTGACCGTAGCGAGGGTAGCTTTCAAAAATATCGTATTCCGGCCCAACAACTCGTGGGTCGCCCGTTTTTCGAAGGTATTCATCCAGTCTTGCAGCCAGCTCCTCACGAACTTCCGCGTAATCGGGATCCCCCGCCAGATTCACCAGGCAGCCGGGATCGGCATTGATATCATAGAGCTCTTCTGTTGGGCGCTTCCCGACCGCATACAGGAAGTAGGGTTCGAATCTCGCCTGGTCACGATTTTCAAGCAGGAATGCCTTGCTCAGACCTGGGTCGCTGTCGGCGAAGACAGCAGACAGAGTTGGATCCAGCGGCAGCAACTGCCCATCATCACCCAATGGCTGGGGTGCCCCAGCCGGCCAACGATCCGGGGCAAAGTTTCGGATGTAAAGAAAATCATGGGTACGGATCGAGCGCATTGGATACCCCCTATTTTTATAGCGGGCACTGGTATGTCGCTCGCGCCCAAAAAACACCGCATCCCGATCTGACTCCACAATGCCTTCACGGTCACTCTGCAAAAGATCGAGCACACAGCGGCCCGTGATCGGATACCTCTCCGGCGGCTCGACACCGGTCACCTCATAGATGGTCGCCGTAAGATCGACCAGGTTGACCAAATCGTCCACCACGCGTCCCCCAGGCACGGCAGCACCCCGCCGTATCGCCAGAGGTACCCGCAGGCTATATTCATAGAGATTGGCCTTTGCCCGGGGAAACCCCATGCCATGATCGCTCGTCACGATCACGAGCGTGTTATCCAGTTCGCCCGACTCTTCCAGCATGTCGATGATCTGGCCGAGCTGTTCATCATACCTTTCGATCAAGCGCAGGTAATCCGCAATCTGGCTGCGGACCTCCGGAACGTCCGGCAAAAAAGGCGGCACCTCGATTGCATCCAAATCATAGCCCGAAGCGACGCCGATCCCCTGGTTGGAACGCATAATACTCGGGTGCGGCTCAACCGCACCCAACCAAAACATAAATGGCTTCCCGGCCGGGCGAGCCTCTAAAAATTCGACGAAAGCTCCGGTATAGTCCGGGTTGTGCCGATCTCCACCGCCGAACCTTGGTCCGGCCGGATTGCGGTCCCAGCCATCCAGATTACCCGGCGCCCAACCTTTGTAGGCCCTGCCGATGAAATAGCCGGCCGCCTCAAGACGATCAGGAAACACCTGATAAGAAATTGCTTTCGGAGCGGCTACCGCTGAGGGGCCGCACTCGCTGATCCGAAGTGGTTGTTCGTGTTATTTTCATGGTGCAAGGGGAACACAGGCAAGGGGTGGATGTCAAGGGGGCAAAGTTCGGGTTGCAGGCAATCGCCTGCGTTAGGTAAATGGTCCGCTCTGTATCGAAAGCGCGAATGCCTGCTTTTCTATGCGCTGCGTTGGCGCACGGCTTCATAAAGCAGGATGGTGGCGGCGGCGGCCACATTCAGGGAATCGCACTGGCCGCGCATGGGGATCCGCACTTGTTGTTGCGCGGTTTCCAGCCAAAAAGAGCTGAGCCCGTATTGCTCTGCACCCACCAGCACGGCGGTGCCCCGGGTATAGTCGACCTCGGTGTAGTTACGCGTGGTGTGGGGGGTGGCGGCAACGACTTGGATGTCGTACGCCGTCAGCCAGGCCTGCACATCGCGTGAGGCCGCCTCGACCACGGGCAAGGCAAACAACGTTCCAATGCTGGCCCGGACCACGTTGGGGTTCAGGCAGTCGGTGCAACGATCACAGACGATGACAGCGTCAACTCCCGCCGCGTCGGCCGAGCGCAACATGGTGCCGAGGTTGCCCGGCTTCTCGATTTGCTCCACCACCAGCAGCAACGGGTGTGCCGGGACCGTGAGGGTCGACAGCGTAAGGGGGGCATACGCGGCCAGTGCCAGCAAGCCTTCCGGACGATCGCGATACGCCATTTTGGCGAACACGGCCGGCGTACAAGCGAAGCATTCAGCCCCCGCCGCGCGGCATTCTTCGATGAGCACCGGTTCGTTCCCTCCCTGGAAGCAGGTGTCGCAATAAAACAGTGTGTGCGGCCGCACCCCGTTGGCCACGGCGCGTTTCAGCTCCCGGTAGCCCTCAATCAGCAACGTACCGGCGGCGTCGCGCCCGCTGCGGCGGCGTAGCTTGACGGCTTGTTTAACCTTCGGGTTTTGCAAGCTGGTGATACAGAGGTCCGGCATCAGGTGTTCCCCGCCCATAAGCCACCCCAGCGCTCCGCTGCGGCGCGCAGGGCCCGGCCCCGGTGCGAGCAGGCATGCTTTTCGTTGCTGGACAACTCGGCGAAGGTGCGGGTTTCGGATTCGGGAACGAACAGTGGATCATAGCCAAAACCGTTGTTGCCGCGCGGCGCCAAGGCAATGGTTCCAGTACAAATCCCTTCCACATATTCCGCCTGGCCCGATGGTTGGGCCAACGCAATCACACAGCGGAAGCGGGCTTGCCGGTTTGGCTGACCTTCCAAAGCCTTCAAAAGTTTGTGGTTATTGGCCATGTAATCTGCGTGTTCGCCTGCGTAACGCGCGGAGTAGACGCCCGGCGCGCCGTTCAACGCCTCCACTTCCAGTCCGGTATCATCGGCCAAGGCCGGGCTACCGGTGCCTTGCGCCAGCGTCACCGCTTTTTTGATGGCATTGGCTTCGAGGGTGGCGCCGTCCTCGACCACTTCCGGGATGTCGGGATAATCCAAGGCACTCCGCAAGGTGAGGCCGGGAAAGGGAAACAGTGCGCGGATTTCTGCTAACTTGTGCGGATTGCGCGTGGCGATGACGAGGACGCTCATTTTTTAATCTTCGTTTTCCCGCATCAGCGCGTCTACGTCTCTGACATCCTCAAAGTCCGGGTCATCCGCATCGGTGTCATTGGTCGCGGCCCACTCCTCCGCACAATCAGGACAGAGATTTGAGTTCGGAAAACACTTGCGGCAAAATTCACAACCGCAGCTGGAACATTCAATCCAGAAATCCTCGCAATTCGGCTCACCACACAATCGCATGTCTTTTTCAATTCCCATGCCGACACTCCTCCCGCTGAACGATCACTGAAGGACTATACACGCTATGGGCGTAGTTGGCTAGTCCGAGCCGCACACCCGCGCGTACTAAATTCCCGCTTGTTTCATGCCCGGATTATTTCTACGATGCCCGCCAGTTTGAATGATTCCGGGGCACCTAATGGTACAGGGCCCCGTCACACCTTAACCGCCGGGGAGTTACGCTTATGGCCAGCATCTTTAAAGCCTATGATATTCGTGGAATCTATGGGACCCAGTTGACGGACGACCTAGCCTACCGGATCGGTCGCGCGTTGGCGACCTTCCTGGCATGTCGCCGGGTGGTGGTCGGTCGTGATATGCGTCCGCATTCAACCCCGCTGTTTGACGCGCTGGCGCGGGGGTTGACGGAACAGGGGGCTGACGTCATTGATCTGGGACTCTGCTCCACGCCGATGTGCTACTACGCCAACGGGAAATTGGGGGCCGATGCCGGGGTGATGATTACCGCCTCACACAATCCCGGCGAGTATAACGGGTTCAAAATGTGCCGCTCCGCAGCCATCCCGATCAGTGGGGCCACCGGCATTAAGGATATTGAGCAAATCGTGCAGGCTGAAAGCTACGCCGCCCCCGCCGCCACGCCGGGGACGGTGACGACGTACGACATCGTTCCCGAGTACGTGGCCCATTTCAAATCCTTTGCCGACCAGCAGCGGCCGGTCAAGGTGGCCATCGACTACGCCAACGGGATGGGGCTCTACGAGGGCCGGGTGCTGGAGGGCATTCTGGAGATTGAGCCGTTGTTTGCGGAGCTGGACGGCACGTTCCCCAATCACGAAGCGAATCCGCTGCATGCGGAGACCTTTGAACCGCTGCAGGCGTGTATTCGCGATGGAAACTACGACTTCGGCATCTATTTTGACGGGGACGCCGACCGGGCCGGCTTCACGGATGAAAAAGGCAACATCGTCTCCAACGATATGATCACTGCCTTGATCGCACGCGAACTATTGTCCCGGGAAAAGGGCGTGATCTTTTATGATCTGCGCAGTAGCTGGGCGGTCAAGGAAGTCATTGAAGAGGGGGGCGGCACGCCCAAGCGGTCGCGGGTCGGGCACGCGTTCATCAAGGAACAAATGCGCGAAGCCGAGGCACTGTTTGCCGGTGAATTGTCCGGGCACTACTATTTTCGTGAAAACTATTACGCGGAGAGCGCCGCCTTGGCCGCGTTGTTTATCGCCAACTTGATTCAGCACAGCGGGCAACCCTTGTCGGAGCTGGTGCAGCCCATTCAGCGCTACCACGCCAGTGGCGAGATTAATTCAACGGTGGACGATGTGGAGGCGGTCTTCACGCGTTTACGGGCCGCATTTCCAGAAGGGAACGCGTTTGAACTGGACGGACTCAGCGTGGAATTCGACGACTGGTGGTTCAATGTGCGCGCGTCCAACACCGAGCCGCTGGTGCGCTTGAATCTGGAAGCCCGCACCCGCGAAATGATGGAACAACAGCGGGACGCAATCCTGAAACTGATTCGGAATGCGGACTAAGGATTAAGTGTCTTCGGGATTGACTTGCACCCGAATTGTGGACTGTTTGAGGACGTTTTCGTCCAAGCCCTCGGACTTTTCGATCAGCCCGCTTTCCAACTGGGCCAAGAGCGTTTTCAGGGCTTCGGTGGCCGTGTTGGCGTCCGCACTGTTGATGCGCAATACCGGAATCGAATCCGGTAGTGCCAGCTGCGCCCGCAAATGGCGGACTTGGTCCGGCAACGTAAACGCCTTCTTGCAGTTCGGGCAACGCCCCCGTTTCCCGGCGTCGTCGTCCCGTACCCACAGCTTTTGACCGCATACCGGGCAGGACATTTTGAAGTCGGCCTCGTCGTTTTCACGCACCACGACCATGGCCAGAGCCATGGGCACGTCCGTTGGTAGCTGCCGATAGATGGACTTGATCTTGTCCAGCGTGATCACATCCAGGAAGCGGGTCAGAATCAACACGCCACGCGCCCGCTTCAGGTGGTCGTCCCAGGCGGCATTCAGACGGGGATCGCCCGCCAGCACGTCGAGCGTCACTTCGTAGTTGCCAACCGTGCAAGTGGACTGGTCGCCGCTGACGGCCTTAACGAACGCTTCCCCTGTTTCGTGGTGCACGCTCAGCGCGAGAACCGATACTTTGTTGTTTTTTGAATTACTCATTTAGCCGTATATTGCCACACTTTCGGGGTGGCCATCAAGCCCTCATCGAACTTTATTCTCTTCACGCCGTTTCTTGACAATTTGCTCGGCGAGGGCGAAAGGCACCGCTTCGTAGTGTTCAAAGTGCATACTGAATGAAGCACGTCCCTGCGTTAAGGTCCGCAAGTTGTTCGAATAACCGAACATTTCGCTGAGCGGTACCATGCCGCGCACCAGTTTGCTGCCCTTGACTGACTCCATTGATTCAATCCGGCCGCGGCGCTGGCAGACAGAGCTTGAAACGGGGCCCATAAACTCTTCCGGCGTCGCCGCCTCTACCGACATCACCGGTTCCAGCAGTTCCGGGTTGGCCTTTAAAAACAGCTCCTTGAAACCAGCCCGGCCAGCCTCCTGGAACGCAAAATCGCTGGAGTCGACATCGTGGTAGGACCCATCAACCAGCTCCACCCGCATGTCGACCACGGGGTACCCCGCATAGGGACCGGAGGTCATGGCCTTGATAATACCCTTCTCCACGGAGGGAATGAACTCGGCCGGAATGCGTCCGCCAACGATCTTGTTGACGAATTCGAATCCAGCACCGGGATCAAGCGGCTCCAGCACCAATACGACGTGACCATATTGCCCGCGGCCACCGGATTGCTTGACGTGCTTGTAGGCACCTTCGACCCGGCGTGTGGCCGTTTCGCGGTATGCCACTTCCGGCCGGCCCACATCGGCCTGCACGTTGAATTCGCGCTTGATCCGGTCCACGATAATTTCCAAGTGCAATTCGCCCATACCCGAGATGATCGTTTCACTCGTTTCGTGGTCGTAATTGACTACAAACGTTGGGTCTTCATCCGACAAGCGCATCAGGGCTTCACCGAGCTTTTCGCTGTCGGCTTGTGCCAGCGGTTTAATGCTGATGGATATTACCGGCGCGGGGAACTCAATGGCTTCCAGGTGAATGGGGTGCTCTTTATCGCACAGGGTATCGCCGGTTTTGGTATCGCTCATCCCTACAACGGCCACGATATCGCCTGCATGCGCCTCCTGCAGTGCTTCCTGCCGATTGGCGTGCATGCGCAGAATACGGCCCACGCGCTGGGGTTTGTCCTGCGTACTGTTCAGGACGGTGGTGCCGGCACCCAGGGTGCCGGAATAGATGCGGATATAAGTGAGCTTGCCCATGTGCTTGTCCGCCACAATCTTAAAAGCCAGCGCGGAAATCGGGTCATCATCGGCTGGTTGGCGACGCGTATGGCCGGTTTCGTCGGACGCGCAGATAATCGGCGGTATTTCGTTGGGCGCGGGCAATAGATGGATGATGCCGTCGAGCAGCCGCTGGATCCCCTTATTTTTGAAGGCCGACCCGCAATACACCGGCACTACGCGCCGGGCAATGGTGGCTTCGCGCAGAATACCCCATATTTCCTCAACGCTAAGGTCTTCGCCTTCCAAAAACTTCTCCAGGAGGGCATCGTCCTGTTCGGCGCACTTTTCAACCAGATTGGCCCGCCATTTAGTAGCCGTCTCCTGCATGTCTTCGGGGATATCCTCTTCGTGGAAGTATTGGCCAAAAGACGTTTCGTCGTAAAAAACGGCCTTCATGTGGATCAGGTCCACAATGCCTTTGAAGTTCTCTTCTTCCCCAATGGGAATCACGACCGGCACGGCGTTGGCCTGGAATTCTTCCTGAATCTCCTTGATGACGGTGAAGTAATCGGCTCCGACCCGGTCCATCTTGTTCACAAAGGCAATTTTCGGGACGCTATACTTCTCGCTTTGCAGCCAGACCTTCTCTGATTGGGGCTGTACGCCCGCCACCGCGCAGAATAACGCCACGGCCCCGTCCAGCACACGCAGGCTGCGCTCGACCTCCACCGTAAAATCCACGTGGCCCGGGGTGTCGATCAAGGAAATCGAGTGGCCCCGCCATTCGGTGCTGGTTGCAGCGGACGTGATCGTGATGCCGCGTTCACGTTCCTGTTCCATCCAGTCCATGGTGGCCCCGCCATCATGCACTTCCCCCATCTTATGGGTTTTGCCGGAGTAAAAGAGAATACGTTCACTGACCGTCGTTTTGCCCGCGTCGATGTGGGCCATGATGCCAATGTTGCGAATCTTGGATATTGGATATTGTCTTGCCATTATTTTACCTCATTTTCCGTCGTATATACCTTCCCGAGCCTCCGGCAGCATGCAGCGCACCCCGCCAACAAGATGGGGAAAGGGCGGCACTATGCCCTCATTTTTTGCCGAGTGCAAGGGAAAACGCAATTGACAGTAGTGCCTCTCGTATGGCGTATATGTGGGCATGAGGAAAAAAAAACCAATTCCACAACCGCACTACTTGACCATCCCCGAGGCGGCCGAAATATGCGGCGTATCCCGCAACACCTTTTATACGTGGGTCCGCAAAAAGGAGATTAAGGCCTATCAAACGCCGGGCCGCACGAACTTTATCCGGCCATCGGACTTGGTTGCTTTTATGCAGCAAGCCGGCCTGTTTGTGCCGGAAGACCTGCAGGCGATGGCCAAGGAGGATCAAGAGCGCCATCCCACGGAGCCGGTACAGGACAGCCGCCCAGCCGTGTTGGTGGTGGATGATGATTCGGGTGCGCGCCAAGTGCTGGTGCACGGATTGCGGTCACAGTACCGGGTCTGCGAAGCACGCACCGGATACGAGGCGCTGCATCAATTAACCTGCGACCCCGCCATACGCGTGGTGGTGCTGGACATGCGCATGCCGGGGCAACACGGGTTGCAAACGCTGCAGGAAGTGCGCACCCTGCGCCCGGACGTGCGGGTGATCATCGTAACGGGCTTCGTGGGCGATGTGCCCGACGAAGTCGTGCAGGACAAGGCGGTCGCCGCCACCCTGCAAAAGCCGGTGTCCATGGACGAGTTGCGGACGATCGTTGAGCAGGCGTGGCAGGAATATTGAGAGAGTCGCCGTCGCTCCGGTAACGGCAAAGGAGGAAATCAATTGGCAACCAAGGAAATAGGTATAGGCATCGTGGGTTTCGGCACCGTCGGGGCCGGCGTAGTTGAAACGTTGCAGCGCAACGGGGCCCTGTTGGCGGAGCGGACCGGGGTGCGACTGGCGTTGCGCGGAATCGCGGATCTCGACCTGGAACGAGACCGTGGCGTGACAGTGGACCGTGCGCTGTTGACGACCGACGCAGCCGGCCTGATTGCGCGCGAGGATGTGCAGGTGGTGGTGGAACTCATCGGGGGCACCGGTGTCGCGCGTACGCTGACGCAGGACGCCTTGCAAGCCGGGAAGGCGGTGGTTACCGCCAACAAAGCACTGCTGGCTGAACACGGGGCCGAGCTCTACGCCGTCGCGCAAGCCCACCACGCCGACTGGCTGTTTGAAGCCAGCGTAGGCGGGGGCATTCCGATTATCCGCGCGCTGCGCGAGGGGTTGGTCGCCAACCGTATCCACCGCATCTGCGGTATTTTGAACGGCACCTGTAACTATATCCTGACCCGGATGGAACGCGAACAGGCCCCGTTCGACACCGTCCTGCAGGCCGCGCAAGCGGCAGGCTATGCCGAGGCGGAACCGAGCTTGGATATTGATGGTTGGGACACGGCCCATAAAGCGGTGATCCTGGCCACCCACGCCTTTGGACGGCTGGTGCGCATGGAAGATGTGCGGGTGGAAGGCATTCGGGATATAGATCCAATGGATATCGAATTGGCCGCTGGCCTGGGATACCGCATCAAGTTACTGGCGGTGATCCAACGCGGCCCGGAAGGGCTGGATGTGCGGGTGCACCCGGCCTTGATCCCTCACGACCACGTGTTGGCGGAGATCGGCGGCGTGTTTAATGCGGTGCTGGTGGATGGCGATGTGGTGGGCCAAACACTCTATTACGGGCGCGGAGCCGGACGGGAACCCACCGCCAGCGCGGTGGTGGCGGATATCGTCGATGCCGCCCGCAACCAAGCGAGCGGCGAGCCGGGCCGCATCCCCGCCTTTGTAGCGCTGAACGGTGAAATTCCGCTCCAACCACCGGCCTCGGTACAAACGCGCTACTATTTGCGGTTGTCATTACGGGATATACCCGGCATGTTCGGCCGGGTAGCGGAGATCCTGGGCCGGCATGCCATCAGCATTGCCTCGGTCATGCAAAAGGAACAGCAAACAGGGGAATACGTGCCGGTCATTATGCTGACACACGCCGCACCGGAAGGTGCGTTCCAGGCGGCACTGACGGAAATTGACGCGCTACACGAAACCGGCGCGCCCACCATCCGCTATCGCGTCGAAGACCACGCGTAGGAGCGGATACAGGCAACGGAGTAGTAAACGATGGCATTGTTTGTTCAAAAATTTGGCGGCAGTTCGGTAGCGGACGCCGAGTGTATGCAGCGCGTGGCCCAACGGGTGTACGACACCCGCGCCGAAGGCCATGAGGTGGTGGTGGTGTTGAGCGCCATGGGCAAAACCACCGATAACCTCATCCAACTGGCGCGGCAGGTTAATGCGCAACCGGACGAGCGGGAAATGGACATGTTGTTGTCGACCGGGGAGCAGGTTTCCGTTTCCATTCTGGCGATGGCCCTGCACGCCATGGGGGCCGAAGCCGTGTCGCTGACCGGCCCGCAAGCCGGGATCAGCACGGATACCGCCCATACCAAAGCCAAGATAACCGATATCCAGCCGCAGCGTATCCGCGAGCAGCTTGACCGGGGCCGTATCGTCATCGTGTGCGGCTTTCAGGGACTGACCCCCACGCACGATATCGCCACCCTTGGCCGCGGCGGGTCCGACACCACCGCGGTCGCATTGGCGGCCGCCCTGCAGGCGGACCGCTGCCAGATTTTTACCGACGTGGACGGGGTGTACACCGCCGACCCGCGCCAAGTGCCACAGGCCAGCAAACTCGATTGTATTGCCTATGATGAGATGTTGGAATTGGCTAGCCTGGGTGCTAAAGTGCTGCAATCACGCTCGGTGGAGTTTGCCAAGAAATACCATGTGGAACTAGAAGTGCTGACCAGTTTTGACCGGCGGCCCGGCACGATCGTGAAAGATGAGGTAACCGAAATGGAACATATTATCGTACGCGGCGTAGCCGCTGACAAAAATCAAGCTAAAGTAACCATCCAGCACGTACCGGATCGGCCCGGCGTGGCGGCCCGGCTGTTTAAGGAACTGGCGGCCGCGAATGTAAACGTGGACATGATCGTGCAAAACGTCAGCGAAAAAGGACAAACCGACATTTCGTTCACCGTGCCGCTCGATGAAGTCAACCGCACCCGCACAGCGGTCGACGGGTTAATCGAGGAAATCGGTGCCGCTGGTGCCTTTTACGACGTGGATATTGCCAAGATCAGTATCGTGGGCGTAGGGATGCGCAGTCATTCCGGCGTGGCGTTCCGCATGTTCGACGCATTGTCCGCCCACAAAATCAACGTGGAAATGATTTCCACATCCGAGATCAAGATTTCCGTCGTCATCCGCAGCGCCTATGCGGATCAAGCGGTGCAGGTCCTGCACGCGGCCTTTGAGCTCGATAAAGTCAATGAGCCGGTCTCATGAAAAAGATTGCCATTTATGACACCACTTTGCGGGATGGGGTGCAGGGCGAAGGCATCTCGTTTTCCGGTACGGGCAAGTTACGGGTGGCCGAACGGCTGGACGCGCTGGGGGTGGACTACATCGAAGGCGGCTACGCCGCCTCGAACCCGCGCGACATGGCTTTTTTTCGCGACGTCAAACGCCTGCAACTTAAACACGCCCGTATCGCCGCCTTCGGCAGCACGCGGCGCGCCAATATTGCGGTGGCGGAAGATCCCGGCGTACGCGCCCTGATGGAAGCCGATACCCCCGTGGTCACGTTCTTTGGCAAAAGCTGGAAGCTGCATGTTCGCGACGTGCTGCGTACGACCCCGGAGGAAAATCTGGCGATGATTCGCGATACGGTCCGCTTCTTTAAGGAGCAGGGCAAGGAAGTGGTCTACGACGCCGAGCACTTTTTCGATGGCTACAAGGACGATGCGGCCTATGCACTGGACACTCTGCGCGCGGCCGCCGAGGCCGGGGCGGATATCGTGGTGCCCTGTGACACCAACGGCGGCACACTGCCGCATGAGATTCATGCCATCGTCACGGCCGTGGAGGCTGCCCTGTCGGTGCCGGTAGGAATTCATACCCATAACGACGCCGAATGCGGCGTGGCCAATTCGCTCGCCGCCGTGCGGGCCGGTGCCGTACACGTGCAGGGGACCATCAACGGATTCGGTGAACGCTGCGGCAATGCCAATCTCATTTCCATCATTCCCAGCCTGATGCTCAAGTTGGGGTGCGACTGTCTTGCCAGCGGTGCGGATTCCTTGCGCCAGTTGCGTGATGTTTCCCATCTGATCAATGAACTGGCGAATCAGCGCTCATGGTCCAAAGCCCCGTTTGTCGGTGAAAGCGCCTTTGCGCACAAGGCCGGCATGCATGTGGACGGCATTCGCAAAAACCCGCAGAGCTTCGAACACATCGACCCGGAAAAAGTCGGCAACATGCGCCGCATTCTCATCTCCGAGCTTTCCGGGGCCAGCAACGTGTTCCTGAAAGCCGTGGAGATGAATCTGCAAATGGATAAATCCTCCCCGGAAGTGAAGCAGGTGCTGCAGGAACTGGAACGGCTGGAGAAGGAAGGCTACGAGTTTGAAGCCGCCGAGGCGTCCTTCAAGCTTCTCATCCAGAAAGTGTTGAAAGCCCACCGCCCATTCTTTGGCCTGGAAGGGTTCCGGGTCATCGTCGAAAAAAACGACGCACAAGCCCCGTGCCAGAGCGAGGCCACGGTCAAAGTGAATGTCGACGGGGAAGCGGAACATACCGTGGCCGAAGGCGATGGCCCGGTCAACGCGCTGGACGGTGCCCTGCGGCGGGCGCTAACCCGGTTTTATCCGCGCATCGCCGATGTGGTGTTGACCGATTACCGGGTGCGCATCCTTGATCCGGAAGAGCATACCGCCGCCAAGACGCGTGTGTTGATCGAATCCACCGATGGCCAACACACTTGGAGCACCGTGGGCGTGTCCGAGAACATCATCGAAGCCTCGTGGGAAGCCCTCGTCGACAGCGTGGAATACAAGATGTTTCTAGACGAGCAGGCGGCGGAACAAGATTAACCCTTAGGTGTTTGGGTATTTCGTCATTTCTAACGAGTGGCCGGTTATGCAATTAGTAAAAATCCATTGTTTCATGTTGCTGGCCGTTTGGCTTGCCACGAGTGTGGCCGTCATTGCCACCCCCCCTGATTCCGGGCGGGCGGTAGTCATCTGGATCAGTATCGACGGGGTGCGGCCGGATTATTTGGATCGTGCTGAGACCCCGGCCTTTGACCGCCTGCGAGCCGAAGGCGCTTGGTCCAGCGGGTTGGCACCGGTCTTTCCCTCCCTGACGTTTCCCAATCATGCATCACAAGCCACCGGGGTTTTGCCCGGCCAGCATGGGATTGTCATGAACAGTTTCTACGATCGCGCGGCAGGGCGCGAATTTAATTTTCCCGGCCACCCGCGACTCTTGCAAGCGGAGCCCATCTGGATTACGGCCGAACGACAGGGACGCCGGACGGCGGTTTTCGACTGGGTCCACTCATACGGCGAATACGCTGGCACCACGCCGGCCTATCACGCAGATCACTTTAGGGGAGCCCTTTCCGACCGCGAACGCCTGCAACTGGTGTTGGACGCTTGGCAACTGGACACGGGCAGTGATCAACCCCTGCAATTACTGATGGGATATATGATGACGCCCGACGCGGTGGGCCATCAATATGGGCCTGATAGCCCGGAGATCGATGAAACCATGGCGCAAGCGGACGCCGAGCTGGGCGTATTTTTAGATGAAGCCATCACACTGTTTGATGAGCGACGGGACCCGCACGACCAGCTTTATGTGCTGGTCACATCCGATCACGGGATGAGTGAGGTCCATACCGTCGTGAACCCTTATCTGTTGAGTGGGTTGTCGCGCGAGGAAGCCGACAGCTCCGCCGCCGAACTGGTCACCTCCGGCAATGTGGCGCAGCTGTACTTACTGGAGGCCGACGATGCGGCCACACGCCGGGCTTGGGCTGATACGATTGTTGAACGGGTACGGGAATTCGATTTTGCCGATGTTTATCACCGGGCTGACTTGCCCGCGCGGTGGGGCTACGAACATGCCGAGCGCACCGGCGATGTGGTGATTGTGCTACACACCGGGTACACCTTCAACCGGGGCGCACACCGCGTGCACATGCCACGGGAAGATATAAATGCCCACCTTGGCATGCACGGCTATGACGTCGTGGACAATCCGGAAATGAACGGAATCTGGGTGGCTTGGCGCTATCCGCAAACCTGGGGCGGTATTGAAATTGGCCCGACCCATTCGTTACAGCTGCACGCGACCATCGCGGACTGGTTGGGGATCGAACCGGCACCAGCCGCCCTGCAGGACCCGATTCGCTGGGGCGAAGCGACCCGCTGAGCCGCTTTTCAACCAAATCGTACATTTTCCAACGGGCTGTGGGGGCCAAGTCTGGACATTGGCAGGGCTCGTGCCTATGCTGGGCACTATGGCGGAACAATTGACTCCCATGATGACGCAGTACCTGGCGATCAAGAAACGGATCGAACCAGATACGCTGCTTTTTTTTCGCATGGGCGACTTCTATGAAATGTTCTTTGACGATGCCAAGGCCGCCGCCGCTATCCTGGAAATCGCCCTGACCAAACGCAACAAAGTGCCGATGTGCGGCGTGCCCTATCACGCGGCGGAATCCTACCTCAGTAAACTGATCCGGGCGGGCAAGAAGATTGCGATCTGCGAACAAATGGAAGATCCGGGCCAAGCCAAGGGCATTGTGCGCCGGGACATTGTGCGGATTGTGACGCCCGGCACGATCCTGGAAGAAAACGTGCTCGACGCCAAGCAACACAACTACCTGGCCGGGCTTTGCCACCTTAACGGGACGTACGGACTGGCCCTGATCGATATTTCAACCGGCTCGTTCTGGATCGAGGAAGCCACCGCCGCCACCACCGTGCAGGATCATCTGTACCGCTACGCCCCGTCGGAATGCGTCGTCCCGGAGGAACAAGCCGAACAAGCGGCTATCCGTGACGCGCTCGATCCGCGGGTACCCACCTTGTTGAGTCCGCACGATGACTGGCCCTTTCAATACGAGGCGGCCACCGATTTACTGACCCGTCATTTCGGCGTACACTCCTTGAAGGGCTTCGGTTGTGATGGCCTGCCGGGTGCGGTCGGGGCGGCCGGCGGCATCCTGCACTATGTGGCCCAAGCCCTGCATCGACAAGTCGACCACGTGAAGCAACTGCGGGTGCGCCATGCCCACGATTATGTGTGGCTGGATGAAACGACCTTGGGCAACCTTGATTTGGCCCCCGTCCGCCAGGCGGGTCGGGGCGCGCTCAATACGCCGACCCTGCTGCAAACCCTCTACACCACCGCAACCCCGATGGGCGGCCGGCTACTGCACGAATGGGTGGTCCGGCCACTGAATAAGCTCGACGCCATTCAACACCGCCACGATGCCGTGGAACAACTGACGAAACAACGCGGGGCACTGGCGCAGCTACGCGAAACCTTGAGCGGGATTCGCGATCTGGAACGCTTGGTGGCCCGTTTGGGTGCGGGCTCGGGCAACGCCCGCGACATCAACGCGGTGGCCCAGTCGCTGGAAGCCTTGCCGCCCCTTAAGGAAGCCTTGGCCCCATGGGCTGCGGGGCGGTTGGATGCAGTCAGCCGACAGATTGCGCCGTTACCGGCACTGGTCGACCATATTCGCCGCGCAGTGGTGGACGAACCGCCCATTCCTATTAAGGAAGGTGGACTCATCCGCAAGGGGTACCACGCGGAATTGGATGAATTGCGCACCGCCGCCTCCCAAGGTCGCCAGTGGCTGGCCGAATATCAGACCCGCGAACAGGAACGCACCGGCATCAAGAATCTGAAGGTGCGGCACAACAAAGTGTTCGGCTACTACATTGAAGTGACCAAGAGCAACTTGAACGAGGTGCCGGACACCTATACCCGCAAGCAAACGCTCGTCAACGCCGAACGTTTTATCACGCCCGAGTTAAAGGAGTACGAAAACAAGATTCTCGGGGCCCACGAGCGCGCAGTGGAGCTGGAATACGAGCTCTTACTGGAAGTGCGACAGGCGGTGGTGGCGGAGACCGAACGCCTGCAACGTACCGCCGCCGCTGTAGCCGAGCTGGACGTGTTGGCCACGCTGGCGGAGCGCGCGTTAACGCTACGCTACACGCGCCCGGTGATGCATGATGGCGATCGGTTGCACATTCAGGACGGCCGCCATCCGGTCATCGAGGCGATGACCGGCGCGGAGCCCTTTGTGCCGAACGATACCCTGCTTGACGGCTTGCAAAACCAGTTGGTGATCATCACGGGTCCCAATATGGCGGGCAAATCGACCTATATCCGGCAGGTGGCCTTGATTGTCATCATGGCCCAAATGGGCTCCTTCGTGCCGGCCGCCGCCGCTGAAATCGGTCTGGTGGACCGGGTATTCACGCGGGTGGGTGCCAGCGACGATCTGGTGCGGGGCCGCAGCACGTTCATGGTCGAGATGCAGGAAACCGCCAACATTTTGAACAATGCCACCGCACGCAGCCTGATTGTCCTCGACGAAATCGGGCGGGGCACCAGCACGTTCGACGGCATTAGCATCGCGTGGTCGGTAGCGGAGTACCTGCACAATCAGGAGGCCGTTAAAGCCAAGACGCTGTTTGCCACCCATTACCACGAACTCACGGATCTGGCCCGTACGCTGCCCGGCGTGCAGAACTACAATGTGCTGGTTCGCGAGCGCAACGATAGCATCGCTTTTTTGCGTAAGATTGTGCCGGGCGCGGCCGACAAGAGCTATGGGATTCAAGTGGCACGGCTGGCGGGTTTGCCCGCGCCCGTCATTCAGCGTGCCCGCGAGATATTGACGAATTTGGAGGAAGGGGAATTCGGCGAAAGCGGTCAACCCAGCCTGGCTAAACATCGCCCCGCTAAAAAAAGGACCGACAACCAAAACCAGATGTCCCTGTTCCAGTGATTTTCGGAATATGCCCATGTTGAACCCTGACCACATGCCTGAAGCCGATTCATGCCCGCAACCCGGGCATGAGCCAAGTCCCGTCCCCCCACCGTACCCTGCCCCACACTCGTTTCCGCCGGAGACGTTGTTGCACCTGCAAAAAGGGTTCTCGCGCATCCTATGGGGTATGCCGCTGGGCGTACTGCTTTTTGCCGGGGTCATTCAGGTGCGCTGGCCTCCTTTTATGCGTCTGCCACCCTATGTGATGGCGGTGGTGCTGATAGGATGGGGGTTGGCGGCGCTGTTCGCCGCGTCGCTACCGCGTCGGGCTTGGCGCAATGCCTTACGACTATGTGCCGGGCTGGTTTTTCTATTGTTCTATTTTGCGCCGTTTCTGCAGTGGTTGACCGCGCAACCGTACTCCACCTATCTGACGTTGAACGTGCTCGGACTACTGACGACAGCCGCCATCGTATTGTATGCGGTTAATATGCTGGTAAGCGAGGCCGCGGCCGCGTTTGGCTTGCGCACGATGCAGATCGAGGCGCGCTTATGCGCGTTCAGTTCCTTGGCGGTTGTGCTGTTGCCGCTGTGGGGCTGGATCGGATACGCCGGCTACCACGCGTGGCGGTATAACTGGCCATTGACCGGCGTGCTGGAAGGGTTATACCAGTTGCCGCTATTCCACTGGGCGACACTGCTGCCGCTCATCCCGCTAGCGTTCACGCTGACCATGTGCGGGAAAATGAGCCTGGTGGCGGAAAAACAGTTGAACAACGGCAAGCAGAGCACGAGTTAAGCAAGTTTGCGGGCGAGTTGTTCTTCAAGAATGTCGCGGACCGTATACGATTGTGATACTCTCTACTCGCAATCCGTTCGCGTCGCCGTTCTTGTCGACCCGCTCCCTTTTGACAGTATCACCCCACAGTCACCCCGACATTACCCCCACGGTCACCCCGAGCGCAGTCGAGGGGTCTCCTGATTGCACGGATTGGTTGAGACCTCGCCTGATTGCATTCTGTGCGTGTGCGGATCAGTCCTCGGTGCAAACAGGATCAAACTCAGCGCATCATCTTCGTAGCATCGGAAGTCCCCTGCCTACTCGACAACGCTTTCGGGGGCTGTTTCCCAGACGCCGCGACCTGAAGAGTGAAAAGTGATTTGTCTGATGCCGCGTATGTGGTGAAATTTATCTAATGAAAGAGACCGTCTACTTAGAGACCAGCGTCGTCAGAAAATTGAATCATTGGTCAATAATGCGGGCTATGCCTGCCCGGTGATCTGTACACCCGAAGAGCTCATGGAGGAATAGTTATGCAGCACGATCCAATTGTTGATGAAATCCGTAGAATTAGACAGGCATATGCCAAACGGTTCGGCTTTGAAATTCGTGCAATGGTCGACGATTTGCGCAGAAAGGAGCAAGATCATCCGGATCGCCTTGTTTCCTTCGCTCCCAAACCCGTCCGACCTCTGAAGACAGCATAGCCTCGCGCAGGGCGCAGAGGCTTGCCCTTCGAGTAGCGGTAGCGGGCACGCTCGGCGGTGGGTATTACTCCACCACCATGGCTTCCGCCCCCGGGCGGTTGGGAATGACGGGTCGTTCGGCCCCGAGCAGGTCAATGCCTTTCCAGCAACCGGTGCGGAACCGCCAAATGAAGCCCACCGCCATGCAGGCGATGTAGAACGCGGTCCACCACCAGGCGGTAACCACGCCACGTTCGAGGCGCACCACCAACCACCACTGGCCGGGCACCAGCACGCCCCACGCCATGCACACGGAGAACCACATCACAAACCTAGATTGTTTTCCACTTGCGTTTCGCCCTAAAAAGGGCACACTGACTCCGCGTGGTCACGGTATTGGCCGTGACCGGACATTGCATAGCGAAGTCTTGTTCAGAAGCATACTCATGACAAAGAAAAACCACTACAATAAAGAAGAACTGCTGGCTTCCGGTCGTGGCACATTGTTTGCCCCCGATTCGGCGCGCCTGCCGTTGCCTAACATGCTGATGATGGACCGGATAACAGAAATCAGCGATACGGGCGGCAAATATGGCAATGGACTGGTGGTGGCCGAATTGGATATCCATCCGGACTTGTGGTTTTTCAAGTGTCATTTTGAGGGTGACCCGGTTATGCCGGGCTGCCTGGGCTTGGATTCCATGTGGCAGATCACCGGGTTTTTCCTCGCGTGGCAAGGGCACACGGGTAAAGGCCGGGCCTTGGGCGTGGAAGAAGTGAAATTTACGGGCCAGATATTGCCAACAAGCCGCGTGGTTACCTATCGCATCGACATTAAACGGGTCATCGCCCGTAAATTGGTTTTAGGCCTGAGCGATGGTACAGTGGCTGTGGATGGCCGGGACGTGTACAAGGCGTCCAACTTAAAGGTCGGCCTGTTCGAATCAACCGAAGGATTTTAGTTATGGCTACACGTAGAGCCGTTATTACAGGAATGGGTGTTGTGTCGTGTCTGGGCAACAACGCCCAAGAAGTATGCGACGCATTGAAGGCGGGCCGTTCCGGTATCACACACCGACCGGAGTACGAGGCGATGGGGTTGCGCAGCCAGGTGGGTGGCGCGCCCACCATTGATTTGGCGGAGGCCATTAACCGCAAGGACCGGCGCTTCATGGGCGATGCCGCCGCCTACACCTATGTCAGCCTGGAGCAGGCCATTGCCCAAGCGCAATTACCGCCCGAATTGGTTTCCCATGCGCGTACGGGCTTGGTGGTCAGCTCGGGGGGCGCTTCCTCCAGCAATGTGGTGCTGGGGGCCGACACGCTGCGCGAGAAGGGTTTGAAACGGGTGGGCCCGTACATGGTCACGCGTTGCATGAGCAGTACCGTTTCAGCTTGTCTGGCCACCCCGTTCAAGATCAAGGGCACCAACTATTCCATCACCTCCGCCTGCGCCACCAGCTTGCACTGTGTCGGCCATGCGGCGGAATTGATCCAGTGGGACAAGCAGGACATCGTCTTCGCCGGCGGCGGTGACGAGGAACACTGGTCGCTAGCCATGATGTTCGACGGCATGGGCGCTTTGTCCACCAAATATAACGACGCTCCGGAAAAGGCGTCGCGTCCGTTTGATGCCAATCGTGACGGCTTCGTGATTGCCGGCGGTGGCGGCGTGGTGGTAGTGGAAGAGCGCGAACATGCGCTGCGGCGCGGAGCCCCGATTCTGGCGGAGATCGTCGGTTACGGGGCGGCGTCCGACGGCGAGAACATGGTGGCACCGTCCGGCGAAGGGGCCGTGCGCTGCATGCAGCTGGCGCTGGCCACCTGTTCCGATCCGGTGGACTACATCAATGCCCACGGCACCGCGACGCCGGCGGGCGACATCACGGAATTGAAGGCGGTGCGCGAAGTATTCGGGGAAAAGATGCCTGCGATCAGCTCCACCAAATCCCTGTCCGGCCACTCGCTCGGCGCGGCGGGTGTGCATGAGATCATTTACAGTTTGCTCATGTTGCAGGACGATTTTCTGGCCGCCTCGGCCAACATCGAAACGCTCGATCCCGACGCGGAAGGCTTCCCGATTGTGCGCGAGACAAAGTCCAACGCCGGTTTACGCACCGTCATGTCGAACAGCTTTGGTTTCGGCGGCACCAACGGCACCCTGATCCTGCAAAGAGGTTAGTCGCCTGCCAGCAGACCGCAAACGGCGTAAATCAGTTTAGCCACCAAGTAATCGGGGGCGTGCATGCCGGGTATCGGTGCCAGTTCGACCACGTCCACCCCAATGATGCGTCGCTGCGCTGTCAATTGTTGCAACCAACGCAACGTAGGCCACCACGCCAGGCCGCCCGGCTCGGGCGTCCCGGTGGCGGGCATGAAGGCCGGGTCAAGCGCGTCAACGTCGAACGTGAGATAAACGTCGTGCGGAAAATCAGCGGGCAACGCGAAATCAACCCCGGTCGGCTCCGCCAATTGGGCGGCATCGACATGATGGATATTGTGCGCGCGACGATAATCGACTTCCTCCACACTTAACGCGCGCACGCCCCACTGACTGATCGGCAGGCCGTATTCGTGGGCTCGTCGCATTACGCACGCGTGGCTGTAAGGCGATCCTTGATACGTGTCCCGTAAATCGGCGTGGGCATCGAATTGCACCACGCCCACCGGTTCACTGCGCGTGCGCAGGGCTTGAAAGGCGCCGATGCTAACCGCGTGTTCGCCCCCCAGCATAATGGGTATCGCCCTGTGGGCCCAACTCCACTGCAAGCGTTCGGCAATGGCCGTTAGTACGTGCTCGACCGGCCCTTCCACCGGGCAGGCGTTACCGGTAAACAGGCCGTGGTCGCCGGGACAACCTTGGCCGTCCCATTTCTCCAGCTGCTGGGAGGCGGCCAGAATCTGGGCCGGTCCATGCTTGGTACCCGTGCCGTACGACACGCTGCACTCCAAGGGTACCGGCCAAAAATGAAAGCGACTGTCGGCAGGCGGGCCCGCGGGATATTCGGAGGCCAAAAATCCCAGTGGCGCCGGTTCATGAAAGTCTGGATTTGAAGTCTTCATACCCGAATCTCCGAATGACGTTAACGGTTCCTGCAGCCGGTTCGAGCAGGGCCAGGTGCGGATGGCGCACGCCGTTGAACGTGGTGGTTTTGACCATAGTATAATGCGCCATATCCTCGAACACCAGCATGTCGCCCGGGGTTAGCGGGTCCGCAAATGAATATGAACCAATCACATCCCCCGCCAGGCACGAGACGCCGCCCAACTGGTAGGTAAACGGTTTGGCCCCGGGCTCGGCTCCGCGCTGGTGTTCATCACGGCACGCGATCCCATGCAGCCAGTCGGCACCGCGATAGACGCGCGGGCGATAAGGCATCTCCAGTACATCCGGCATATGGGCGGTGCAGGAGACATCCAAAATGGCGGCTGGCTCGTCGTTGTCAATGACGTCGAGCACGCGCGTGACCAGAATGCCGGCCTCCAGTGCGACCGCCTCGCCGGGTTCGAGATAAACCTGCACATTGTAGCGTTGCGCGAACGTGCGGACCAAATCGACCAGCCGTTCACGATCATAATCGGCGCGGGTGATATGATGGCCGCCACCAAAGTTAATCCATTCCATGTCCGGCAGCCAGTCACCGAACCGTTCCTCCACCGCGTCCAGCGTGAGCGCCAGCGCGTCCGCATTCTGTTCGCACAAGGTGTGGAAGTGCAATCCCGTGAGGCCCTCCAGCGACTGGCCGCGCAAGGTCTCTGCCCGCACGCCCAGGCGGGAGCCGGGTGCGCAAGGGTCGTACAAGGCGCAGGCGGCGGTGGAGCATTCGGGGTTAATGCGCAACCCTAACGCCGGACCGTTCGGGGTGCGGTGCAAACCGAGCGCGCGATAGCGTGCCCATTGAGCCAATGAGTTAAAGGTGATGTGGTGGCACCAGTTCGGCAACACTTGCAGGTCGGCATCGCTGAACGCTGGCGAATAGGCGTGCACTTCGCCGCCGAACGTCTCATGGGCCAAGCGGGCTTCGTGCACGCCGCTGGCACAACAACCGTCGAGCGCCTCGCGAATAAGCGGGAAAGCCCCCCACATGGCAAAACCTTTCAGGGCCAGCAGCACCCGGCAGTTGGCCTGCTCTTTGATGGCGCGCAGGGTGGCGGCATTTTGGCGTAGTTGATCGCAATCAACGACAAAACAGGGCGTCTCGAAGTCCATTAAGCTGCGCGTCCTCTCAGCCGGCGACGGCCGCAGGTGCGGTGGCGTCCCGCCGTGCCAGCGCCTGTTTAAGCAATTCATCCGCTTTATAGGATGAGCGCACCATTGGACCGGAAGCGACCCCGCTAAAGCCTATGGCTAACGCGTGGGCTTCCCATTCAGCAAACGCTTCCGGGGTGACATAGCGTTGCACCGGGGGATGGTTGCGGGTCGGCTGCAGATACTGGCCCAACGTCAGCAATTCCACTCCGGCGGCCCGCATATCGACTAAGGTTTGTTCCACTTCATCGTCCCGCTCACCGAGTCCCAGCATGATCCCCGATTTAACAACCGCCCGCGGGGTAGCGTGGGCCGCGTGCTTCAATACCGCCAGTGAACGGCCATACGCCGCTTGGGGGCGTACAATCGCTTGTAGCCGGGCCACGGTTTCAACATTGTGATTAAAGACATCCGGCCGCGCTTCCAACACCACGTCCACCAACTCCGTGACGCCTTCAAAATCCGGCGTCAACACTTCGATCCCCGCGTCAGGCAACCGCTTTTTGATTTCCAGAATGGTTTCGGCAAAAATGCCCGCCCCGCCGTCCGGCAGGTCGTCCCGGGTAACGCTTGTCAAAACCACATAATTCAACTTCATGCCGGCGGCGGCGCGGGCGGCCCGCCGGGGCTCGTTGACGTCCAACCCTTCGGGGCGGCCCGGTTGAATGGCACAAAACGAGCAAGCCCGCGTACAGACGTCGCCCAGCAACATCATGGTGGCCGTGCCGCGATTCCAGCATTCGCCGCGATTCGGGCATTTGGCGCTTTCGCATACCGTGTGCAGGGCATGTCCCTTGACCTGCTCGCTCACTTCACCGAAATGTTGATCGGTGAGCCGTGATAGTCGTATCCAAGGTGGCAATCTAGACATAATGGGAAACCATTGTTTAAGGGTATTGACCGGGCCGGTCCAGTCCAGTGGTCTCCGGCCAGCCGCAGATTAAATTCATGTTCTGCACGGCATTACCCGCCTGCCCCTTTACCAGGTTGTCGATATGGGCGATGACACGCAGCAGGTTGGTGCGTTCATCCACATCGACCAGTAGGTTGCAGAAATTGGAGCCGCGCACGTGCTGAGTGCCGATGTTGGCGTCGCGCTCATACAGGCGCACAAAATGGTTGTCGGCATGGAATTGCTGGTAGGCCTCCCATACGGCTTGCCGGCTGAGGCCCGGCCGCAAGCGGCCATACAGGCAACTCAGAATGCCGCGGCAGGCCGGTACCACTTGCGGGGTAAAGGTGACCCGCACCGCTTGCCCGGCAAGCTGCTGCAGTTCCCGTTCCACCTCCATCACATGTTGGTGACCTTGCAGGCGGTAGGCGTTCATGTGGTCGTAGCGGGCTGGATAATGAAAGCCCGGCTGAGGTTTCTTGCCGGCCCCGGAAACGCCGGATTTGCAGTCGCAGATCAGCCCGTCCAGTTCCACCAGTTCACCGTGTACGGCCGGGGCCAGCCCCAGAATGCAGCCGATGGCAAAACACCCGACATTGCCCACGAGGCGTGTGTCGGCGGTCAAACGGTCGCGGTGCAGCTCAGGCAGGCCGTACACCGACGCCGACAGCAGTTCCGGGGATTGATGATCGGGATCTTTGCCGATTCGGCGGGCGTATTCGGCGTAGGTAGCGGCATCTTGAAAGCGGAAATCCCCGCTGTAATCGATGACTTTCGCCCCTTGTTCCAGTACCGCGCCCGCTTGACGCATGGCCACCCCGTCAGGAGTCGCAAAGAAGACCACATCCGCCGCTACAGCGGCAGCCGGATCATCAGGCGGCAGAATGGGCAAGTCACAAAAGCCCCGCAGATGCGGGTACAAGCTGTCGACCCGCTGGCCCGTCTCGGTTTGGGCCACCAACGCCACCAGCTCCACTTCCGGGTGGTTCAGCAGCAGCTCGATAAGGCCGACCCCGCCGTAGCCGCCAGCTCCAATGATTTTGACTTTGGTCATAATTGCGGGGTGCGGTGTGCGTTAGAATTCAAGCATGAAGGTCGCCGTAAAACCTTCCGTGTGCCCATGGTCAAAGGTGTTTTGGTAGCGGTAACCGATGCTCTTGTATAAGCCATGGGACATATGGGTTACGCCTGCCTCAAGATTCAGGTGTTCCCCGTCGTCATCTTCGAAATCATAAAACATCACCGAGCCACCTACATACCAACCCCACGGACTTCCGGTAAATCCCCACGGCCATTCCGCCAGCGACTGGGCGATACCGGCGGCCAGCACGGGGCCGCCCGCTGTTCGATTCCGGATCAGGCGTCCGTTGGCCGTATCCTCCTCCAGCAAGACCGTGGACCAGCGCAAACCGGCGCCCACATGAAAAATATGCCAGTTTAGCCCGCCCACCAGCTCGGCATCGTGTAAGCCGAAACTATCCACGGCGCGGGTTTCCGGTTCGCGCACATAATCGTAGTTGCCATACAAGTAGAAGGCGCGGAGCCAGTACTGTTCATGAATGCTCACCACCGCCGACGGCCCGAACATCATGGCCCGGTCCGCCAGTTTGGGTTCGGCGTACCAGAGCTTGATGCCGCCGTCAAAAAACCACTCCGCCCGCACCGCTTGCCCGCCCAACAGGGTCGCCGTCAAAGTTAATAAACAAATGAATCGCCGCATAATAATCCTCCCTCCCGCCATCCCACGGGTTTTTGGTTGCCCACAGTATCAGGGGTGGGGTCGATTATTTCAAGTGCCAACTACTGTAAAGCACTTTCCAAGCGCTGCATGACGGCGGGCCAGTGGTAGGTGCGTTCAACGTAGGTGCGGCCGGCGGTCGCCAACTGGGTGCGCAGGGCCGGGTCGTCCATGAGACGGCTCAATATTTCTTCAAAGTCGGGATAATGCCGGAACCATAAGCCGCCACCACTGGCTTGGCATTGCCAACGCAGGACGGCGCTTTGCGCACGTACCAGTGCCGGGGTGCGCGCAAGCCACGCCTCCAGCAATACAATCCCCAGACTCTCGTTCAACGACGGGTGCACAAACGCCAATGCCCCGGCCATGGCTTCATGCTTCTCCTGCTCGGACACAAAGCCGATATCCCGGATATAAGGCGCGAGGTCCGGTGGCGGATCGAATTGGCCGCTGCCGGTTAAGACCAGGCGGATATCCCGTCCGGTACGGGCGCGGAACGCCGCCAAAAAATCGAGCAGCACCGGGGTTCCTTTCAGCGGTTCGCGTCGTCCGGAATAGAGCAGATACGGGTAATTAATTCCGTGCCGGGTCGCAAAGGCGTCGGCGTCCGCCTCGAACGGGTCGAGCCCCATGCCCACCACCGCGCCACGCGCAGGATCGAAGTCGAAAAGCTGACGGGCCAGTTGTTGTTCCGGCTCGGTGTTGAAGAGCACCCCCTGCACGCTGGCAAACAGGTGCTTTATTGCGGCCAAACGCGCAAACGGCTCATCATGCAGACAGGGAATCAGCCATGTTTTGGCCGGATGAACAAGCGCGGCCCGGCCAATCAAACTAAATAAATAAGGGCCTGCCAGAATGCGATCATACGTAGCACCCTGCGTGTGCAGGTGTTCGCACAGCGCGGTACTGTTAACGTTGTTGCACATCCAATCATTTTCCGTATCGGCATCCACCTGGCGGCCGGTGCTGATTGCATCTTGTGCCCGGTAAAAAGCGTCCAGATCGCGATCCTCATCCACCGGAAAGCGATGCACCTCCAACCCGTCAACCGTTTCACGTCCTGGCGGCAGGGTGTTGGCCCAGGTAAAATGGTCCTCCGCACAGGTGGTCAACAACGATACCCGCTGCCCGGCTTGGACTGCGTGCAGGGCCAGTTGTTTGATCAAGGTCTCCGCACCCCCGATGGTGCCCTGCACGGAAAAGCGGGGCGTGATAAACGCCCAATGTGGCGGGTTTGTTGCGGTGGGCCGGGATGGGTCAAGAGAGGTCATGGTCGGTTCCAAGGGGGCACCCGCACATTCAATCCCCGGTTGACGTTGGTGGTCGGTCGGCTTCCAAGGCGGCGATCCGCTTTTCCAGGGCCGCTATTTTGTCCGCGTATTTGCGGTCGGTATTCTCAACGGCTGTCACCAACAGACTGTTGACCTGATTTTGCTGGGACCAGAGCCGGTAGGTATAGAATTTCAGCAGGTTCCAGATGCACTTCTTCAGGCACACCAACAACGGGGCCCAGGCACGACGTCGTTCGCGGATTTCGAAGTCCGAGATATTGATCAAGGTCACTTCGCGCAGGCATTTCAAATAGAAATCCAAAAACTCGTCCCGGTTCTGCAACGTGGCCAGGTTCGAGCGTTCGGCCCGCGCCACGCGGGCATCATCGTATACGCCCTCCTCCATTTTCCGGGCCACGGTGGCTTCAATGTCGCGCACAATAGCCTCCACATCCACACCGGGCGCATGCACGGTAAAGAGCGTGTGGTCGGCTGGGGAGTTGGTTTCGGCGTGGGGCGTGTTCATGATGGGTGCGTGCGCGGCGCAAGCGCGCTTAGTGGATCATAAGTGGATGTACACGGCGGTATCCGCGTTGATTTCAGTTTGGATTTGCTGGATCAGTTCGGGCGGGGCGGCTTGGTTGATTTTTAGCAGCGCCAACGATTGTTGTCCCTTGGAGTCGTGCGGGTTCCGGACATCATCGATATTGATCGTAGCCGCCGCCAACGAGGCCGCAATCCGGCCCAGTACGCCCGGCCGGTCTTCGTAAATAAAGATGACCGTATGCCCTTTGGGCTCAAAATAAAGCTTATCGAAATCACCGATCCGCGACACCATCATGGTGCCCTCGGCCACCGTGCCGCGTACACTGGCTTGGGCCAACTGATCGCCACCGGTGTGAACGGTGAAATCGACGGTAATGGAACTTTCGAATCCCTTGGTCCGGTCGGTTTCGCGATCGAGATAATCGATGCCCATGTCCTTCAGATACTGCAACGCCGCCGCATAATCCATCGCCCGGTTAAAATCCTTGTTGAGCGCAGCCACCATGGGGAGCAGCAGCCATTGCCCATAGGGTTTCAACGACCCGTAGAAGCTGGTTTCGATGCTCTTTATGGGATGCCCCGTGCCGGTAATCGCCCGGCACAAGTGCGCCAGGGTGTAGGCCAGATCGCAGTACGCTTCGTCCAGGCCGGCGGGGATGTCGCGATTGACCACATAGCTGGTAATCCCCTTGTCGTCATACTCAATCAATTGTTCCGCCGCGCGCCGGGCGGCGTTGGTGTTGGCCTCCACCGTACTGGCCCCGAGATGCGGCAACATCAGATCGGCTACGTCGGCAATGGGTTTGGGGCCCGCTTCGTCCTTGGGATAGACGTCATTCAAAAAACGAATCGAACGTTCCGCCTTGACGGCGCGCAGGGCGTCCACATCCACCACGCCGGCACGCGCGCAATTGATCAAGGTCGCACCGGGCTTCATCAGGCCCAGCAGCTTGGCCCCGATCACATTCCGGGTTTGCTCGTTTTCCGGGATGTGCAGCGAAATGTAGTCCGCTTCCTGAAAAATGGTCGGCAAGTCGGCCAGTTCCAAGCCCCAATCACGGGCACGTTCCTCCGACAGGACCGGATCATAGCCCAACGCCCGCATCTCAAATCCGCGCAGCCGCTGGAGCAATAATTTGCCGATTGCGCCCAGGCCGACGATCCCGATGGTCTTGCCCGCCAGTTCGCGGCCCATAAAATTCTTCTTTTCCCATCGGCCACTGCGCACCGACGGGTCGGCCGCCACGATATGGCGCGCATCCGCCAGGGCCATGGCGATCACCTCTTCCGCCACGGCATTGGCATTGGCGCCCGGGGTGTTCATCACGTCTATTCCGCGCTGCCGCGCGTGGGCGGTATCGATGGTATTGAAGCCGGCCCCGGCCCGGATGATCACACGCAGCTCCGGCAAGGCATCAATGACTTCAGCCGTCACCTTTTCACTGCGCACAATCAATGCGTACGTGTCCGGATGCGCCGCCGTCGCAGCGGCCAAAGGCGTATCCGCGTCTTGCACAACTGTGTACCCCCCGTGTTGTTCCAACAACAAGCGGGCCACATCCTGTAATTTGGTAGGAATTAATACTTTCTTCATATGCGCGGAGCCTAGCGCCCCCGTGCCCGGGAATCAAGCGTGGACCACCCCGTCCCCAGGGCAAAAGAAAGCAGGCCGCGCGATGGGCGCGCGGCCTGCGGTTCTGATAATCCTCGTGTGCAGGAGGAGATTAATCAGAACAACATACGCCAGGCGGTCATGACCGAGGTGGCCTCTAACTTGCCCGCGTCGGTGTTCTTCAGCTCCGACCGCTCAACACCAAGCATAACTTTGTGGCCGTGACCGGCAAAGTAGTAGTTGAGACCGGCGTACAGCGCCTGATAATCGTCGCCCCGTTGCGGATTGGTCGATGCAATAACTTCATCGTTATCGTCCTTGGTTTCCCGCACCGCCAAGTCGCCGACGCGGCGCACATAGCGGCTGGGGGCGCTGAGGCCGCGCGCCCGGTCGCTGGAGGCCTGCTCGTAGCGTATTACCGCCTGCAGATTCTCCGTCAGGTGCATGGACGGCGTGATGTAGAACCCGTCCGTGTCGTTGCTGTTGTTGCTGCCGGACATGTATTCCGCGCGCAGGTCAAAATCCCCGTGCGTGTAGTGTGCGCTGAACGCCATGGCGTCATCAAAGCGACCGCCAAAGTTGCCGCCATTGTCGTCGCTGGAGATATAGTCCGCCCGCAAGGCCAACTTTGAACCCGGCAGCAGATCGTCCAGCGACAGGCCGACGGTTGCGTTATACAAGTAGTCATCGCCACCGGCGTCATTGGCATTGGCGCGGTCGGTATAGATACCCGCACCGTAGCTCAGCCAGCCCGCCGACCCTTCCAGCGAGAGACCGTTCATCGCGCCGGGGATCAGGGTGTTGCTGATCAACGACCGTTCGATGGTCAGGATGGCTCCCGAGGAGGTGTTTTCCTCGAAACCGTAGACCGGCTTATCGAAACCCAGTTTCACGTAGGCTTCGCGATGTTCGCGCCATTGCAGAAAGGCCGACCGCATGGACAGGCTTGAACCCGGCACGAGGTTGGCTTCCAGTTGCGCGCGCACGTTGTGGGCCAGCCCGCCGCGCAAGCCGATACGTGCCCGCCGTACTTCGAAGGTGCTGTAGTGGTCGCTGCCTTCATCGTTTTTGGCGTCGACATAACCGAATTGGGTTTGCACACGCCCCCGGATGGCCACATCCTGTACGGCACGACCCGCCGGGCGAATGGTGTAGCCGGGCGTTTTCGCCCGCAGCTCCGCCGCTTGCTCGGACGTAATGGTCTGATTTTGTTCCAGTGTATCGAGCAGGTCGCGTAACGAAGCCTGCGCACTAATCACTCCACCCACCATCAGCAAAGCCAATAGCGTGGCGGTATATTTATTTTGTTGTCTCGTCATGATGTTCTTACTCCTCTTGGTTGCATTGTGTTTATGTTGCTCGTCTTGATCTTCACGCTGGATTCGGACATTGGCTAATTAACTGGCATGATATTGCGTTCATCACCTCCTTGTATGTCGCCGGAATCGCTTGCGTTGCGGCCCATCATGCGACGGGGGTATGTGATTGGTATTTTGGTGGTATTAGAATATGATTGCGGGCACCTAATGCAGATTTGACGGACCGCTAACCGTGCACAAACAAATCGGGGGTGTAGTTTGGCGACACGGGCGGGAATCCGTTGAAGCAAGGAGCATCTATGGCACGCGAAAAAATATTGGTGGTGGAAGACGAGGAAGATATCCAGGAGCTGATACGCTATAATCTGGCGAAAGAGGGCTATCAGCTAAAGGTGGTGGACTCGGGCGAGGCCGCGATGGTCGCGGTTCGCAACGAGCGGCCGCAACTGATGTTGCTCGACCTGATGCTGCCGGAAATGAACGGGCTGGAACTCTGCAAATGGCTGAAAAACAATTCGCAAACCGCCAACCTGCCGATTGTGATGCTGACGGCCCGCAGCGAAGAATCCGATATCGTGGTGGGCTTGGAGTTGGGGGCCGACGATTATGTGACCA
>PWVE01000127.1 GCA_003562335.1 PVC group bacterium
CATGTTCTACGACGCGGTACGGAGGGGCGACGACGCCTATGCCCGAAGGATCATGCCCGACGGCGATATTGAAGCCGCCCGGCAGATTATCTCGGACCATGAGCAAGCTTCAGCCGGTCTCTCGCAGGCCCAGCAGCGCAGGGAATGGGACGAGCTTAGCCGTTATCCGCCACCGCGTATTCAGTAATGAAGCCACCGGTCCATATTACGAACGCCCGCCGTCCGATGTCGGACGAGCAGCGTAAAGCCATGTTTGCGCGGATGGGGGGTGGCGGACACCGGCCCGCTCCTGCGGTGATCCAAAGTCCCGGCGGTTCAAGTGCACCTGCCGGTGGTTGGGGGAGTGCGGGTGTCGAAACCCGCAACTTGCCGTCGGTGGCCGAGGCTGCCGCCTATGTCCATCCTGAAGGCCAGCTTTCGCCACGTACCGTGGGCGATAAACTATCCAGTGCGTTGGCCCGTGCGCTTATGGCCTTCGACCCGTTTACCTACGCCAATCCCGACTCCACCGCTGAACAACTTCTGGCCGGTGGTGTTGCGCTCTTGACCCCGGCCACTGTGCTGGGCTGGCTTAACAAGGCCAAACGCGCCTATCGTGCCGGCACGGCCCGTTCCGCTATCCGCGCCATGCCTCCCACCCAGGGCCAATTCAACTTAGATCCGCAAACCGCTTCGCTCTCCCCCCGTGCCCGCGACATGCTGGAACAGATACCGCACAGGGCTCGTTATCCAGACCAATTTGACTACGACCATCTTGCCGCTTTCATGGACAACCTGGCTCCCACTCACCGGAGCGAGCTGATCCGTTGGGCGCAGTCGATAAACGAACCCGCACCGCTGGTGCGGGCACTGGCTGGCTCGGACGAGGCACAGGCCATGATGCGTGCTTTCCGCGCCACGCCGCGTAAAGTCCTGCAGCGACAATACGACAGTCCGGAGCAGTTCCAGCGTGCCCTGGCATCCGCCCGCGAGTACCGCGCCCGTAATCCCCAAATCAAGTATATGCAGAGCCTTTCGGATCAGGCCCTTGATACCCCTGTCCCCGCCAACTGGGGTAATCTTGTTATGAAGGAGGCGGACGCCGTCTATGCGGCCCGCGCCCTGTCGGAAAAACCACGCATAACGATAGGCCGCCACTTGTCCTACGAGTCCGTTGGCAAGGGCAGCAAGCGCTCGCTGGTCGATACCGCTGCGCATGAATACCGCCACGCCATGCAGGACATACCCACCCGGTCAAACCCGTACCCGTTAAACAAGTCCGCCCAGTTTCATAGCAAGTACCAGACCCCATATCGCCGGCTTCCCTACGAGATCGAGGTCAACCTCGCCGAAAGCCGTCCATTCCTCACCGCCGCCGAGGAATCGCTAGGCAGACCGGTCAGCCGTATGTCAACGCGGCAGATAAAGGATATCATTGCGGACGCGCCCAAGACGCTCGACGCAGCCCTCAATCTCCACGAAGACCCCAATCTCTGGAAGCGACTTCCCGGCTTGCTCACCCCGGCGGCAGCGGCCGGTGCGGCTGTCTACCACAACCGCACCATAGCCAACGCCCGCCGTCCCATGTCGGACGAACAAAGGAAAGCCATGTTCGCCCGTATGGGAGGTGGGGGAGGCGGTGGCAGGCCAGCCTCCGGCGGTGGCCCAAGCAGTGCCACGCCCAGCCAATCGGTGTCCAGCAGCGATGCCGCTGCCCTCACACAAGCGCGACTTGCAGAACGAATGCGGGAGATGGAAACATCCGGCGGTTACACTCATGTTTCCGTTGACGACCCGACCCCGTCACATTCCACCCCCCGCACCGGATACACGCCACGGACGACGATGCGTGACCGTTTCAACATAGTCCGCGAAGCCTATCGCGGCTGGAACGAGGGTGTCCGTGGCGGGGCCACGATCGCCCTGGACCGATTGACCTTCGGCCTTATCGGTCCGCTATCACGGGCCGCCGATAGCTACCAAGGATTCGAATACGACGTATCCCGTGGCGCGTCCACCGTCGCCCGGGAGTCCTTGCTTTCCGCTGCTGGTATCGGCCTCATGGGCCGCTTTCGGGCTGCGGTACAAGGCTCTCAGTATGTCCCCGCCTTGGCCAAGGCCCACCTGAACCCGATCATGGCCGTGGGCGGTTTCGGTGGACAGCAATTACTGGAGGGCTACCGGCAATCCAATCCCATCCGCCACTACCACGAGGACAAGGCGTTGGCCATGGGATCACAGTTGCTGGGCTATGTTGGAGCCATTGGCGCCTTCGGCAGTGTCATGCAGTATGGCGGAGCGTTGGCGCGTACCGCGATACCCTTTACCGGCGGGGCCAGCGTTGCCGGTAGCTATCGCCACGCGTTGAACGGCGTCGACCGTGCCTTCAAGGCCGTTGGCAATACGCTGGGCAAGACGTTGCCCGCTTCATGGAAACCCATGCTCTCCAAAGCGGCGGCAGGACAACGCTGGCTCTCGCAGTTTACAGGCTCAACCTTGAAGGACCTGCCTCGCGTGACACGTACGCCGGGTGATCTCAAGTACGCTGCCCGCGCCAAAAGCATAGCGGGTACGATGCGTCAGACCGCCGATCAACACCGGCAACAGGCCCAGCGTATTATCCGCGATGTGCAGAGGGTTCAAGACCCCA
>PWVE01000065.1 GCA_003562335.1 PVC group bacterium
CCCGCCGCGAGGCGCTTTTCACGCGATTGGACACGGAGGGCGTCTCCAATCGCGTCACCGCGGATTCCCACATGGTTAATGACAAGCTACTCAAAGTGACGGCCTTGAGCCTGTTGGCGGTAGGCCTTATCTTGACGATCGCTTCCCTCAACGTGGGCGAGGAAGGACTTTTTGCGACCAGCGGACTCATCGTAGCGGCCCTTTTCAGCCTGTGCGGTGTGGTTATTTATCGCATTTCGGCATTGAAAAAGAAATAAATCCAGAGGCTCTTGCAAAACCGGTTCACGCCAGGCGATCTCGCAGAGCTCGACCCTCCACTTGCGGATATTTGTCCGCGCTGTGGAGGGCGGAGCTCCGCGACGCCGCAGGTTTTGCAAGCGTCTCTCCAGACATGGAGACCATTGAAAAATGATTAACAGACTACGCATATTCAAATACGCTATTTCACCAACCGTGCAGCAATCCCGCAGATGGTTGGCATTAGGGCTGGTACCCCTTTTAGGCATGTCGACCGTGCTGGCGCAGGAAACTCAAAGTGAAGCAGCGGGCCAGCGGTACCCGATGTTCGGCATCGATACGGCGGGCGTCTTCCTGCTGCGCAATGCCTCCACGGCCGATGTGGGGTGGGCTTTTGCCGGGTTCAGGGATGCCCTGGAAGAAATCGGGGTGGATTTTTTCGTGGATCATTACCTCGAAATGAAGGTCGGCGGCCCCCTTGAGGATAATCGCCGGGAAACCTTGCGGCGATTCGATAAGTTGGCTGACTTTCAGGACAGCAGTGGGATTGAGCACATCTGGAATCTTGAGCGTGCCAACTGGATTCCCCGCGAGGAGTTTGAGCCGGGCGTTAACCTATTTGAGCCGCGCCCCGGCATTCATCGCTTCCACATGCCCATGGATATCAAGCGTGCCTATGGCGCGCATCCCAAACGGAATTTTGTGGTGTTTGATGAACTCGAGCACATGCAAATGAATAATAACGCCTTCAAGCGACCGCGTGCGAGCGGTGATAAGCCCGCTATTGCCGATACCACCGACATGGACCTTCCAAGCGCATACGGGGCCATACTTGAGGAGCTGGGCATCATGCGCGAGGCCCATGGCGAGGCGGGATTGACGCCGGTGGTCGAGACGGTTTGGCCTGCTATGCACCATATTTTTGCACGGGCCGGTTGGGTGCTGGCTCCAAAAGTACTCAAGGAAGGTTGGACTCCCGTGCCGGTAGCCCTGGCGATGGGCGCCGCCATACAGTATCACGAAGCTACAGGCACCAAATTGTGGATCACTCCTGATCTATGGTTTTGTGGACAATATCCGGGCCATAGTATTGATGCCCTCCGCAGCGCACTTATCTTTAGCCACTGGATGGGTGTTCCCCGTGTCTATGTGGAGAACTTTGATCACGTTAATGTAAGGGGGGTAATCCATCAACCCAACAAGGCCATGGGATTCGATTATGCCAGTGCGGAACAAGGGCCACACCATCCAGATGCCGCTGGAGTTTATGGCAGTCTCGTCAGGTATCCCGACCCGGACACCTTTGAGCTGACGGGTTATGGGGAGGTCGTGCGCTGGTACTCAAGAGAATATCGTAAAGGCCACCCGGTTCCGTACAGCTGGCAAGATGCCGAATGCGACATTGCCATTGTCAGATTCCCGGATTCTGTATGGGGCCAGCGAAACAGCAGATTCTTTGAGGACTCACCGCTGGGTTCGCGGGCGGTACAATCGGAACCGGAAATGGAGGCTTGGTTTGATATTTGGCATCTATTGAGCCACGGCGTAATTCCCCGTGAAGGGATAAGCTTTCATTCGGATGCCGTTAAATACAAACAGGCATCAAGGTTTTTTGTGCCCACGCCGGCCACACTCGTTTTTGATCATCGCATCGGCGATGAAAAGCCCGACTTTGATTTCAGAGGGGCCAAGGTCGTTTTTGTCACGGGCATCGAAATAACCGAGGCTACCCGCGAATTACTGCTCCAACACGCCCAAAAGGGGAATACCATCATTAGCTTAAAGCACTTAGGCCCGGATGTGGATACTGAACGTGAGGTGTCGAGCGAGGATTTAACGGTTTATAACCTAGGTGAAGGCTCATGGATTACGGTGGATTCATTTGACCATGATTCCGTCAGGGAACGGGTGTCACCTTATCTTAGCAAACAGAATGAAATGAACTACCGCTTTAATGGGCATGAAGTTGTATTTCGCAAGATTGATCGTGACCAAATTCAAGCCTTTCTCAACGGCACGCCTGTCAGTGAAGTGGTGGCACCATCGCGGCGTTCCATGTGGGGACCCAACCGCAGATTAATCTTGAAGGAATGAGAGGGGCCCTTGCACGCCCGTTCAAGACGATAAAGGCAGGGCGAGCTCACCGAGCGAGCCGCTGAGCGTGCACGGATCGTTATCGAAGCAAGCACGGAACTTTGTCCTGCGCTTGCTCCCGGCTCGGTGGGGTCACCTCGTCCTACCCATGCTGGGGACGACCAAAGCGGTGAGGGCGCGTTGCTTACTTGACACGCTATTCCTGATGGTCCTTTTGTGTTCGCCTGGTCCAATATCGCAGGTAATCATTGTATTGAGGGCCCCGATCGGTATAGGCATCCTTTTCCGGTAAA
>PWVE01000119.1 GCA_003562335.1 PVC group bacterium
CAAAACCTCCGAGGTCGACACGGAGGTCGACCCTCCGGCAAAGAGACAGGCCTATTTCGCAGGGTTCCGGAGGGGCAGGCTCCGTCCTGCCCTTATGAATGGGAGGTTTTGCAAGAGCCTGCTTAATCTGCACTCACAGGGTGCCTTAGGCTAACACCAAGTTGGGCAGGCTATCGTCAGCGGAGGGTAGGGGGCAGCCGGTTTGCGCCATCCGCCCCGCGAGCCCGGCGATCATGGCCGCGTTGTCCGTGCAGTAGGCAGGGGGGGCGGTGTACAGCCGGACGTGACAGCGGTCGGCCAGCGCTTCGAGTTTGGCGCGTAGACGCTGATTGCGTGCCACGCCGCCGACGCACGCCAAGCGGGTAACGTCCTCCCTGGCCAAGGCCCGCTCGATTCGGTCCAGCAAGGCGTCAAACGCGGCTTCCTGATAACTGGCTGCCAAGTGTGCGCGTTCTGCGCCTTGCGCCCATTCGGGATGGGTTTGCAGCAGATAGCGCAGGGCGGTCTTCAGGCCGCTGAAACTAAAACACAGCTCGCGCGGCAACGATCCGCAAAAGCCCTCGCCGCCGTGGCGTAGACCGCGCGGAAAAGCGTGCCGTTCGGGATCACCGCCAATGGCCGCTTGCTCAATTTCCGGTCCGCCGGGATATCCCAGCCCCATCAACGTAGCGCCTTTATCCAGTGCCTCGCCGACGGCATCGTCCAGCGTTTGACCCAGCAGCCGGTACTGTCCGATAGCATCCATTCTTACCAACAAGGTATGCCCGCCGGTCACCAGGAGTATCAGCATGGGCAATGCGGTTTCCGGAGGATCAGTGCGCGGCTCCAGCCAGATGGAGTAGAGATGTCCCGCCAAGTGATTGATTCCATAGAGCGGCTTGCCGGTCCGCAACGCCAATGCCTGCGCTCCGGTGATGCCAATGCGTAGTGAACTCGCCAAGCCCGGCCCGTGCGTGACGGCGATCGCATCTACCTCGTCCCAGGTGATAGCTGCTTGGGCCAACGCATCGGCCACCACTTGAGGTAATGCTGTGACATGCGCGCGTGCCGCAATTTCGGGCACCACCCCGCCGTAGGGACGATGTACGTTGATCTGGCTAAGGACCACACTCGACCGTACGTCCACGCCGTCGACCACCACGGCCGCCGCCGTTTCGTCGCACGACGTTTCTATCCCCAACACGCGCACCGGCGAATGCCCGTCAAGGAAGTTGGGCCGCGAGGTGGTTTTCACCATCCGCCGGCCAGTCGCCGTTGTGCGCCTCGAAGATGATGATTCCTTTGAGGACATCAATGGCGCGCTCAAGCTGGACATCCGTCAGATCCTCAAAATCGTCATCTTCGTCCAGTTGCTCCAAGTCCGCATTCTCCGGGCGTGACCGTTTTATCAGCAGGCGCCGCCAGTCATCGGCGGAAATGGACACCGTGATGTCGGGTTCAATGCCGCGATCCTCAATCACCCGGTCACTGGGGGTGTAATACTGTGCCGTGGTTAAGCGCAAGGCGGAGCCATCGTCCAGTGGCAACACACTCTGTACCGACCCCTTACCAAACGTTTTTTCGCCAATCAGAATAGCGCGCCGATGATCCTGCAAGGCGCCTGCTACGATTTCCGATGCGCTGGCACTTCCTTCATTGATCAGCACCACAATGGGGAAATCGGTCCGGGGCCTGCGCTCACGTGCCGTGTAGCGCTGGCCGCGCCGTCCGTCACGGCCCTGCGTGTAAACGATCAGGTCACCGCGCGGGATAAACTGCTGGGCCACATCAATAGCGGCATTCAGCAACCCGCCCGGGTTATTACGTAGATCAATAATCAGTCCGCGCATGCCCTGATCTTCCAAACTGTCCAGTGCCGCTTTCAGGTCGGCACCGGTCGGAGAGTTGAACTGGGTCACGCGTAGATACCCGATTTTATCGTCGATCATCCGCACATCCCGAACACTTTCAACGGAGATGATTTCGCGGGTGATGGTGTGCTCCTCGATTTCAGAGGTGCGTGGCCGGAGGATCTTTATGGACACATCGGTGTCTGGCTCACCCCGCAGTTTGCGTACGGCTTCTTGCAGGGAGAGGCCTTCGGTGGATTCTCCGTCAATCTCCACAATGTGGTCGCCGGACAGCAATCCTGCCCGTGAGCCCGGCGTGTCTTCCATGGGTGCGACAATGGTCAAAATGTTGTTGCGCATGCTGATGACAATCCCAAGGCCACCAAATTGGCCGGATGTATCATCGCGCATATCGCTGAACATGTCCGGATCGAGGAAACCGCTATGCGAGTCCAACGATTGCAACATGCCGCGCAGAGCCCCGTAAATAAGGTCGCGGTAGGCGGTTTTGTCGCCATCCACGTAATTACGACGGATCTGTTCAATGGCCGTCGTGAACAAGGCCATGTGGTCGTAGGCCGACTCACGGTCATCTACATCGGCCTCTTCGGAATAAATCCGCGCGCCAACCAGTAGATTGCCCACCAGCAACCCGGCCAGCAACATCCAACTAAAACTTTTTCTAATCCAGCGTGTTGACATAAACCCACCTGTTCTTTATCGACCGGCTTGGTCGTGACCCGCCCTCAATTCCGAGCGATAACCTAGCGCAATAAACCCATCGTTG
>PWVE01000196.1 GCA_003562335.1 PVC group bacterium
GACGCCAATCTGGGGGATCGAAATTCACCACCCTCTTTTCAGCCTCTATTCACGCATCTTTCCAACAGCGCAATCGGCTCGGCGAAAGGTTCAATATTGACCATAATGACTGAAATGGCCTATCTTAAAACGTCTGTGTAAGCTTGGCCGTCGTAAGAGCATGATGCATTTGCTTATTATCAAAGGAGATCAGCGGGGACGCGACATTGAGGTGCCGCCTGCGGGCGTGCGTGTCGGTCGCTCGCATGCCAACGATATTGTGGTGGCCGACAAAGCCGCTTCTCAATTTCACTGTCGGTTCTTTTTTAAGTCGGATGGCACGCTGTGGGTCACCGATTTCGCCAGCACCAATGAAACCCTTGTGAATGGGGAGGCCGTAACCGAAGCCCGTTTACAGACGGGTGACGAGGTCGAGGTGGGCAACGAACTTTTCCGGGTGATTAGCGGGACGCTGACGCCGCTGGCCGAGCAGCCGCCCCCGTTGCCCAGTGCGGACAGTACACTGGAAAACGATGACGCTCCGCAACCGGAAGACACGCCTGCAGCAACCGAACCGCCTGCGACTGCGGCTGGCGACAAGACCGCTGCCCCGGCCCGCGATTTTGACCTGGGGTTTGGACGCCGCGATGACACGGCCCCGTTTCAAACCAAAACCGGCCAAGGCGTTCGGTGGGGCCGTATCGGCGGCATGTTGCTGGGGCTCGCGGTCATCGCAGTATTGGGCGGGATCGCGGTCTTCATGGTGGTCGGCGAGCGGGAACCCGCTGTGCCGGTTGCCCCGGAAATACCGCCTTTGACCGTCATCTATGAAAAGGTCGAGGCCCATGCGGAAAATATCTTCCGCTATGCCCTGCGCATTGAGAACGAGGAAATCCATGTGCAAATCGACGACCTCAACAATCACCGGCATGTGTCCCGGGAAAAAGAACTGGACCGGCGGGTGGTTGAGCAACTGACGGAGACCCTGCGGGATTCTGCGTTTGAGCGTTTGCAACCGGAGTATACGGGCGTTTCGCCCGGTGTGTATAACCTGCACGATTTGACCGTAATCATCGGTCGGCGGGCCCACCGCGTGCGGGTACTGAACCGCGTTGAGCCTGATGAATTTCGGAGGGTACGCGAATGGATCGAGGAGCTGGGCCGCACGGAGTTGGGGTTGGCGGCCCTGGCCATGTCCCCGGAACGTTTGCGCGACCTGGCGCGGGACGCCTACCTCGAGGGGCGTAAACGGCTTGAAGAACGCGAGGTGCGCTATGGTAATCTGGCGGAGGCGATCCGTCAGTTTCACTTGGTGGCGTGGTATCTGGACACCCTTGAACCCAAGCCGGATTTCTACGCTACGGCGCTGCAGGAAAAGGACCGGGCGGAGCGGTTACTGGAAGAGCGTTTTCAAGATCATTGGTTTCGCGTGGAGCGCGCGGGTACCCTTGGCGACTGGGAAGAGGCGGCGCGCCATTTACGCGTGATTATGGAACTTATTCCTGATCGCACGGATGAACGACACGAACGGGCGGAAACGCGTCTATTAACAGTGGAGCGACACTTGCGCCGATGAACACCCACCCAAACAGCCATACCCCTGGGAATGCCCGCAGGCTATTGACCCTCGGCTGGGCCGTGGTGCTGCTCAGTGCCATCGGCTGCGGTTGGGACCTGGCCGGTGAGCGTGAAACCGCTGAACTGACGGTGGTTAGCGCGCCGGAAGGAGCCCAACTTTTTGTGAATGGTGAACTGCGCGGCGTCACCCCTTTGGTTTTGACCGACCTACCGGCAGGGACCCACTTGTTGGAGGCCCGTCGTTCCGGTTACCGCTCGTATGTGCGCACGGTGCACTTGTTTGCGGGGCAAAAGACCCTGCATGAGCTCACGCTCGAACCGGTACGCGGCCTGCTGCTGATCGAAAGCGAACCGGCAGGGGCACAGGTGGTTATTGGCGACGCCCACCGCGGACAAACCCCGTTGCTCGTCCACGACCTGCGGCTAGGGACGTATCGCATTCGCTTGCGCGCGGACAATTATTTTCCACGCGAACTCACGGTCAATATCGAAGGCCGAACGCCCCAGCGCGTGTACACCAAACTCGAATCGGATACCGCGAGTTTGCGCATCGCCTCCGAGCCGGCAGGCGGTGAAGTTCGTATCGACGGCGCGTCCTACGGCGAAACACCGGTCACCATCGACCGGGTACGAACCGGGGAGGTGCTGGTGGAGATCATGCGCGACGGGTTTCTGCCCTACCAGCGCGAATTACGGCTCCGTTCCGGACAGGAATATCGACTGGACGCGGATTTGATCCCGCTACCAAGCGGGTTGACGGTGTCCACCTCGCCACCGGATGCGCGCGTGTATATTAACGACCAGCATGCCGGAGAGAGTCCGTTATCGCTCACCAATTTGGCGGTCGGCGTCTATTCGGTGCGGGTGGACCGCCGCGGTTTTGCCCCTCAGGAGCGCGCGGTGGAATTGGCTTCGGGCGCCCGCCGCATTGAAGAATTCCGTTTAGAACGGACCAGCGGCACGCTGGTGCTGGTGACCGAACCCGCCGGGGTGGAGGTGGTGCTTAACGGGGAGCGGGTTGGCACCACCCAAGCCGGTACCAGCGAGGTTATATCCGAACCCTTTACCATCGATTACGTAGCCGCCGGGGAACATCGGCTGCAACTATTGCGCGCGGGCTATACGCATCGGCCGCGCATGTTTGAGCTGGAAGCCAATCAGACCTTGTCGCTGCATGAACGATTGCAACGGCGTTTCGTGCCCGACACACGTGTGCGCACCGGCGAGCGCGCCGGGGAAGTGTTCACCGGCGTGTTGATCCAGGAACATCCCGACGGTTCCATCGACCTTGAAACACGGCCCGGCATTATCATGACCTTACCCGCCGAGGATATTCGATCGGTTGAACCATTGCCGGTCAGGTGATTGCCCGCAACCAAACGTTGTCGCAAGCTTTGTCGCGAGCTTAGTCGACAAAGACCAGTGCTCGTACGTGCATATCGACATACACGCTTTTGCATTCTGCCCTAACCGGCATTTCTCACCAACTTCGTAGCGAGAGCGTGGAGATTGCGGCAGAGCGGGTGCGCGGCGCAGGACGGCGGGCGACAGTGTGTTGAAACACATTTAGGTCGCCGCACAAGTCGCGTGCCCGATATGCCGTGCTATCCGCGCTCGGAGTAGATGGCTGGTGAGAAATGCGGGCTAACCCTTGAGAGGGCGGCACGGAGGCCGCCCCTCCTGTTTCCTCAGTCCCTGCTGCCCGTAATCCTGTGTTGCTACCGCGGCCCGGCATCCGTACACTGCTGCCATGTCACCACCTATGAAAAACCAGGACACCATACACGTGGCGTTGGCGGACGACGACACGGTTACCGACTTTGTGCCCCCCGATATGCGGGGGGAACGTGCGACCGGTTTGGGCAGCCAGCAGCTGAAGGAAAACTACGAAACCCTGCTGCGGGCGCGGGCCATCTACTATCCGGTCGCCTATCTCTTCGAGCGCGAAGTGGGGCGCGGTCGGCAGGGCGTGGTTTTCCAAGCCATGCGGCATGGTGCACGCGGTTGCATCACACGGCACGCGATCAAATTATTTGATCCGGGTATCTATCCCAACGCCAAAAAGTACTGGACCGACATGGGGCGTATGGCCATCCAAACGTCGCGTCTGCAGATGGTGCGCAGCCCGAACCTGGTGACACGTGACGTCTACGAGGAAAGCAATGGCATTGGCTATGTCCAAATGGAGATGATTGACGGCGTGGACGTAAGTTGGCTGCTAAAGCCCACCCACTTGGATCGCGCGCGCGCCCGCAGCTCCTGGCAGGAGTGGGCGCGGTTCACCGATGTGATCTTCCGGGTGCACGAGGGCCGTCTTCAGGTGCAAACAGGTATTGCGCTCTATTTGTTGCGGCAAATTCTGCGCGGGCTGGAATCGTTGCACGATTTGGGATTTGTGCATAGCGATGTCAAGCCAGCCAACATCATGGTCGACCGCCTGGGTTATGCCAAGCTGGTGGACTATGGGCGGGCCGTCATGATCAACGAGCCCACGGGGTTTTTGCTGGGTAGTCCGCTCTATATGGCACCGGAAACCCATCGCCGGGAGCCCAGCACTATTGAAACCGATATCTACAGCGTGGGCCTGGTTGGTCTCGAAATGTTGCGGGGCGAGCCCTTGGTGGATTACACCCATCTCACAGAGCCCGACCTGCACGAATTTAAACTGGGGTTGCTGGAGCGTTTGCCGTCCATGCTACCCCCGCACGTGGCCCGTAACGAACACTTGGTCTATCTGCTGCAGCGTTTTCTGGATCCCAACCCGGAACGACGGTTTCACAATGCGCAGGAAGCCGAATCCGGACAGGAAGGATTAGCCGTCGTGCATAAACAACTTGCACAATCCGGTCAAGACACGGAATATGGAAGGGAACTGAGCAACTACCTCGCCAAGCTGGTCAATCGCCGTACCGACCAGATTGAACAGGATCATCCCGGCGGGTGAGGCCGGTTGCCGTTTCCAAGCTACAGCGTTAGACTGATAATGAGAAAAAAAGAGGATATCAATAATGAATGTATTACATATTTGCGCCGACCCCAAGCCCACGGAAGAATCCGCTTCCAAACAACTGGCGGTCACCTTTTTCCGGACCCTTGCTGAAAAAAATCCGGACATAAACATAACCAACGTAGATCTTTACGAGAATCCGCCGCCGTTCTTGGATTATCAGGCCATTCGCGGCTTCTGGTTTCCGGTTTTTATCGAGGGACACCAGCCAACGGACGACGAACAGCTGGCGGGGGCCTATGGCATCGAACAAGGTGAGGTGTTCAATGAGTCGGACGTGGTGGTGTTGACGATTCCCATGTGGAATTATTCCGCCCCGGCCATTCTGAAGGCTTGGATGGACCAGGTGCTTTCGCCCAGCGTCACCTATGAAATGGACAAGAACGGCACGCGCCCGCTGCACAAGGTTAAGAAATTGATTTTGCTGGTCTCGTCCGGCGATGTCTTTGCCGAGGGCGATGCCCGCGATGCCCTGACACCGATGGTCCTCAATGCGTTTGCCGATGCCGGGATTGAAAGTGTATCGATTGCGTGGGCCGACGGCCAGTATACCTTCAAATACAATGATGCCGAGAAGCGCTTGGCACTGGCAGTGGAAGCGGCGGAAGAAGCGGCCGAAGAGGTGAGTGACGAGCTGAGCGGTGCCTAATAAGGCGAAGGAGGGCAGTGGCGATGTGGTTCTATACGACCGACGGGACAGAACGCCAAGGGCCGGTTGCGGCGCCAGAACTCCAGCAGTTAGTGGATGAAGGGCGGGTTGGCCCGGATGACATGGTTTGGACGGAAGGGATGGCTAACTGGGCACCCCTGCGTACACGCACCGAATTTACGGTAGCCACGCCGACAGCACCCGCCTCAACAGAGGCGGATCAACCGGCGTCCGCGCCCGCTACGCCCGCGCCCCCCCCCGCGCCGACTCTATCTGTTGCACCCACACCGACCCCACCGCCCCCGGACACCCCGGCGGCCGACGAGGGGCTATTGATCCCGCCCAAACTGGGGGGCTGGCTCCGTTTTGCCGGCGTCGTCACCATCATCCTGGGCGCGCTCTACTGCCTTTCCTGTTTCGGTATCCTTTGGGGGGTGCTGATGATTATCGGCGGCGTAGCGTTGCTGGGGGCGCGATCCACGCTGGAAACCATACCCCATGTCCCGGTGGCGCTAGGTCCGTTTTTCGAAAAACTGAACACCTTCTTCATGGTGCTCGGCATCGCCTATATCATCATGCTGGCCATGATCGTCCTGGCGCTCATCTTTTATGGTGGATTATTGATCGCCGTATTCTCCGGGATGGCAAACCTCTAACCGATCGGTGGGCGCGCAATGAAGGTGTTGGTCTTGGTCGGTGACGGAATGGGCGATGAGCCCGTGGCGGCCTTGGACGGGCGGACCCCGTTGCAAGCGGCCCGGATTCCGGCCATGCGACGAATTGCGGCCCGTGCCCGCATACACCACGTGACCACAGTCCCGGACACACTCCCGCCGGGCAGCGACGTTTGTAACATGGGCTTGCTCGGCTATAACGCCGCCGAAAATTATACGGGGCGGGCACCGATCGAGGCCGTCGGTGCCGGCATTCCATTGACCGCCGATGATGTCGCCTTTCGCTGTAACCTGGTGACGGTGGCGGACGGTCGCATGCGGGATTATTCGGCCGGCCACATTTCCACGGAAGAGGCCGCGCAGCTACTAAACACCTGCCGGGACACGCTCGAACGGGACGGACTCCGCTTTTATCCCGGCATCAGCTACCGCCACCTGCTGGTTTGGCGGAACGGTCCGGCAGACCTCAACACGCAGCCTCCGCACGACATTGCCGACCAAACCGTCCATGACCACCTGCCGCAGGGTGCGCGAGCGGACGAAGTGATCGCATTGATGGAACAGTCGCAAGCGGTGCTGGCGGACCACCCGGTCAATCAACAGCGGCGAGCCGCCGGGCAAAATCCCGCCACCCAGTGTTGGCTCTGGGGACAGGGCCGCGCCCTGCATTTGCCGTCCTTCCACGATTGTTATGGATTGACCGGAGGTGTGGTCACGGCGGTTGATCTCGTGCGCGGACTGGGCCGCTTGGCGGGGTTGGAGGTTCCTGAAATCGAAGGGGTCACGGGCTTTATTGATACCAATTACGCCGGCAAAGTAGCCGCTGCGCAGCAGCTTCTTGACCAGCACCCCTACGCGTACGTGCATGTGGAAGCCCCCGACGAGTGCGGACACCTAGGTGATGCCGCGCTCAAAACAAAGGCCATTGAGCTGTTTGACGAAAAAGTCGTGGGCCCCCTATGGGCCCATCTGGAAGCGCAAGGTGAACCGTATCGGCTGGTACTGGCCATGGACCACCGAACGCCGGTCGGTAAACGTGCCCACACGCGCGATGCGGTGCCCATGGCCGTATTGGAAGGACCGGTCGGGCCGGTAACAGACGAGGCCCCGTTTGATGAATCGGTGCTGGACGGTTTGCCGCAGGAAAAAGCATACGAATGTATCCGGCGCGTATTGGCACTGGATTGATGGATACGGTTCGCATCCAACTAAACGATGCCTTGACCCCTTGGCCCCTGTCGGATTGGTTCGGTAACGAGCAGCCCGTTGAAGTGGACCTGGGCTGCGGCAAAGGACGGTTTCTGCTGGCTCATGCCCACGACCACCCGGATATCAACTTTCTGGGGATCGACCGCATGCTGCGCCGCATCCGCAAGGTCGACCGCAAGGTAGTGCGGGCCGGGTTACGCAATGTCCGGCTCTGCCGGATGGAGGCGTATTACGCCGTAACCTACCTCATCCCCGCTGAAGCTGTGGCCACCTACTTCATCTTGTTTCCCGATCCGTGGCCCAAAGCCAAGCACGAGCGCCATCGCCTGTTCAACCCCGCCTTCATGGCGTCGCTATACCGCACGCTGCAACCGGGTGGCCGGGTCCATGTGGCGACTGATCACCAACCCTACTTCAGGGCCATCACCGAAGCCTTCGCTGAACGTCCGTCCGAATTTATTCCGCAACCCGCCTGGGCCCCGGCCTTGCACGAGCGCACCGATTTCGAATGCCTGTTTATCGACGACAAGCCCATCGGCCGCGCCACGTACCTAAAAAAGGTATAAACCTATAGAGAGCAGTTCAACCTAGAAACGGCACCTAGAAACGGCAGTTCAGCGAGTTCAGGAAGAAGATAAGGGCAAAAGATGAAGGCGAAAGATTAAGGAATAGCGTTTTTCTCCCCTTGTCTTTCGCCATAATCTTTCGCCTTAATCTGCACGGGACTGTGAGAAGGTATATAACCCTAACGCAGATTTTGTTCGCAACCGAAACTGTAGCCGCCCACGTTGGGGGCGGCTGCCGGGCCGTGAGATCCGTGCAATCCGTGGTTTCTTTCTTTGGGTAGGGCGAACTCACCCGCCTTTGCAGAGCCTACGGCGGACAGGCCGAGCGAGCCGCTGAGCGTGATTGGTCTATGATCCGAGCACGCACGGAACGTCGTCCTGCCCGTGCTCCCGGCTCAGCCAGAGGCTTCGCCCTACCGTCTGCTGCCGAGGCCAGAGAATTACTGGTGTTAAACAACGTCCTTGTTCTTTCTATTGACGTGTTTTATCTGGTATAGTACATATATGATATGTGGCAGGTATTTGAACACCGCAACCTGGTCAGGCGGCTTCCGCGTATACCGGTGGAAGTTCTGAAACGGTATGAGAAATGGAAGGACATCGTGACCATTTCTGGCCCAGGGGGCCTTCGTCAGGTAAGGGGGTTTCATGACGAAGCCCTGCGTGGTGAATGACAAGGATACCGGTCGTCACGACTGGGGCAGCAGTATCGTGTGATCTACAAGATCGAGAACCAACAAATATACGTGCAGGTGATCAGCGTTACCGCACATGACTACCGGAGAAAATAGGATGAAAGACTATCGTAAAGCCAAGAAGACCGTTGACGTTTCCGTCGGAGAATCCGTCCGGATTATGCGGGAACTTCAGGAACTCAGCCAAACGGAACTGGCTGATCTCTCCGGAATTCCTCAATCGACTATATCGGGTATCGAAAACGACCGGATCAACCTCGGGATCGAGCGAGCAAAGACCCTCGCGCGAGCCCTCAAATGTCACCCTGCCGTTCTTGTCTTTCCCGGTTGGGACATAAAGGATCTACGGGCAGCCTAACAACGTCAAAAGGCTGCGCGTAACCAGAGGGGGGGCGTTATGGTGCCTGCCTGTGCCGCGCACGCACGGAACGCAGTCTGCCCGTGCTCCCGGCTCGGTGGGGTCACCTCGCCCCCACGCTGGGACCGACCAAAACGGCACGGAGATCTGCCTTACAGATGAACATACATTCGTAATCGTACTCGTAATCGATCGATTACGATTACGATGGGAATAGGGAACCATTCCACTCTTTCGGCGAAACGCCCCAGCCGTAGCGGCCTCGTCTGTCCACCATCCGCAAATCAGGTCATTAATCCGACCCTTCCGCCTTGGTACGGGCCGCCTCCGCCCGGCATCCGGTACTCGGAATGTCATTCTACTACGCGTCCACAGAGGGGAAACGGTGTTGCCCCGCCTCCTGAAAACGCGACGCTAAATGGGTCGTATCCCTGCTTATTGACAGATTTCTCTCGGATGTGTATAATGCATGCATAAGGTGGAGGTGTATTATGAGAACGAATGTTGTACTGGATGACAAGCTGATGACACATGCAATGCGGACCAGTGGCTGCCGCACTAAGCGTTCAGCGATTGAGTCGGGTCTTCGCCTGCTGGTTCAAGTCAACAGCCAGAAAAAGCTGCGCGATCTTAAGGGCAAGATCACTTGGGACGGAGACCTGGATGAAATGAGAAGGGATTGAAATGGTCATTGTGGATACCTCAGCGTGGATTGAGTACCTCAAGGGCGGTGTGCCCGCCATAGTGAACAAGGTTGATCTATGTTTGGATCAGAATCTTGTTGCAATCGGAGACCTGATATACTGCGAGGTAATACAAGGTATTCGTTCGCCTCGCGAGAGACACGATGTTTCGGGACTTCTCCTGTCACTTCCCCAGTTTAACATGGTCGGTTTCAGCATGGCAGAAAAGTCGGCCTCCAACTACCGACTCCTGAGGGCCAAAGGCGTGACTGTAAGAAAAACGATAGACGTTCTCATTGGAACTTTCTGTGCAGAGCACAAGCTGCAACTCATCCACTTTGACTCTGATTTTGATCTGATGGCAAAGCACATTGGACTCGACATCATCTGACCCCGACAAGATGAATGCTGGTTTTGATTATTATTTCGGTCAGGACGTGATCAACTGCCCCCCCTTACGCGGATACGCTTAACCGCTAAACTTAACCGCGTGCCCCCGCGCTGCGGGCTAAGGGATTGTCGATTGTCGATGAAGTGGCTCGTTTAAGTGTATCCGGGTAAGGGTGGCGCGTAAGAGTAAAGGGAAACCGGCTGCTCAGTGACCTGATAGCGCCCGTGCTCCCGGCTCGGTGGGATCACCTCGCCAAGGTCGACACGGAGGTCGACCCTCCGGCAAGCAAACAGGCATATTCCGCAAGTTTCTGGAGGGGCAGGCTCCGTCCTGCCCTCATGAACGGGAGGTTTTGCGAGAGCCTGGTGCTTGACCAGTGAGTTTTGTTGCCTGAGGTGGACGCGGTTCGTTCGCAAGCGTCCCAATAGTTGACATGATACGGGCTACATCTTTCCTGGGAATAGCCTCAAGGTCCTTTAAAACGGATTTTCGAAGCTTGACGCCCACTATCGCCTGTGCCACCCTTGCACAATGAAAATAACACGAACAACTACCTCGGATCAGCGCATGCGGCCCCTTGCCGGTAACCGCCTCAAAAGTAATTCATTACCAGCTTCATGGTCTTCGGCACTGATCATACTGGTTGTTTCGCTCGTCACGCGGTTGTCCGTTCATGGTGACATCGGTGCACGGGATAAACGCCCCAACGTGCTGTTCATCATGGTCGATGATCTCGGGCCGTGGCTCGGCACCTATGGTCGGGACTACGTTCATTCGCCCCACATTGACGCGCTCGCGCAAAGCGGCATGCAATTCAACCGGGCCTACGCTCAGGTGCCGGTTTGCGGCGCCTCGCGGTCGAGCATGTTCACTGGTATTTTGCCCACCCAGACCCGCTTTACCAAGGCAAGGTCTTCGGTCGAAGGTGATGCCCCAGGCGCGGTGACGCTGCCGCAACTCATGCGGGAGAACGGCTACCATACCTATTCCGTCGGCAAGGTGTTTGATGCCAGCAGCGACACGGCAGAGCGTAGCTGGAGCGAACCGCCGGTCGTCCCCGGGGCCGACATGTATGAATGGGGCGAGCGGGGATTCGCCGTTTTTCACACGTTCGATCCGGAATCCGCTAATTATGTTTCCGGGCGCGGCAGGGGGCCGATCTACGAACATCCCGATGTCGAGGACGACGCCTACTTTGACGGCCAAGTCGCAAAATGGGCTATCGAAAAACTCCGGGAAATGAAGGAAGGCGAGGCGCCGTTCTTCCTCGCTGCCGGTTTCTTCAACCCGCATCTGCCGTTCTACGCTCCCAAACGCTACTGGGATCTCTACGACCGGGATGAAATCCCGCTTGCCGAGGTCCGCACGCGTCCGCAAAACGCGCCGAGTCAGTTGACCGGCTCTCACGAGTTCAGGGCCTATCACCTAAAGGGTATGAACGTAAATTCCGACGAATTTCACCGTGTCATGCGCCACGGCTATTTTGCCTGCGTCAGCTATGTGGACAAACTGATTGGCGATATGCTCGCAGAGCTTGAGCAGCTTGATCTCCACGAAAACACCATCGTTGTGCTGTGGGGCGACCACGGCTTCAATCTGGGCGAACATGGATTCTGGGGGAAACACAATCTCATGGGCGGCTCGACGCATATCCCGCTGCTGATTCATGCGCCGGGCGTGACACGTCCCGGCAGCACCAGCGACGCGCTCGTCGAATCGACCGACCTTTTCCCCACCCTGGCAGCGCTCACAGGCATCGAGCCCAGCGCGGAACTCGCCGCGCAGTGGGATGGAATGGATCTATCGCCCCTGCTCGATGGCAGCGCGGATGATATCCCGCGCGAGGCTGCCTACACCCGCTGGCGGCACGGCGATAACATCGTGACTTGGCGGTTTTCCTACACCGAGTATGGCCGTTACCGGGGCGGGACCCGGCAGGAGGTCGTGGACTCGATGCTCTTCGACCTGAAGAAAGATCCCGGCGAAAATATCAACGTAGTGGCAAAGGAAAAATACCGGCCTTTCGTAACGCCGCTCTCTGAGCGCTTGCTGCAGGTGCTCAGCAGAGGTAACCACTAAAAGCGCGAAATGACACGAAAAGCAAGATTGGCGCAGTTTCCAAAGCCTGGAACACACCCTCGATTCTGCTTCCAACGTTTGGAAAATGTTTGTTGTGTGACTTGAGGCGATTGCGCTGCAAAAAATTGATGGAGTGCTTGCCTGAAGGCGTGTGTGGAGGTTGTTGTTGAAATTGAAACGACTTGGTCATATCGAGCTTGTCGAGACAAAATGAAGAACTACATTTTACTGTTTAGCCTTTTGATTGCGCCTGTTTGTGCGCTTGCTGCGGATTCTTCGGAGGGGACGCTGGTGGACACCCCTCAAGCTGACGGCTTCCGCTGCATCTGGTATCAGCTGAGGCAGCACTATGAGTACGGCTCCAAGTACTCCGGCGGCCTGGGAACCTATACCGCCAACCACGTGCCGATGGCGCATTACGTCGAGGCGGTGAACCGCACCTATGGTTCACCAACCAGGAAGGCGACAAACTCTGGCATCTGCCCTACGATATGGACGAAGATTACGCAGGCGCTTGCAAAACCTCCCGTTCATGAGGGCAGGACGGAGCCTGCCCCTCCAGAAATTTGCGAAATATGCCTGTTTGCTTGCCGGAGGGTCGACCTCCGTGTCGACCTTGGAGGTTTTGCAAGAGCCTGCATTGTATTTTTGTCCGATTGAGAGTGCCGCCAAGATTCTTTCTGCAACGGACAGCTTCTGGATTCGGTCTAGCGCGCGCGCGTGGGACACATCCATAATCTTACTGGCTCTTGGGCGATGCTCTTGACCAGTGCTAATATCTGAACAATGCTGACTCATAGGGAAAGAACAGCTCTGCGGGAATCGTTTTGCAATCATCTTTGCCTTTTCACAGCGGCGATTCTTCCCCCCCCCGTTTTCTTCTATCCATTTTGATTGCCCGCCAATCCGTCATCTGCTATGATCGCGGGACTGAACTCGATTGGAGAATAGATTTATGGCAGACGATTTAAACGCCCCCGGCCAAGTCGCCGGGGATGAGGGCGTGCCAGCGGGCACGACCGAAAAAACAAAATCCGCTAAGTTGCCTGATGACAGCAAGATGGGCGCAAAATATGACGCCCAGAACATTACGGTGCTGGGTGGCTTGGACGCTGTCCGCAAGCGGCCGGCCATGTACATCGGCGATACGGTGGCGCGCGGGCTGCACCATTGCGTCTACGAGGTGGTGGATAACAGTGTGGATGAGGCCTTGGCCGGGCATTGTCAGCAGATTCATGTGGCCCTGAACGCGGACGGTTCCTGCTCGATCAACGATGATGGGCGCGGCATCCCGGTCGATATGCACGCCACGGAAAAGAAGCCGGCGGTGGAAGTGGTGCTGACGACCCTGCATGCGGGCGGCAAATTTGATCATAACAGCTACAAGGTGTCCGGCGGCTTGCATGGGGTCGGGGTGTCTTGCGTCAATGCGCTCAGTGAATGGTTTGAGGTGGAAGTACGGCGTGACGGCAATGTGCATCACCAGCGCTTTGAGCGGGGCGTACCGGTGTCCAAGCTGGAAACCATCGGCAAGACCAAGGGGACCGGCACCAAAATCACCTTTTATCCCGATGCCGATATCTTTCAGGTCACCGAATTCAATTGGGACACGTTGGCGGCGCGCTTACGGGAAGTGGCGTTCCTTAATAAAGGTCTTGAAATCAAGCTTTCACAGGAAGAACCACAACGCGAAGATGTCTTTAAATACGACGGCGGCATCAAGGAGTTCGTGGAACACTTGAACCGCACCAAGACCGCATTGCACCCCAAAGTCATCTACATTGAACGTGAACGCGACGACATCGCAGTGGAAATTGCGATGCAGTACACCGATGCCTACGCCGAAAACCTGTTTTCCTTCGCCAACAACATCAATACGGTGGAAGGCGGTACGCACCTCAGCGGGTTCCGGTCGGCATTAACGCGCACGGTGAACCAGTACGCGCGCGCGAACAAGTTGATCAAAGACGACAAAGTCAGCATGAGCGGCGACGATATCCGCGAAGGACTGACGGCGGTGATCAGCGTCAAGGTCCCGGATCCGCAGTTTGAAGGCCAAACCAAAACCAAGCTGGGGAATGGCGAGGTACAGGGCATTGTGGAGTCGATCGTCAACGACGAGCTCGGTACCTACTTTGAAGAACATCCCAACGTGGCCCGGCGGATCATCGAAAAGGGCGTGTTGGCGGCCCGGGCCCGCGAGGCGGCCCGCAAGGCGCGCGATTTGACGCGTCGCAAGAGCGCCCTGGACAGCGGCTCGTTGCCGGGCAAATTGGCCGACTGTTCCGAACGCGATCCGGCCATTACCGAGTTATTTATCGTCGAGGGCGATAGTGCCGGTGGCTCGGCCAAACAAGGGCGTGACCGCCGTTTTCAGGCTATTCTACCCTTGCGCGGCAAGGTGTTGAACGTGGAAAAAGCGCGGTTGGACAAGATTTTGAATAATAAGGAAATCCGCACGATGATCACCGCCATCGGCACCGGGATCGGGCGCGAGGAATTCAATCTGGAAAAACTGCGCTACCATAAAATCGTGATCATGACCGATGCCGATGTGGACGGCCTGCACATTCGCACTCTGCTGCTGACGTTCTTCTACCGGCAGATGCCGGAATTGATCGAGCGCGGCCACATCTTTATTGCCCTGCCACCCCTGTATAAGATCAAACGCAAAAAACGGGAGCAATACTTGGACAGCGACAAGGAATTGACCTCCATTTTGCTGGAACTGGGCACGGAAGACTTGGCACTGGTCGACGCGGACGGCAAACCGTTTTGCACGGACAAGCACCTGCAGGAAGTGTTGGCCAGCCTCTCGGAAATCGAGGATATCGCCCGCCGTCTGGAACGTAAGGGCATCGACTTTGCGGAGTACCTGCAGCATCGCGATAAAGACAAAGGCCTGTTCCCTCAATACCGGGTACAGGTGAAGCACGCCCATGGGACCGATGTGGAGTTCATTAATACCGAGGCCGAGCTACGTAAATTCCGTGAGGAAAAGGAACGGCAACTGGGCGATCAACTGGAAATCTTTACGGGTGACGGCGATGACAACGGTAACGGCGAATCCAAACCGGAGCGTTCGCGCCATCCCGGCCTGCAATGGGTGGAAATCTTTTCGGCTAATCCCCTAGCCAAACAAGTGGCGTTGCTGGAAAAACGCGGGTTTACCGCCGAGCAGCTGCTCCCGGCCGCCGAGCCCATCTTTTCCCTGTCCGGCGCCAAGGATGAAACCATCCCGATTCATTCGTTGCCGGGCTTGTTGGACAAGGTCCGCGAGCTTGGACGCAAGGGGTTGCAGATTCAGCGCTACAAGGGGTTGGGCGAAATGAACCCTGACCAATTATGGGAAACCACCATGGACCCGCAAAACCGCAAAATGAACCGGGTGGTACTGGAAGACGTGGTTAAGGCCGACGAAATGTTCACCATTCTGATGGGGGACGAGGTCGAGCCGCGTCGTAATTTCATTCTTAACAATGCGCTTAACGTGCGCAACCTGGATATTTAACTTATGTATCAGCAAAACGAACAACTTGACCGCACCAACATCGAAGAGGAGATGCAGCGGGCGTACATCGATTACTCGATGAGCGTCATTGTGGGCCGCGCGTTACCGGACGCGCGTGACGGCCTGAAACCGGGTAATCGCCGCATCCTGTTCGCCATGCGCGAACGGGGTTGGACCCATAGCAAACCCTTTGTGAAATGCGCCAAGGTCGTGGGCGAAGTGATCGGTAACTACCACCCCCACGGTGACTCGGCCGTGTACGACACGCTGGTCCGCATGGCGCAGGACTTTTCCATGCGGTCCCCCTTGATCCATGGCCAAGGTAACTTCGGCAGCATCGATGGTGATCCCCCGGCGGCCTACCGTTACACCGAATGCCGACTCAACCGGCTGTCGGAGGAGATGCTGGCGGACATCGAAAAGAACACCGTGGATATGCGGCCTAACTTCGATGAAACCCTGCAGGAACCGGTGGTGCTGCCCGCGCGGCTGCCGAATCTGCTGGCCAACGGCAGCACCGGCATTGCGGTCGGTATGGCCACCAATATTCCGCCGCACAACCTGAACGAGCTGATCGACGGAATTGTGCACTTAATCGACCATCCGGACTGCGAGGTAACTGATCTCACCGCCTTCGTGAAGGGTCCCGACTTTCCGACCGGGGGCGTGGTGTGCGGCCTGGGTCCGGTCAAGAGCATGTACGAGACCGGGCGCGGCTTGCTGAAGGTGCGCGGACGCGCGGCGATTGAAACGGGGGCGCAGAACAAAGAGAGCATCGTCATTACGGAGATCCCCTACACGCTTAACAAGACAACGCTGATCGAAAAGATCGCGCAATTGGCGCAGGATAAGAAGCTCGAGGGGATTTCCGATATCCGCGATGAGTCCGATAAGGACGGGATTCGCGTGGTCATCGAACTCAAACGCAATGCCGTACCCAAAGTGTTGCTCAACCATCTGTTCAAGTATACCCCGTTGGAAATGACGTTCGGCGCCATCATGTTGGCCATCGATCAGGGCCAGCCGCGGGTGATGAACCTAAAAGAATTGATGCAGTGCTTTGTGACCCACCGCTACGAGGTCATTACGCGCCGCGCCAAATTCGACCTGGCAAAAGCCGAAGCCCGCGCGCATATCCTGGAAGGCCTTAAGATTGCACTGGATAACCTGGACTTGGTGGTCAAAATCATCCGGGGCTCGAAAGACCGCGAAGGAGCGCGCACCCAGTTAATGGCGCAGCTTGGCCTGACGGAAATCCAGAGCAACGCCATCCTCGACATGCGCCTCTACCAATTGACCGGCTTGGAACGGGACAAGGTGGAGAACGAGTACCTGGAAGTCATCAAACTGATCAATTACCTGCGCGACCTGCTCGCCAGCCCTCAGAAAATTTATGAGGTGATCAAGGACGACCTGCTGGATTTGCGCAAGACCTACGGCTCCGAGCGCCGCACGGAAATCGTGCCGGACGAAGGCGAAATCAACATCGAAGACCTGATTGCCGACCGCAGCTTTGTGATCACCATTACCCACACGGGCTATATCAAGCGCGTGCCGGTCAGCACCTACCGCCAGCAAAAGCGCGGCGGCAAGGGCGTCATTGGCATGGGCACCAAGGAGGAAGACTACGTCGAGCACGTCTTCATGGCCAATACCCATGACTACATCCTCTTCTTCACGGAAAATGGGCGCGTGCACTGGCAGAAGGTCTATGAGATCCCGGAAGGCGGACGCGCCACCCGCGGCAAGGCCATTGTGAACCTGCTGCAAATCGGGTCCGACGAAAAGATCGCGGCCATGATCAAGGTGCGTGAATTCGACGAAAACCATCACTTGGTCATGGCCACTGATCGCGGCGTGGTCAAGAAGACCAACTTATCGGCCTACAGCAATCCGCGGGCGGGCGGCATCAAGGGAATCGCGATTGATGACGATGACAAGTTGATCGGGGTTAAACTGACCGGTGGCGACGACGAGCTAATGCTGGTGACCCGGTATGGTATGAGCATCCGTTTCCACGAGTCGCAGTTGCGCGACCAGGGCCGCGACACGCGCGGTGTGCGCGGGATCACGCTGGCCCGGGAAAACGATGCGGTGGAAAGCATTGAGGTGGTTGAAGACGACCATACCTTGCTGGCCATTACGCAAAACGGCTACGGCAAGCGCACCCGCTTTGAAGAATATCCGACCCAGAAACGGGGCGGCAAGGGCGTGATCACCATCCGCACCACCGATCGTAACGGTTTGCTCGTCGGGGCCCATTCGGTGAACGACCATGATGCGCTGATGCTGATTACGGAAAAAGGTCAGATGATCCGTATTTCGGTGGGGGACATTCGAACCATCAGTCGCAATACGCAAGGGGTACGGCTGATCAGTTTAGGCGCGGACGATAAATTGGTTTCGGCCACACCGGTGGCACCCGATGACGAAGAAAACGGGGACACGGAGGAGGAAGATACCGCAGCGCCTGCCCCGACGCCGGTCAATCCGCCTCCGGCCTAAACCCGGCGGCTTCCGCCATCGACGCCTGGCGGGCCAGCGGCTATAACGAGAAGGGCAATGGCGAGGCAGCTAGAACATCTTGAGTCCTATTTTTTGGACGTGATAGAGGGCCGGGAACGCGGTAAACGGGCCACGTTGCTGCGGTTGTTGCTGGCCCAGTTGTCATTGATCTTCCGCGGGCTGGTACGGTTACGCCTGTGTCTTTACAAGTGGGGCATCCTGCGTCCACACGCGCTGGGTTGCCAAGTGCTGAGTGTGGGCAATTTGACCGTTGGCGGCACGGGCAAGACCCCGGTGGTGGAAGTGTTTGCCCGTTCCTTGCAGGAGCGTGGGCGGAAGGTGGCCATTCTAAGCCGGGGCTACAAGCGCAAAAAAGCACCGCTGTGGCGCCGTATCAAAGGCCGACTCACCTTTCAGAAATATGGTCCGCCGCCGTTAGTGGTGTCCGACGGCAAACGCTTGCTGCTGAATTCGCGTGTCAGCGGTGACGAACCCTACATGTTGGCGTCCAACTTGCCCGATGTAGCCGTGATCGTGGCCAAAAACCGGATCAATGCCGGACAATACGCGATCAAGAAGCTGGGGTGTGACACGTTAATTCTCGATGATGGCTTCCAATACATGCGCCTGCGCCACCGGCTCGACATTGTGCTGGTGGATCGAACAAATCCGTTTGGTAACCGGCATGTGCTGCCCCGCGGCCTGCTGCGCGAACCCGTTCGTAACATCCGCCGGGCCGGGTTTATTTTTATCACAAAATCCAACGGTGACGGAGCCCGGGAACTAAAGGAACAACTGCGCGCGCTGAATCCCGATGCGGAAATATCGGAGTGCCGCCACTGCGCGCAGTACCTGCAAGCGCTCTATTCCGGGGAGCGCAAGGAGCTATCGTTTCTGCGGGATTTGCCGGTGACCGCCCTTTCCGGTATTGCGGTCCCACAGGGGTTCGAGGAGGAACTGGTCCGCCAAGGCGCCCGCGTGTTACGCCATCGTACGTACACCGATCATCACCGCTATACCCAGCAGGAAATTATTGATTTCCTGAACGAATCCATTGAGTTGGGCGCGCGCGCGATTATCACCACGGAAAAAGATGCGGTGCGGTTCCCGTTCGTTGAACGTCGCGATATTCCCTTGCTCTTTCTACGCGTTCAGATTGAAATGCTCAGTGGTGCCGATGCCTTCAAAGACTGGATCGGCCGCATTTGTTTTCAATGAGCCCGACATGAGTTCCAAGGCCCATATTTTAGTTATCAGCCCGGACCGGATCAGCGAGGCCGTTATGGCCATGCCGGCGGTGCAGGCGTATGCGGCACACCACCCGGAGCATGCGGTCACCGTTTTGGCGCGGTCGCCTGCTTGGCCGCTTTGGAAATTACATCCTGTCCCGGCAGAGGTCATCCTCGAGGAACCTTATTGGGGCGGCCTGCGCCGCACGGAGGAACGCCTGCTGACGGCTGGTCCTTTCAATCGCGCCTACATTATGCCGCGATCCTTTATGTCGGCCTGGGTGGCGTGCCGGGCCGGCATTCCAGAACGCTACGGATTGCCCGGGCACCTGCGCGCCTTGTTGATGACGGGGATTGTGGAGCCAGCGCACTACACGAATCGCGAGCACCACGTCTTCGAGTATCTGGACCTCATGCTTCCCGATGAGACGTCATCGGCATGGGAGGCGCCGCAACTGCATCCCGATCCGGAAACCCATAAACGGATGCGCGCGAAAATGGAGCAGGTGCCCCGCCCTTGGATCACGCTGGTCCCGGGGGCGGAAGGAGGGCCGGCCAAGCAGTGGCCTGCCGCCCATTTCATCGCACTGGGCCAGCAACTGGCGGCCGACTTATCGGCCGCGCTTTGGATTACCGGCAACCAAGCGCAGCAAGCGTTATGTGCCGAAATCGCTGCCGCCATCGGGCCCGCTGCCCGCAATTTTGCCGGTCAGTTGGATACGACTTCCTGGGCTTCGGTACTGGCTTTGTCCGACGTTGTTGTGACCAATGAAAACAGCGCCATGCATCTGGCCGCCGCTCTGGGCACGCCCGTGGTTGCCCTGTTCGGACTGACCGATCCTTTGATTACCGGCCCGCTGACCGAGCGGGCCACCATCCTGCAGGCGCGCGGCGTTCATCCGCAACCCGATGTTCCGCGCCGTTCCGCCACCGCCCAGGCGGCGTTGAAAGCCATTAAACCGGAACGCGTCCAAGAGGCCGTGCGCCAATGGCTGGGGTAAATGCATCACAAAATGTCCTTTAGCCACATGAAAGCAAGCCAGTTAGCGCCCAGACTGTAGAGGCTGGCGAAGACGTCGTCGAGCGTGATGCCAGCTCCACCGGGGACACGCTCCAATTGACGCGCAGGCGGTAGCTTGAGGATATCGAAAATCCGGCACGACACGAATGCCATGGGTAATAGCCACCAGTGCGAAAAAATATACGGGGTCAGCCCGATCATGCAGATGGGAAACGTCAGGTACTCGTCGGCCACGATTCGGCCGTCGTCCTTTTTACGGTACACGCCTTCGGCGACGTGACAAATGGGTATACAAATCAACACCAAGCCAACGCAAAGGCCAATATACACCGGTAGTGACAGGTCGGCCCAGGCCAGTCCCAGCACGAGCAGCACGCCCCACGCGCTGCCGACGGTGCCGGACGCGATCGGGCTGTACCCGAGCCCAAACCCGGAAGCCAACGCAACCACCCCTTTCTTCCAAGCCGGGAGCACCGCCGCCTGCGGCTCACCGGGACGGTTCGTCCGACCTGAATGAACCCCGTCTTGCTCCGCTAGCGGCTCACCGGGACCGTTCGGGTGGTCTTCTTGCAACTTGTCTTTTCCCTCCTGCGGGGCAGTAGATGGATCCATCATGGTTTAGGGCTCTCCTATTTCCAACTGCAAGGTCCAGTGATCTTCGTCGCTTGCCAAGCTCAGATTGATAATGCCCAGGGTCTCTAAGATGTCCAGCCAGGCGCGGGCGGCTTGGATGCGTTGGCGGGTGGTTCGAGTTTCGGGACCTTCCTCGCGCAGCAGGGCCAGCGACCAGGTCATCAAGGCCAGTCGGATGGTCCGGGCACCTGCCCGGATATCGATATGGCTCACGCCGGCTGCGCCGCCGGCACGCACCATCTCTTTCCAACCTCCATCGTCCGCTTCGATCAAGGCCAGCGGATCCGTATAGCGTTCGAGCAGACGTAGTAAGGTCCGCTGATGGGAAGCCGCCACCACCCAGCCGTCTATTAGGGTGAATGCCACTTGTTGATCAGGCCGGGCCAACGCGTAGACCTGCAGACCGGTGCCCTCGATCCTGTAGATGGTACGGCCATGAACACGGCTTTCGGTCAGGACCAGCCCCCAGCGATAGGCGGCGTTCAAACCGTCCAACAACCCGCGTACGGTATCGACAAAGGCGGTCTCATCCCGTACCGGCCACGCCACGTTCAGGGCGGGCACGGAAATCCCGAGGGGGGAGCCGGCGTATTCCCCGCCGGTTAGTGCCAACAGCAATGGGCCATCGCGATGGGTGTTGCGCAAGCCGTGGTAGATGCGAAAGACAGGAGCGGGCAAGTAGGGCTGAGCCGCATTGAAAAGGCTATCAGGCTCGGCACCCAGCACCCAAAACGGGATACCGCCCCACAGGCGGCTGATGGTTTCGATATCGGTCGGGGCCAGCATCGGCAGTTCGACGGACCGGGCCAGTTGTACGTGGCCCGCAATGCCGTCACCGTGCAGGGCGTCGACCGCAAAGGTATAGCGTGCCGACTGGTTATCCCACGGGTTCCACGTACGCCACCAGCCGTGATCCGGTGCCAAGCTGGCCATGGGCTGCTCCGGCGTACGCGGGGCAATGCCGTCGTACACATCCAAAATATGCCGTACCGCATGGGGGTCCCGGGACCACGCGCCAATCAAGATGCCCTCGACAATACCGATGGAGAGGTGTTCCTCGCCAGGCGCAGCCCCGGTATCCACTGTCCAGTATGACCCGCCGGCGTGGCGGCGCACTTTTTCGAAACCGTCAGGCTGGCCGCGCGTTAACCACCAGCGCAACCGAATGCTGCCGCCACCGATCCAGCCGCCAAACACCCAGGCCGGATCGCGGCCCGGTCCGACGGCCGGAACGTGCAGCAACAGCAAGTCACGTTCCCATATGGGTTCGAGCCAGTTGCGGACGGCGGGATCGGCCCGCCAGGCGTCCACCTCTTCCGGCGCGAACCCGGCCATGCTCATCACGGACCGTACCAAGGGATTGGCCAATACATCATCCGCACGTTCGGCCAGGTTCCGGTGGTAGCTCAGGAACGCCGTATTGTCGGGCACCAAGCGATAAAGGCGTTGGGGTTGGTATGGCACATAGAACAGCCAAGTTACCACCGCCACCACAAACACGGACAACAACAGCCAAAAGCCGATGCGTTTGGCCTTTTTGGGTGTGGAGCCCGCGCTTGGATCGCGGTCTCGCGGAACTCGACCCTCCAGAGAATTTGGGCTCGTGACGCCGTCGGGTTTGGCCTGCTTGTCCATTATCAACGCTCCCATTTCAGTGTGCCCCGCAACGCGTCTACGGAGGGATAGCCGTGGCGGTCAAGATAGTCGGCGATGCCGGCGGTGACGTCCAAAGCCGTGTTGGGGTCCGTGAACGAGGCGGTGCCCACGGCTACGGCGTGGGCGCCGACAATCAAAAATTCCAACGCATCACGGGCGTTGGTGATGCCGCCGATACCGATCACGGGAATCTGCACCGCGCGCGCCGCTTCCCACACCATTTTTACGGCAAACGGATGAATGGCAGCACCGGTCAGGCCGCCGGTACCGTTGCCGAGTTCGGGACGGCGCGTTTCGATGTTCACGGCCATGGCTGGCAAGGAATTGATCAGAGAAATCCCATCGGCCCCTGCGTTCTCAGCCGCGCGCGCAAAGGCGCCGATGTCCGCCACGTTCGGGGCCAGTTTGGGAATGAGCGGCAATGTCGTGGCGGCGCGTACCGCTTCCACCACGCGGGTGAACGCGTCGAGGTCGGTGCCAAACAGGGCACTGCCTTCCTTGATATTCGGGCAGGAAACATTCACTTCCAGCGCATGCACACCATCGGCCTCGCTCAAGCGACGCGCAACGGCCACATATTCCTCTATCGTGCGCCCCCAGATATTAACCACCACCGGGACGGTATGCTGGCGCAGGAAAGGCAGGTATTCGGTGATAAAGCCTTCCACGCCCGGATTCGGCAGGCCAATGGCGTTGAGCAAACCGCTGGGGGTCTCAAAGGTGCGCGGGGGCGGGTTGCCCTTGGTGGGTTCGCTGGCGATACCCTTGACCACGATTGCCCCCAATTGATTCAAGTCCACCAGTTGGGCGTATTCCGGACCGTAACCGAACGTTCCGGAAGCCACCATAACCGGGGTCTTCATTTTCAGCGCGCCGATGGATACTTGTAAATCAGCCATGTTCCCTTCCTTCAGCAATGCCTACGACGCACCTTCCGCGTCCCATACAATTTGACGGCTATCGAATACCGGTCCCTCGGTGCACGACCGTTGCCAAACCCAGTCGCCTTCCGGCGTCCGTGTCTTCAGCACGCACGTCAGGCACGCACCCACGCCGCAGCCCATGTTGCGATCCACCGACACCCATGCCGTCCAGTCATGCTGCTGCGCGCGCGCAGCCACCGCCTGTAGCATCCCGTTGGGGCCGCAGGCATAGGCTTCCACGTGAGCCGCGTCGTGGCTACGCGCCGCCCACCAATCGTCCATCAGCACCGTCACCCGACCGGCGGTGCCCAGTGACCCGTCCTCGGTGGCAATCCGTACGTCCCAGCCGAGTGCCTCGAATTCCGGCACGCACAGGATATCCGGGGCCGACCGGCCACCAAAGAACGCCACGCCTTTGACCGGCAACTGGCGGGCCAGCAGGTAGAGGGCGGCCATCCCGTAGCCCCCGGCGATGAGAATGGGGTCATTTCCGGGTTGCAGCGTCGGAAAGCCGTGACCCAGCGGACCCAACAGGCTCAGGGTATCGCCCGGCGCCAGAAACGTCATGGTCCGCGTGCCTTTACCCACGCCCTTGTATAGGATTTGCAACACATCGCCATCGGCCTTATACACGCTAAACGGCCGCCGCAACACCGCTGCTTCCATATGCGGGACCCGCACGTGCACAAACTGGCCCGGCTGCACGTGCGGCACCAAATCCGGGGCGCGCAGTTGCAGCACGCGATAACCGCCGTGCACCACTTCCTGATGAATCACTTCCGCTGTCACACAATGCATACCAACCTCAAATGAATGGGCGCTATGGTGCGTTGTCCTGCCGATATGTTGTTCTGTGTCATCCTATTTCGGGAATTGAAAGGCATTTGCAAATCTTGCGGACAAGGCGGTTCGGTATTTCTGTATGTCGCGGCACGGCTTCAACCCAGCCAGTTTGCGGATTGCTCCGGAGCGAATGCGATCCACCTTCCCGCTTCAGAAAGCACCCGTTCCGACGCAGGTGCCTAAGCAAGTCGTTTCGTTTCATCCCACAGCCACAAGCTCTCTTTCTGCATCGGCAGGCAATCCGCGCAGCGCATCTTCTCTACGATCCTGTAAAATAAGACCTATAGCTTCTGAAAGGCTTTTAACGGCTTCCGACTTATTCTTCCCCTGTCCATTGGCTCCGGGCACCTCTGGGCAATAGGCCAGAAACCACTCGTCATCACGTTCGATTATGGCCGTAAATTCATTATGCATACGACATCTCCTTGTTTGATACGACAGGGTGCAAATTACCCCAATCTGGTTTTCATATCAATTTCTTACTGCGCCAGCGGTGCCCCGCGCGTGATGCCGTGCCGCAGCGCGGGCAGAATCTGGGACTGCAAGGTGGGGTTGAGATCGAATAAAACCCAGCCGGGCACGTTGAGGTCGCGCGCGTATTGGATCTGTAAAATCACTTGGTCCGGCGTAAGTTGGCTTTCGGCGGACGTAACGCCGATGCCGGGCCATACGCGATTACCTACGCCAGGCAATTGGAGTTGGCGCTGCGTGAGGTGCCGGAAGCGGGCGGCTTCATCAAAATAATTCATCGGCACGACATAATCCAACCAGTCGGCCCGCAGCCAAGCGGGCCAGTCCTGGGCGATGCTGCGCAGAATATCGGGATACCCGCCCCAGACCGCCGCCGATAAGGTCACGTCAGGATGGGCCGCGCCCACTTCCTGATGCAAGCGGCGCACGATGTGATTGATCTGCTCGATGCGAAACTGCCGGAACTCAGCTTCCCGCGATCCGCCGGGTTGCACATCTGCCGGCCAGCGCCGTACCCGTTGCCCGCTCCATTCGACGAACCGACGCTGTGTGTAAGGCGCATAGCAGGCGAGCCGGTTGGGGTACCGGATATAATCCAAATGGATCCCATCAATAGCATAGTTGGCGGCGAGCTCCTTTAGACCGGCCAGTAGCAGGTCCACATTTTCCGGATGGGCCGGGTTGAGCCAGGGCAGCTCGTTGCCCGCTGCGTCCTGCATCAGTCGTCCGTCACGCCGGGCGGCATTGACAAAGTCGGCGGGGGCCCCGGTCAAGTTCCAGCAGACCACCCAGACGTGAACCTCCTGCTGATGGCGGCGTGCGGCGGCGATCACCTGCGCCAGTTGGTCCCCGTGCAGGCGGTAGGTGGTCGAGCGCGGCAATACGTCACTGGCATAATGGGCTAGCCCGCCCCACATCAGGTTGGGATAAAGCGTGTTAATACCATGTTCCGCCAGCACGGCGGCCGTGCGCTCCCAATCGCCGGGAAACAAGCCGGTGCCGTGATGATCCCACACGCCCCGCCGTTCGCCGGGGCGCGGTTGTTGGGCGCGGGCATACGCCTCCACCAGGTTGCGTTGCACGCCGCGTTGCAAGGTGACCACGGCGGGATAACGCTGCTGCTGATAGCTGCGCTGCATGCGCCGGTACTGCTCCTCGGCATTACGCAGCAGATCCGCAATGGCGCGCCGTTCTGTGCGGTTGTGGCCTGCCCCGCGCAAGGCGTTTCGGGCGGCGGCGAAATCGGTATACGGCCCCACCTGCCCGGCTTCGCGCAAGGCATGGGTGGCCAGGCTTTGCCATAACGCGGGGTGCCGATGGGCCAGCAGTCCGGCTAATAATTGCCGTTTATGGGTATCATCGCCGGGCAACAAGATATGCGCCATCCATAACCCGTGCCGGGACACCGTCCAGGCGGGCGTGTCCGAACGCTGTCCCAGCGCGTCTTCCCAAAACGCAATCACGCGGGCATGCGGGCTCGCCGGGTGGGCCGGACGGATATTCCATGACTGTTGGTACACCCGTGGCGGTACCGGCCAGGCAGTATCCACAAAACGCATGGCGGCCCATTGGCCTGGCTGTTCAGCCGCCTTATAGGCACCGAGCCGGAACCCCAGCAGACGCGCCAACGCTTCGTCGTTGGAATAAAACACCATCACCTGCCCGCCCTGCTCCACAAACGTGCGCAGTTGTGCCCGGAAACCGCTGGTCAATTCCGGATTGTACGGCAACACCACCACGCGTGCTTGGCGTAGCCGGTCCGCGTTTACGTCCTGCTCATCCACGATCCCGTGTGCGATATCGCTGGCCGTCAACCATTGACTGATACGGGCGGTGGTGCGGCGGGCTGGTTCGCGTTCCGCGTCCGGCAACCGCTGTCCGCGGACCAGCCACACGTCGGGTCGGACGGCTTCCAACCGGTGCAGCGTCAATGTCGTGTCCACCTCGTGCCCGCGCCAAGGGGAAAGGCGTATGGCGTCAATCTGATGCCAGCCCGCCGGTTGACCTTCCGTTTCAAAATCCGTGCGCATGAGCGCCAGGGTGCGCCGGCCGGCACCGGGCAGTGGCCGGTTCCAAATGTACCAGCCATCGCCACTGCGCAGATAGATCGCCAGTGAGCGCAAGGCCGCAGGCTGCGGGCAGGTGAGCTCCAAACGCAACACCGCTTCACCCGAAAGGTCCAGTGCAATGGTCCGATCCCAATAGACACGGTCGCGGTCCGTATGGCCGAACGGCAGCGCAAACACCCATCCGTTGGCTGTCGGTTGAACGGGCGGTGACCCATCCTTTGCTTCCCAGTGCTGGTGAGCGGACGCCGCCGACGTGTGTGGAAACTCATCGATAACGCGGCCGGTTACCATGACCGGCCCAAACACTAACACACCCAACCATAGCCAAGTGCGACATTTGCGGATACCCATTGAAAAAGAGGAGATGTTCATAATGATTGGTATACGTCCGGCACCTACAAACGGCAAATGGCGGTCGCCGGATACATTGAGGGATAGGGATTAGACTTCAAGGCGATAATAGTAGCCTTCAATAAAGATGTGCGTGTTCGGGATACCGCGCGACTGCAGCCATGACTGCATAGCGTAAATCATCTCATAGGCGCCGCACAAATAGTAGTGGGCATCGTTAACGATTTCAAAATCCGCCATAAAGGCGTCAATGCGCCCGTGAAAACCCGGCCCGGGCACGCGTGAACAACAGGGATAATAACGGCTGCAGGCCTCCAACTCCGCCCGGTAAAAAAGGTCCTCCGGTTCGCGCACCCCGTGGATCACGGTGAGATCAAGGTCGGGGTAGGTGCGGTAAAATGCGCGACACGGGGCAATCCCGGTGCCCGTGGCCAGAAACACAATCGGCCGCTGCGGGTCGCGCAGGGTGAATTGTCCATACGGGCCCGACCACTCGACCATATCGCCGGACTTCAGCTGCACCAGCTGAGGAGTCAGCACGCCGGTCGGCACCAACCGGTACAGCACATGCACATGCGTGTCCTGTTCACCGCTGGCGATCGTGTAACTGCGATCCTCCGTCAGATCGCGTCCATGCAACGTGATCAGGCGTCCGGCCGCAAACTCGAAAGCGCCCCGTTCCAGTATCAATTCATAGCCCGTCGACGACAACGCATGTTGGGCCACCACCCGTGTTTCCCCCCGCCAAACCGCGTCGTCATGCACCTCATTAATCTTCAAAAAATCGGTATTACCCACCATGGCCCATTAAACCTCGAAATTTCCTTAAACTCATCGCCTCGGGACGAACGTCCGGTGGACGAATAGAACCCCCCCCGCGCCCCGTCTTTATTTCTGCTGAGACGCCATCCAAGCTTCCACGGCATCGGCGAAATCTGTAAAATCTTTAGCGTCGTATCAATCATGTGCCACCCTCAAGCGTCTTTGCTGCTGGAAAAAGACAGCATCCACATAATCACGGAACGCGCCTAACTCATACAGCCGACGCACCATCGGTGAGACTTCCATTAACCGAACGCCCGCACGTATCACCTCATGCTGAAGAATCGGCGATGCCTGATTAAGCACCACCACATCGACCGTTTTCCCGAGCGCATGGGACAAGTAATCACCCAACTGGAGATCCATAATGGCATCAGCACCATCCTCCAGTAAGACCGCCACGTCCACATCACTGTCAGCACGTGCGCGCCCGTCCGCATGCGATCCAAACAGGTAGGCGATGCGTATGCAACCATGCCTACGATGAAACTCCGCAATTAACGGAACAAGCGACTCAGCAAGCGTAATCATGCCCACATTAAAAGCCCGCTGCGATGACGGGTCAAGCAATGAATTCCGGCCAGCCCACCAGTGCAAACAATTACAGGGACTTGATGCGCGCGATGCGCCGGTTGATGGAGGGATGGCTGTGGAGCAGGAATTCGATCCACGCCGCCGGCTCCTTGTCGGCCAGGTTCTGGTCGGCCAGCTTGTGCAGCGCGGTGGCCAACGGGGTGGCGTTACCGGTTGCCTGCGCGGCGTATGCGTCGGCGGCATATTCGCGGCGACGGGAATAGGCATTGCCCAGCGGCATGGCGATCACTGAAAAAACCAGCACGGCAAAAATAAACAGCGGAAAAGCGCCGATATCGGCGATACCCGCGAAGCCCAAGCGAGCGACCAAGGCGTTGAGCACCCAGTCGGCAACATAGAAACCCAGGCCCGCCAGTGCCGTACCCACCGCCATTAGACGCCACATATCACCGTGCTTGTAATGCCCGACCTCATGGGCCAGCACCGCTAGAATTTCGTCGCGGTCATACTTGTCCAGCATGGTATCGCTGAGAATAATGCGCCGGGTCCGCCCCAGCCCGGTCAAGGCCGCATTGGCTGTTTCGGTTTTCTCCTGCAGGCCCCAACGGTAAACGCCTACCACTTTCAGGCCTGCTTCCTCCGCGAACCGCCGCACGGCAGCGGTCACTTCGTCCTCCCGCAATTCCTCGAAAGAATAGAACAGCGGCATAATCCACACCGGCCATAACGCGGACATGACAACGGACAACAGGACGTAAAAGCCGGTGGCCCAAATCCACCAGGCGTCCGGCGCGAATTGCAACAGGGCATAGACCACGCTGAAAAAGGCGGCGGTCAACGGCAATTCGATACAGAGGCCTTTGGCGTAATCGGCCAACCAACTATTCATGGATTGATTGCTCAGACCATACCGGTGTTCAAGGTGATGATCGCTGTACCAGCTGAGGGGAAACAGCAAGGCGGAAAAAACAAAGAACGTGATCAGCAAGTAAAGCGCATTCACCCACCACCACTGGTCGCCGAAACGCGCGTGCAGTCCGGTCGCCAATTCGGCCGATGCCCCGGAAAAGAGGTAGAACAACACCAGTAAAACGGTTATCCCCAGCCGCACGACAAACAGCTGGTTATGCCGACGCTCATATTCGCGGGCGCGCTGGTCGCGCGCAGCGTCCCCCGTAGCGTCCGTAGATGGTGGCGGCGATTCCGTCATGGGTTAGAGCGCCTCGTTGACGCCCAGCAGCTGCAGAAGCCGGTCAAGATCGTCCGCGGAATAGTAATCGATTTCGATCGCCCCCGGGATTTTCTTTCCGGTCGGCAACGTTTGGCTGGAGCGCAAGCGCACGCTGGTCCCCAACGCGTGGTGCAGTTGATCGGCCAGTTGCGAAATGTGCGTGGCCGGTATATCGGCCTGCGACTCGCGCGGTGGGCGCGGTTTACGCCGCCGATGCGCCACCACCCGCTCCAGCGCCCGTACCGATAGCCCTTCTTTCACCGCGCGCGCGGCCAGCAGCGTTTGTTCTTCCGGAATCTCCAGGCCCAGCAAGACTTTGGCATGACCGCTGGAAAGCGTATTCGCGGCCAAGGCGGCCCGCACCGGCTCCGGTAACGTCAGCAAGCGGACCGCATTGGCCACGGTGGCGCGCCCTTTGCCGACCCGTTCGGCGATCTGTTCCTGAGTAAGATTGAACTGGTCCGCCAGCGCTTGGTACCCTTCCGCTTCTTCGATCGGATTGAGGTCTTCGCGTTGCAGATTCTCGATCAAGGTAACTTCCACGGCCTGCTGGTCGGACACCTCCATCACGATAGCCGGCACGGACTCCAACCCCGCCTCGCGCGCGGCGCGCAACCGGCGTTCATCGGCAATCAGTTGGTAGTCATCCCCGGCGGCGCGTACCAGCAACGGCTGCAGGACGCCATGTTCCCGGATCGAATCCACCAACTCCTGCAAAGCCTCGGCCGCAAACGTCCGCCGCGGTTGCCAAGGGCTTTTGTGGATGTTGGTCACCGGTACCGGCACCACGCCGGGACCCAGCGCTTCCAGCACCGGTGCAGCCGATTCCGTCGCCGGCGCGGGCGTGTCTTTGATTAAGGCACTAAGGCCTTTACCTAATCCGGCATGTCTAGCGGCCATGGTCATACTCCATTAATTAGAAAGAAGGGGTTCCGTGAAAAAAGGTGTACGGGAAGCGGGGCGGGGCGTCAAGAAAAGAGGCGCCGCATAAGAATCGCAGTTGACAGGTCTGCCGACACTGCTTAGGCTGTCGAACCCTTGTTCAACGCGGCGGAGTAGCTCAGTTGGTCAGAGCA
>PWVE01000100.1 GCA_003562335.1 PVC group bacterium
GATAGCGGCCGGCCACATGTACCCGGAACCGGTCGCCAAAAGGTTGCAACAAATCGGCCGTCACGGTTTGATAGGTCAGGCTGTCTGCCATGGCGCGGGCGGCGGGGACGGCATCGTGCTCGAGGCCCACGCGCCATTCGGTGTGCTGTTCCAGTGCGCCTTGGGCCTGCAACGCTACTTGCGGAATCGTGTCTTCGGCGTCGCCCGTCCATAACCGGGCACCGCCTGCGCCGGATAGCGTGACCCCGTTCGGCCAGCGGGCGGCCAGTTGTGCGCGGGCGAAGACCTCGTCGATGTTCAGCGTGCGATCGGGGTCCGCCGCATCTTCCGCAAACGGCGCGTCCTGTTCATAGCGCCCTATGCCGGCCTGCACTTCCAGCAGGACATTGGGCGCCAAATTGGCACCCCACGCAGCACCCCAGCGGTGAAAACGACTATCTAGATTGTCGCTGAACCCTTCGTACAAGCCGCGCACAAAGGGGTGGGCCCATTCCCACTCGAACGGTTCGCCTGCTCGTTGCACGCGCCATGGTGGCGGTAGATGCACGGGTTGGCCGGCGGCTGCGGGCGTTTCCTCGGCCGCAGCCACGGTGGTTACGGTCAAATAAGGGTATTCAGAGTCTTCCAATGCGGCGCGGGCCGCACGGATACCCGCTTGGTCTCCCCGTTCCCTTGCCCACTGCAGGCGCGTGCGCTGGGCGAGATAAACGGGATGATGATCCAGAAAGTAACGAACTGTTTCCTCGCCGGTGGCACGTAACGGCATTTCATGGCGTTGATAGAGCAGGGGATTATCGCCATAGACGGTATGGCCATAGGGTGACTGCAGGAAACCCATATCATAGTATTCGGCTGCAATTTGTTGGTTCAGCCGTACAGCTTCCGGTTCGTTACTGGCCGCTTGATTGCCAATTTCACCAAACGGATACGCAAAAAAGAGCGCCGGAATTTCGAGTTCTTCGCGGATGTCTGCTTGGCTCTGTCCATACTCTGTGTGCAGCCGCTCTTTAAAATCAGCCAGCGTTTCCTGGCGACCCAGGTCAGGCCGCCAAATACGGTTGCCCAGCGGGTAGGCGCGGCGGGCCACTTCATCCACTGGAACGACGCGGGTTTCCATGTCGAAGTAGCTACGAACGTTTTCTTCCGGCACCGCATCCCCTCCCTCCGTGAGCGGCATTTCCTGATGGGCATAGTAGGAGTGACTGCCGAAGGACCAGGTGCCGGTTGCTTGGTATTCGCGCAGCTCGTCCCAAGTGGATAAATAGGCATCGCCCCGGTGCGTGTTGTGTACGATGATGTGTTGGGCAAACACGATATCCAGGTCGCGCCCGACCGGGGTGCCGTACTCCATGGCGGTGATCAGTGCATCGTCAAACGTGATCAACGCCCAGCGGGGGGGCGGCCCGTTCGGTGCGACGGGCGCGTCCGGATCAATGGCATCGAATTTCGTTTGTAGCTCAGCGGGCGTCAGGAATTGGTAGCCCGCAGCGCGTAACGCTTCCAGCTGTTCGCGAAACTCCTGTTGCGAGGGTGCTTGGCCGTGGTCGCTAGTGCCGAGTGAATGATACAGCAGAGTCGCCACCGCACCACGTCGGCCAGCGGTTTCCAGCTTGTCCAGCGCGTCCTCGGCCGCCGCGTAGTTTCCCCGGTTAGCGTAAAGTCGGGCGCGATCGAAGTGGAGATATGGGTCGCGCGGATTCATACGGGTTACCGCCGCTAGGGCGTTCTCGGCTTGCTCCCATTGTCGCCGCGCCATGTGCAGTTCAAACAGTCCGAGCCAGGCTCGTAGATTATTAGGGTTGAACTCGTCCAGCACCGCCTGGAATGCTTCGTAGGCAATCTCATGCCGACCGATTAGCAAGTTCATTTCCGCATGTTTCAGGCGCGCGTCCATGTTTTCCGGGTCGGATTCAACGCGTTCCCCGTGCAGCGCGGCGGCGGCCACCAGATGATCCCGCTCGCCATCCTTTCGATAGAGTCGCTCGAATAGCAACCCGAGTCGTGAGCGGATGTGTTGGCGATCGGCTTCGTCATCGGTGGCGACCAACATACGGCGCAGCCAGGCTACTGCGCGCGCGGGGGTGTCGCCGTATTCCCTGGCGTCCGCCATCACTTGCAACGCCAGCAAGTTATCCGAATCGCGGTCCAAGGCTTGCCGGGCCAGGTCCAGGGCCTGTGTGGTTTGCCCCGTGTGCAGCTGTACGGTGGCGTCAGCAATAAGGTACTCAAGTGCGTCAGGTTTGTCGTCCCGCAAAATGGCCCAGTGCGGCAAGGCATCGGCATAGGCCCAATTGCTGGTAAGCGCCCGCGCCAGTTCCAAACGCATATCATGGCGTTCAGGGTATTGCTCCACGAGTGGACTCAGCAGATCCGCAGCCCGACGCAGATGTCCACTCCACCGGCATGCCTGGGCCAGCGTAAAGCGGATTTCGGTTTGCTGGGGGTCCAGTTCCAAGCTGCGCTCGTAGTGTCGGATGCTGTCGGTCAGTTGGTCGCGGCGCAGGTAATAGCTGGCCAGCAGATTATGGGCGCGCGGTTCGTCCGGGGCGATCAAGACCAACTGTTCCCATAGCCGCCGCGTGCGTTCGGGGCGCCCCTGATGCCAGTAGGCCCATCCCAGCGATTCCCATACCGGGATGCGCGTGGGATCCCGGCGCAGCGCCTGCTCCAGCAGCGGCACCGCCTCATCATATTGTTCTTCCAACGCGAGACTCAAGGCTTGATGTTCCAATTCGTTGACCGTAAGCGATGAAGCCTGTGTAGCCACAACAGCGGCCAAGCTCCAGCAGATGTAAGCCCTGGTGATGAACCACATTATGTTGGGATTAGAGGTCATTCGCTTCCTGTTCGGTGGGTGCGTCCGTCGTTTGTACGTCAATGTGATCGAAAAGGGTGTGTCGGGACAACCGCTCTGTATGGTCAGGGAGGTTATCCCACGATACACGGTCCAGTGATGCCGGTTGGTCAAGCTCCCGATTAAGGGCGCGAGCCGCCCCCAAGCCGTACACTTCACCTTCGTCGGGTGCCGCCTGATCAAGGGTCATGAATACCAGGTTGAGGCCTTGGGCCTCGGGTTGTTGGGCGAATGCCGTGAGCACGTCCGCAGCCGGGGCGGTCGGGTGCAACAAAATTAACCCGTCAAGTTCGTGCAGCGCGATTACGCTGCGCAGCTCGCCGGCCGTCAGACTTTCCAAGTCGGTCACCTGTATCGTGGGCATCAAGCGCAACCCGTGATAATCGGCAAAGATCCGCAGCAACTGATGATCCTCGGACGGTTGACTTTGCCAGTCCCCGTCAGCCGTTCGCTGGAACCAGCCGGGGCTCAGGTCGGTCAGGACGTGGCGCACGGCTTGCAAGCGCTCAATCCACTCCTCATCCAGCGGGCCGTCCGCTGCCGGTAGCCGGGCGATGCCGGCCATGATCGGGCCCGCCGCGACCGTCTGCAATTCCCAGCGCGCCTCGCCGGGTGCGGTGGTGTCACCGTCCAAGGTCACGCGCCCGCCCGTCATCGTGCCCGGCAAGAGCAACGGGGTGGGCCACACCGGTTCGTCGTTGAGATAAGCCAGCGCACCGTTACCGCGCACTTCCAGGCGCAGCGTAACCGCCTCATCGGCGGGCAACGACCATTCATAGGTACGTTCGTCGGCGATGACCCGTTCAGCCCCATCGGTTTCCCAGCGTTGCAGGCGCAGTCGATGCGACGACTCATCATAGCCGAAGCGGAGCATTTGGTTGTGAGACCGGCGCGCCGTGAGCCAGAAATGGCCAGTATCCGGTCGTAGTCGGGCTTCGATAAAGCTGTCGTGCCAGTTTTGTGATCCATTTAAGCGAAGGCTGAATGCCCGTTGTCCAGCGTCGGCCCGTAGCTGTAAGCCGGTTGCGGTGGGCCGGGCTATGGCCCCTTCCAATTCCCACTCGGAGGACAGCCCCCGGTCCCCATAAACTTCGGCGATGGTGGCGGCACGCGGGCGCAAGGCTTGAATCATTTCCCTGATTTGCGGTTGATCCGTCTCGCTGGCGATCCGTTGCAACAGGTCGTTCAATTCCCCCGTATGCGGACGGGTTAACAGGTCATGATCGCGGGCAGCTGCCACCAGCCTGGCGTGGTGTTCAGGTCGAGCGCCTTCCCGCAGAGTGGTACGCAACGCCAGCAGTCGTTCGTCGGGCCGTTCGGCTATGCGCAGTAGCAGCAAGGCCGTTGGCAGGTGGGTTGGCCGGTTACGCAGGCTCCGGGCCAGCAACGTGCGGGCTTCTTCGTGCCGTTGTTCCCGAATCAACCATTCGGCTTGTACCGCCTGGATATCCGCGTTGTCCGGGAACAATAAGGCATATTGGTTCAATAATTCGCGGGCGGCTTCATTGCGACCCAGCGCGTCCAGTAAGTTGACCAGGCGCTCAAGGTGTTCGGTTTGTCCAGGGGCTAGGGCCAGACTCTGTTGTAGAAAGTCGACCGCTTCGTCGCGGAACGAAAGCTGCTCCAGCGCGTTGGCGATGAAGTTCAGTGGAGCCGGGTTACGCGGCTCCAGCGAATGCCAGTCGGAAAAATGGGCAATTGCCTGCTCGAACTGCTCTTCGCGGTAGGCGGTGTGGCCGGCCTCCGCCAACGCATCAGCCTGTCGTTGCCGGGCGCGCCGGTCATCGCGGTCTGGACGGGGACGTAATTCATGGTAGAGCAGCAGTTCCTCGGTGGCGGGCACGGTCGGCGGTTTCTCTTCCACCAACGGCGCGGCCAGTGGAAACCCCGCCTCGATATCGTTCGGCGTGGCCGCCCAGCGCAGGCCGGGCAAGGCCTCGGCCAAGGCCGTCATTTCTTGCGGTGGCCGACGGGCATCCGCAAAGTGCACCATGACCTGTTTGCCCGTGGGTTCCAGCTGGGCCCACACCTGTTCCAACCACGCCTCGATGTCACCGAAGGGTGTAGCCCCATGGTCCAGCATCCGAATATAGATTCCGTCCCCCTCCAGCCGCGCCACCTGTTCGCTCCATGCTTGTGGGGGCGTCTGTTGAAAGAGAGTGGTGCCGACCGTGATATTCGCCATGGGTATGAGGGGGATCTGGTGCCACTGGGCCAGCGTACGGTAGGCAGCCCGCACAATTCCGCGCGGGTCGTTTTCCCTCTCCAAGGCACTTGCGGTCGGGCTGATCACGGCGTAGCGATGGGCATGCTGGTGCAGGTTGCGCACTGCTTGCGCGACCGGAATATCGGCATCCCATACCGCGATGCGCTTCTGGCTCGGTTTGATACTCAGCGCGTCCAAGCGAACGCGCGCGGGCGTATCAGCGTCAGCCCGGCCAATGCCGATTCCGATATAGCCCGGGGGCCAGTCCTGCGGGACGCGCACGGGCCTGGCAAATACGGGTTGCCCTTCCTGTTCGATTTGAAGGAACGGGCCCCGCAGGATAAAGCGCAGGTGCTGCGCGCGGTCCGTGTCGCGCGTGGGCTCCGCGCGGGCCAGCGGGTGGGCCTCGTATTCGGTAATCGCGTGCACCATAAGGGTGCCGTCCTGATGCCATTGCACATGCAGCCCGTGCTGATCGTCCGGCGTTGCGCGCAGCCACCAGTGCAAGGTCCCGTCGCCCGGCCGCACCGTCATTTCCAATTCGCCATCCTGAAAAGCCGGGCTGCCACTGATCCACAACCGGGCGGGTGGCTGACCGCCGCGGTCGGCTAGATGCCACTGACCCTCAATCAAGTGCACACCTTCGCGGTCAACAATCCAATGGCCAAGTCGTTGTTTACCCTCATGATCATAGTGCAACGGCAGATTAGCATGTAGGGTGTTTAGTTGCCTCAGCAGAGTCGACCCTGACCAAGCGGGATCGACGCGGAGCCGGTTCAGCCGTAACGGGTCACTGTGTCGGCCGTTATAGGCCAATGTCCCGGCCACAAAGCCCAATCTGAATTGGCGGCCGGTAGTGCCCAAACGGATCAGGTTACGAATCGCGATGTCGGAACCGTCCTGGCCAAACGACCCGTCCGGATAAGCGAAAGCCAGTGGTGCGGCGCGCACCCCGTTGGCAATAGCATCGTACGCCCGTCGTTGATCGTTGAAAATACGGGCATGATATTCGTAGAGGCTTTCAGGCCGCGCCTCGGTCTCCAGCCATTGGCGTGTGGTGAAGGCACATTCCGTACGGCCGTCCGCATCAATGGGGATGCGGAGCGGACCATACCCGCCTTGGGGAGCAATGGACCAGCGCCCCTCACCGCGCGCCAGTCGCAGCAGGCGCCAGCCGGGCGGGGAATCACCGAAACCCCGCGCGTCCCCGGTCAGGATAAAAGCGGTCGCACGCCATCCCGGTGACCGGATCAAATGCGACAGTGCTCGCCACGAGCGCGCGCGTGGCTGGTCAAACGTCAGTAGCACCGCGCGTTCCGGCACGGGCTGATCGGCGTATAGCAGGTCATGCACGTCCTCCAATGTGATCGGCACAAAACCGCCCGCTTGCAGTATGTCCAGATGTTCCGCAACGCGGTCCAGCGCTATCCCGTGCTGTCCACCCACAGGGCCATATGCCAGCGTGGCAAAGGTATAAGCCGTGCGGGGGGCAGCGGGTGGCGGAGTGCCAATGACCCGCAGTACGAAGGCTGCGATCGGCATGTGCCAAACCGCGACCAGCAACACGGCCATCAGCAGGTAAAGCCATTTTACCCCTGGCTTGAACTTCGTCCAAATATGTCTTTCAAAATTCATAATGCTGAGGACACCGCCACCGAGCGTCTGGACTTTAAATAACCTTTGGGACTAATTCAACACTGTTACCGTGTCGAATCCGATTGATTCACATACCGTTCCCGCGTATGTTTCCTGTCAATTCCAGGGCGCGTGGTGGAATGGCAGACACGCAAGATTTAGGATCTTGTGCCGCAAGGCGTGCGGGTTCGACTCCCGCCGTGCCCACCAACCGAGCGGAATAGCGGTGATCAGAGGTGCCCCTTATCCCATATCAGGGTTGGCCCGATTGACGACGAGAGCGCTCCGTGTGTTAAATCCCAGCAGCATGTACTGATTGTTGAGGTTGTTTTCGCTCCCTAAGAGGAGCTGGCAACTATGTTTGCTGTGAACACGAAAGGAGCAAAATGAGGACCATCCATTATCGACAGGTGGGCATTATCGGTCGGATGACACTGGCACTACTGACCGGCGCACTCATGGCCGGTTGTGCCACGGTGCCGCGCCAGGATCTTACGATCAAAGAGTCGTTCCCCGCCCGTCCGGCCCAACCCATAGCCGAGGACGCTGTTCCGATCGACTCCCAGTATCAGGTCCTAGCCCAACGGGCTTTAGCGCAATCCACTGAAGAAACGCCGGTGCATTACGCCCAGCTCCTGCAAACGGGCGATGACGCTCTGCTGGCGCGTTTGCATCTGATTCGTGCTGCGGAAGAATCCATTACGATTCAGACCTTTCTTTGGAAAGACGATGCGGTGACGCGCGTACTTTTCGATGAACTACTGCAAGCCGCGCAACGCGGCGTGCGGGTCCGGCTACTGGTTGATGCCTATTACCCCATGGGTGAACCGCGCCAGATAGCGCGTTGGACTGAGGCGCATGAGCTGTTACAGATCCGCATCTTTAACCCCTTCACGGAAGAAGCCGCACCCACCGGCGGTGGGGTGTTGGGGGCCTTGCTCTTCCGGCCACGCGGCATGAACCGCCGCATGCACAGCAAGTCGTTCGTGGTGGACGAGCGCATCGCGATTATCGGTGGCCGCAATATGGAGGGGACCTATTATGACCGCCATCCGACCTTTATTTTCAAGGACCGTGATGTTGTGGTCATCGGACCGGTGGCGCGCGAGGTGGCGCACCGGTTCAACTCGTTCTGGGACCATGACCGCACCGTTCATCCTTTCCAGTTTACCGACGTGCAGGCTGAATATTTGCAGGTCGTGAACCGGTCCCTATCAGAACCGTCGGAACAGGACCGGCGTGTGGTCGGGGACTTGCTGGACAAGGCTGACACCGCCGACCTTTCCGCCTTGCGGTCTCGCCTGGCCTTCCATCCGATCGCATCGGTGGAATTCACAGCGGACGGACCGTCGCGGTCGCGTTACATCCGACGACGCATGACAGATACCTATCGCCGCATGATCCGGCAGGCGGAAGAGAGCCTGGTCTTTCAAACGCCGTATCTCATTTATGAGCCGCGTCAACGTCGCGACTTGCGCCGGGCCCGCCGCAACGCTCCCGGTGACTTGGAGGTCGCTGTTTCCGCGAACAGCCTGGCCACGTCGGATCAAGTACGGGTGTACGCCATGTCATACAAACACCGTCGCCACATGATCCGCAAGAAAGGGATGAACATCTACGAGCTGCGGCCCGTGCCGGGCGACGTTCATTGCATCGTGCCGGGGTATGACTACGTCCAAGACCTTTTTACGGAAGACGTTCCGGATGAAGGCGACAAGTCCCCGGCCCGCATTCGACCCACTACGCCCCGGATCGCGTTGCATGCCAAGACGGTGGTTAAGGATGGGCAAAGTGTGCTGATCGGTTCACATAACTTCGATCCGCGCTCAACCCGGATCAATGCCGAATGCGGCGTGATTATCCGTGACCCCAATTTCGCGCAGCTGGTCGAGGCGGATATCCGGCGCGATATTCATCCGCGCAATAGCTGGGTCGTGGCGCGAACCCCGGTACCGGACGGATTCTGGGCCAAGACCAGCCGTCAAATCAGTGCCGGTTCATCGCGGTTGCCTTTCCTTGATCTCTGGCCCCAACGGTACATGAGTTCGTTTGAGCCCGTCGACATGGATAACATTGTGCCCCCGCGGCAGCCGGATTTCGTTAAGCATTACCGCGACATCAGCCATTTCCCGGAAGTGGATGACCCGGCTGCCTTACGGCGGCTGCGCCTGGTAAAATGGTTTGGTGGCTGGGCCCGGTTTTTAATGTAAGGCGATGATGACGGTATCGAGGATGATTAACACATGACAACCAGTATGCCGCCGTAGATTGGGCGGCTTGTCATGGAGGATGTTTGTATCAGGGATAAACCGATTATGCGCGCGTTTATGAATACTGAACTATTATCAGCGTCGAAACAACAACGTTCACAGTCGCCAAAAGGCGCAAACAACCAAAAAAGGGGGACATCATGAAGTCGTATAAGTACATCATCCTAGGTGGAATTCTGCTGGGCTGGTTTTCACCCATGGTGCAAACTGGATTGAGCGAAGCTGCGGAGCCACCCATGCCGAGTCATGCGCCTCCCATTATTGTCGGCGATGTGTTCCAGTATATTGAAGGGGCGTGGGCCGAGTACGATGTCCTCGATAAGACCGACGACACCGCCTACATCCTGCGCATGTCCATCCTTGGGCAGGAGCAAGTTCGGCGCACGTGGTTTTCGCGGCGACGTCCTCATCGCTGGCTCGAGATTGACGTGCAAATGCCTGAAGAGCCCCGGGTGGTAATCAATGTCTTAGCGCGCGAAACCTCAGGTGGTCCCGGTGACCCACGCGAAATGATCCTGCAAATTGAAGGCTACGATGATCCGATCCGATTCGGTCGCATGTGGCTGCGGGGCAGTGACGAGGAAATCGTCGATGCCGATTATGAGTGGACACGCCAGGACGTCGATGAAGAAATCATCACCCACGGCGATCGTTCTTTCACCGCCTGGCGCGTGCAGTCGAAGGCGGACGACGGGACTACGGTAGAAGCTGTCGTTAGCGAGGACCTACCGCCGTTCGGCTTGTATTTCGTGGAAACGAACGAGCAGCGCATGAGCCTGCGGGATTGGGGCCTTGGTGCCCAAAGCAGCATCACCGGTCAACCCATCGGCCTGACCCGTTGGATTGCCCGTCTGATGCGCTCAGGCGAGCTGGAAGAGTAAGGACTAAATTGCAGGCACGGTTGTTGGCAATGCTGCACCTTGCAGAACGGCCGATTGCGATCGGGGCACCGGGACCAGCGCACCTGATTGGGGGGGGTGGGCGCCCCCCGTCAAAACGCCGTGCGCTGGTATCGCCGAGCCGCGGCCGGGGGGCAC
>PWVE01000129.1 GCA_003562335.1 PVC group bacterium
TACACTAAAACCGGACAGCCTGCCCGTGCCCCTGGAGCCCACGAGCGGGATCGAACCGCTGACCTCGTCCTTACCAAGGACGTGCTCTGCCAACTGAGCTACGTGGGCGTCACCCCAAATTCCGCGTTCGCATCACACCCGTCACCACCAAAGACTGCTTACATAAACGCCACCACCGCACACCCCTTCTCCCCCGCGGAGCCAAGGTCAAGTGCGCGGAAATGTCCTGCAATTTTGATGGATACACACTGCCAGCTCATCACGAACCAGCAATGTGAACGCGCAGAGATTAGCCTTTTTAGATAGAGAGTCAACACCTTTTTTAAAAAAATTTTGGGCGGGCAATAGATTGTCCCCCCTTCCGGTTTCCGGTCGGGCATTCTCCGGCCTTGACGCTCATCTTTTCGTGTTGATACGTTCACAGCCGTGAAAGCTGAACAATCAGACCCTTGCGCGGTAAACCGCTCAACGCATCGTGGCTTCGGGCTGGCGCTGGCGGTGCTGGCTACATTGCTGTGCCTTTTTTTTATCGAGCTGGCTCTTCGTATTTCACAATCCGCTGGGGACGCCGGCCTGCGGCATGATCGTCCACAGGCCTTCTTCTATCCGGACGCGAGCCGTCTTAACCCTTGGGGCCGGGCACACCCGGATCCGCTGCGCATCGCCATTGTCGGCGACTCCATCACCATCGGACATGGGGTCCAGTATTATGACACGTATGGAATGCGACTGGAGTCCTTGCTGAACCATAATGCCGACCAACGGCCGGCCCATGTTCGTATTTGGGCGCAAGGCGGCGACTCAACCCGGACACAGCTGCGCTACATGCCCGGCATTCTGGACTGGAAACCCCACGTATTGATCCTGGGCCTATGCCTGAACGATACCGAGAACCCCCACCGCCCTCAGGAATACCGGAAATGGCGGCAGGCCGCCGTACCCCCACCACCGCCGCGCGCCTTGGCGGCGGTACTCGCCTACACCCGTCTCGGAACCTGGGCCTATCAACAATATGCTAATTTCCGGGCCACACGCGGTTATCACGCCTACTACCGCAAGTTGTACGACCCGCAGTATAGCGGCTGGGACGTTTTTGTACGCTCACTGCAAGCCTTCATTTCAACCTGCCGGGAGCATGATATTGCGTTTCTGCCGGTCATTTTCCCTGCCATGGATAATGTGGACCGATATCCGTTTGAATGGATTCATGAGCAAATCGGGGACGTGCTACGCGCAGAGGAAGTGCCGCATCTCGACCTGCTCGCTACATTTCGCAACCAGTCGCCGGAACGACTGCAGGCCATCCCGCAGGTCGATCCGCATCCCAGCGAAATCGCACACCGACAAGCAGCCGAAGCCATCTTTCAATTCCTGCTCGCTAATGCCCTCGTCGACCCGGACTATCTGCCGCAACATGCCAATGTGACCCATGAGCGCATGTGGACTTTTCTCGCCCGGTTTCTATACGATGTGACGACAGTGGACCACGATGATTATCGTCGACTACACGGCGATGGCGTGCGGGACGAGATCGAGACGGAAACAGAACAACTGCAGGAAGAATAAACGGCTTACGTATGCGCCCCCCCCGAGCCGGCGGATCAAACCCGTTTGTAACACAGCGTGGCGTTGTGCCCGCCGAATCCCAGCGAATTGTTCAAACACGCCCGGACCGGCATCTCCCGCGCCTCGTTCGGCACGTAATCTAAATCACAATCCGGATCGGGCGTGGTGTAGTTGATGGTCGGATGCACCTGGCCGTCGCGCAAGGTTAGCGCGCAGACCACCGATTCCAGCGCACCGGCGGCGCCCAAGCTATGACCAATCATCGACTTGGTTGAGCTGATGGCAATCCGCCAGGCGTTCGCTTCACCCAGCGCCGTCTTGGTCGCCAAGGTTTCCCCTCTATCATTCAACTCGGTGCTGGTTCCATGGGCATTGAGGTAATCAATATCCTCGGGCGTCAAGCCGGCATCCGCCACGGCCAGTGACATGGCTTTGGCCCCACCGGCACCGTCTGCCACCGGGGCCGTGATATGGTGGGCGTCACATGTGCGCCCATAACCTGCCAGCTCACAATAGATTTTCGCGCCGCGCCGTTTGGCCCGTTCATATTCTTCGAGCACCAGAATCGCCGCCCCTTCAGCAATAACAAAACCGTCGCGATCAGCATCAAAAGGACGCGACGCCCCTTGTGGATCATCGTTGCGCGTGCTCAACGCGCGCATGGCACAGAAGCCGCCGATACCCAATTCGCAGATCGCCGACTCGGTGCCGCCACTGAGCATCACATCCGCATCCCCGGAACGAATGGCCCGTAACGACTCGCCCAATGAATGCGTGGCGGACGCGCAGGCGGAGGTGACACAAAAATTGGGGCCGCGCAGCCCATATTCGATCGCCACATAACCGGACACGATGTCGGTAATCATCTGCGGGATCATAAACGGGGAAAAACGCGACGGCCCGCGCGCCATCAGGGTACGCACCTGATCGGTCAAAATCTGCAGCCCCCCTACCCCGCATCCGATAACAACCCCGGCCCGGTCCGGATCTTCCGTGGCAAAATCAATGCCGGAATCCGCCACGGCCATCTTGGCCGCACCGATCCCGAAATGGGTAAAGGGGTCCATGCGCCGTTTCTCGCGCTTGGACACGAACGCATCGACATCGAAATCTTTGACTTCGCCGGCGATCTTCGACGCATAGTCATCCACGTTCATGCGCTGCACGGGGCCGATGCCCGATTCGCCACGAAGCAAACGCTGCCAAAACAGCTCCACGTCACATCCGAGCGGCGACACCACTCCCATTCCGGTGACTACAACCCTGCGTCTATCCATTGGCCCCAACCTGTTGGCTACGGTAAAAATCCGCCCCGCAGATGACGGTAAACCGGAGCGGAGCATGTGGCCCCGCCCCGGTTTGCTCCCGTTAGGAATCGGTTAGTCTTCGCCGAAACCTTTTTCCTTGAGGTAACTGATAACGGCACCAACCGTCGTCAGTTTTTCGGCGTCTTCATCCGGAATCTCCGCACCGAATTCCTCCTCAAAAGCCATGACCAATTCCACTGTGTCCAGCGAATCGGCGCCCAGGTCTTCGATGAAGGAAGCTTCGGGCGTGACTTGCTCCGCATTTACGCCGAGCTGTTCCACGATGATGTCCTTGATTTTATCTTCCAGTGCCATGTGCGTTCTCCTTATTTACTTTACCCTATTCAGGTTACCATACCTCCGCAAACCGTGACCACCTGTCCGGAAACGTATGCGGCTTCGTCTCCGGCCAGAAAAGCTATGACGTTGGCTACATCCTCCGGCGAGCCAAACCGTTTTAACGGAATATTAGCCAACATTTTTTGCCGGACTTCCTCCGACAAAGCATCCGTCATCTTCGTACTAATAAATCCCGGGGCCACGGCATTCGCGCGGATGTTGCGCGCAGCTAATTCCTTGGCGACCGATTTCGTCAGCGCGATTAAACCCGCTTTCGAGGCCGCATAATTACACTGTCCCGGATTGCCGATCAACCCGATAATTGAGGCCACATTGACAATGGATCCGGACCGCTGCTTCATCATGATCCGCGCCACGGCCTTGGTACATAAAAAGGCGCCCTTCAAATTGATGTCCAGCACATTATCCCAATCCTCGGGCGTCATACGCATTAACAGGCCGTCTTTCGTAATCCCCGCGTTGTTGACCCAGATATCAATACGCTGAAACGCCTGCTCGATCTCGCCCACCGCGCGGGTGACGTCATCGGCCTCCGCGACATTCATCTGCACACATTCCACGCGGCGACCCAGCGCGGCGACTTTCTCCGCCGTCTCCGCCAGCCAATCCGTCTGTAAATCGCACAGTGCCAAATCAGCACCGTTCGCCGCCAACTTGACCGCCGTCGCCTGCCCGATCCCGCGGGCCGCACCGGTCACAACCGCGACTTTACCATCTAATAAACCCATCTGTATCTTCCTCTTTTCAATTACATTGTCTGCTCAGGAATTGCTTCCAACGACGAGCGATCCTGAATGTTATGAATGGTGGCCGCCTTGTCAATACGCTTTACGAGCCCCGCCAACACCTTGCCCGGACCGCATTCAATGAAGTGATCGATCCCGGCCGTACGCATCCAGCGGATGCTATCCACCCACCGGACGGATTGCGTAACTTGCTGTACCATCTTTTCGCGTATTTCCTCTACCGAAGTGAAGGGTTGACCGGTGACATTCGAGATCACCGGTACGCGCGGCGCCGCAATCTCGATGTCGGTCAGGAAAGCCTGTAGCAACTCCGCCGCCGACGCCATCAACTCGGAATGGAACGCACCGGCCACATTCAGGCGCAGCGCGCGTTTGGCTCCCGCCGCCTTGGCCGCTGCTTCGGCCTGGGCGATACCGTCGACCGTGCCGGACAACACGGTTTGCGCCGGCGAATTCAGATTGGCGATGGCCACGCCGCATTCCGCCGCCAACGGCCGCAATTGATCCACCGTCAACCCAATCACACTCAGCATGGTCCCGGCATTCTGCTCGCAGGCCGCCTGCATGAAACGACCACGGGCTTCGAGTACCCGCAGGGCATCCGCGAACGAAACGGCACCGGCCGCATACAACGCCGCCCATTCCCCGGAACTCAAACCGGCCAAAGCGGTGGGTTGCAGAGCCGGACGTTCTTCCTGCAACACGGCATAGGCCGCCGCGCTTACCACAAAAATACCCGGCTGCGCATGGTTGGACCGGGTCAGCTCCGCTTCCGGACCATCAAAACAAATCGTGGCCAGGTCAAAACCAAGCACATCATTCGCCTCGGCAAACAACCGGCGGCAGGTCGGATAAGCAGCGGCCAAATCCCGGCCCATACCCACCTGCTGCGCGCCCTGTCCCGGAAAAAGAAATGCGTATTTACTCATAACAACTGCTCCCTTCTGTATGCATGTGTACGCCGTAAAAAGGTCATCATCGCGGTCACCATTCCAGCAAGGTAGCCGCCCAGGTAAAGCCCCCGCCGAACACAACCAGCAGTACCAAGTCCCCCCGCTGGATACGCCCGTTGCGGGCCGCTTCGTCCAAGGCCATAATAACCGACGCGGCCGATGTGTTGCCGTACCGATCCACATTTAAATAAAATTGCTCGATCGGTGCCCCAATTCGCTGGCCGATGGCTTGAATAATACGGGCATTGGCTTGGTGCGGAATGATACACGCCACATCTTCGATACAGGCCCCACTGCGCTGCAACGCTTCCTGCGCCGCTGCCGCCATGTTGGTCACGGCATGCTTGAACACCTCGCGACCCGCCATTTTCAGGCAGTGGCGCTTGTCGTCCAAGACCTGTTGCGAAAACGGCTCACGGCTACCCCCGCCGGGTATCGCCAATAGCTTGTTCAGTGATCCGTCCGCGCCGAGGACCGCCGGCCATACCCCGTGGGACGCATCGGTTGCCTGCAAAATGGCGGCGCCGGCCCCATCGCCAAACAACACACAGGTTGTCCGGTCCGTCCAATCCATGACGGTGCTCATCTTTTCCGCGCCGATCACCAACACGGTGTTCAGCTGCCCACTGGCTACATACTGACGGCCCACATCCAGCGCGTACAAAAAACCCGCACACGCCGCCGACAGATCCAGACAAGCGGCGTGCGTGGCCCCTAGCTGTTGCTGCACGAAACAGGCCGTACTGGGAAACGTCATGTCAGGCGTGCAGGTGGCCACTAAAATCAAATCGATTTGGTCCGGCCCTAAATGGGCATCCGCCAATGCGCGCCGGGCAGCTTCTGCCGCCATATCGGACGTGGCCTCATGGTCCTCCGCGATGTGCCGCTCGCGAATACCGGTGCGCGAATAGATCCATTCGTCGGACGTATCCACCATTTTTTCCAAATCCGCATTGGTCCGTATTCCGGGCGGGACATAGGCCCCGCTGGCCACGATCGACACGGTGCGCGTCGGTGCCGCTACCACCGGCTTTAACTGTGCGGCGGCCGTCATGCCCCGCTCCCGAACGCCTTCACCTGTTCGGCAATCTGCTCGTTTACCTGTTGGCGTTCCCATTCGCCACACACCCGGATGGCGTTGGAAACCGCAAAGGCCGACGAGGAACCGTGCCCGATAATGCAGACGCCGTTGACCCCTAACAATGGCGCGCCACCGTAGGTCTCGGGGTCGGACCGTTCCTTGATCGATGCCAACCCGCGCTTGAGCAATAGTGCCCCAGCCATGCGTACAGGGTTACGCGTCAACTCATCCTTGATCCAACGGCCCATGGCCTTGGCCACCCCTTCAGCGGTTTTCAGCACCACATTGCCCACAAACCCATCGGTCACCGCCACCTGCACGCGACCATCAAACAGGTCGCCGCTTTCGACGTTGCCCACGAAATTAAGCGGTGAACGCTCGAGCATCTTGTAGGCCAGCTTGGTTGTATCGTTCCCTTTGGTCGCCTCGCCGCCTATGTTTAACAAACCGATAGAGGGATTGGCCTGTTTAAGAATGTGCCGCGCGTACTCCTGCCCCATGACGGCGAACTGGCAAAGCCACTCGGGCGCGCAATCCGTATTGGCGCCCGCATCCAACAACACCCATGGGCCGCGCATCGACGGCAACACCACCGCAATAGCCGGCCGCCCAATGCCGGGCAATGTACGGAGCCGCAAGGTGGTGGCCGCCACGGCTGCACCGGTGTTGCCGGCAGAAAAAACCGCGTCGGCTTCGCCCGCCTTGACCAGCTCCACCGCCCGCGTGATCGACGAATCTTTCTTGCGGCGAATCGCTTGAGCCGGGGCCTCGTCCATACCCACCACCTCCGTGGCGTGCTGTACGGTCAGGGTCGCGGGCCGGTCAGGGTACTTGGCCAGTTCCGCGTCAATCGCCGCCTGATCGCCAACGAGCACAATGCGCTCAATCCGCTTGTAGCGACGGGCGGCATCCACGGCCCCCTCGACAATCGGCGCCGGGGCCAGATCGCCCCCCATGGCATCCACAGCAATTCGCATACAGTTGGCTCAGTCAGCAGAGATGGGCCAACAGGGCTACTCGTCTACGGCGACCGTCATAACTTGACGACCACGATAGGTACCACAACCTGTACACACCCGATGCGGCTGAACCGGGGCCCCGCATTGCGAACAGGTACTGGTGGCGTTCAGCGGATGCTTTAAGGTGTTGGCCTGTCGCATGCGACGCTTACTTTTCGATGTTCTTCTTTTTGGTTGTGCCATAACTACGCTCCTCTATACCGATGGGGTGGCCGGACATCCGGCATCGTCATCGACGTGACTTACATTTTCAAATCATCCAGCGGCCCCCAACAATCGGGTGGCGGCTCCGGCCCCTTGTCCGGCCCCAGCAGACGCTTCACATCGCGCCCGCAGGTTCGGCAGTGTCCATCCTCGTCTATATTTCCGCGTGGATAATTTGGAACTTCCAGCAGAATATCCTCCCGGATATCCTCCGTTAAATCCACCACCTCCTGCCCGGCTTCCAAGGGGTAAGCGCGTAGGAAAGAGGAAACCCGAATGGTTGTCGAGAAAAAATCGGCACAGACGGAACACAACAATTTCAAGGTCGTCTCAACTTGGCCCGTAACAATCAATTGGTCCGACACAATTTCAGCCGTCAACACATAGGCAACCGGGCCGGACGGCTGAACAAACTTGTCCGCATCCAAATCCATAATAGCGGACGGCAGTTCACCGTCATACGTACTGCCACCTTCGGCAATTTTGGGTAGTTCAATAATCATAGGGCTTTTAACCTCGTGCAGCGACGGCCATGCTATTCCAGCCCGTGCACGCGTTCTTCCAAGGCCCGACGCACATGCGGCGGCACGAACTGATCGATGGACCCGCCCATGGCCGCAATCCCGCGAATCATGCTGGAACTAATGTAGCTATGCGTTTCCTGCGGCATAAGGAAAATGGTTTCCACTTCCGGCGCCAGCTTGCGGTTCGTCAATGCCATCTGGAACTCATACTCAAAATCCGAGAACGCCCGCAAACCGCGGATCAAGGCGGGCACCTGTTTGTGGCGGCAATACTCAACCAGTAACCCATCAAACGAGTCGACCTCCACATTGGGGAAGTCGCGGACCGCTTCGCGCACCAAGGCCACCCGTTCATCAATGGTGAACAGCGGTCGCTTCGAGGCGTTGATGCCCACCGCAATGATCAAGTGATCACAAATACGTGTCGCCCGCTCGATTAAATCAAGATGACCAATCGTCAACGGATCAAAGGTACCGGGATAAATAGCGTTTTTCATCTTTAATCGTTATGGCTGGACAAGACAAGCCAGCGCAGCCGCGTATGCCCGTAAACCCGGTCGCGCCGGGTTAACCACGGCGCGGCTGCGGTCCAGCATGACCCCGCCCGTTCCTCAATCAGCACGGCACCGTCCGGCTTTAGCCAGGCACCCGTATCAACCAGGTGAAGGAAATGATTCCAGTCAAAGGCCCTAGTATGCGTCGCATAAGGCGGGTCGGCAAGGATGAAGTCATATCCCCTGGTTCCGGTCTCCGGGTCCGCACATCGTTTCAGGTACGTCATCACATCCGCCCGGTGACAATTACGGGCGGCGGCCGCGCCGCAGAGCGTGGTTACATTCGCCTTCAATTGGACAAACGTGCGCGCATCCGATTCCACCCACTCCACCTGCGCCGCCCCGCGGCTCCAAGCTTCCAGCCCCAAGGCCCCCGTACCGGCAAAACAATCCAGCACCCGGGCACCAACCAGCGATGCGCCCAACGACGAAAACAGGGCTTCGCGCACACGTTCCTGAGTAGGTCGCACCCCCTGTTTAGGCGTCCGAATCACACGCCCACTAAACTGTCCCCCGGTAATACGCATCACGAAATACTTGAAACCGGTCACAACCTACGCCATGATACCCCCCGCTACCAGCAAATACGGGCCCGTAGCTCAGTTGGTCAGAGCAGGGGACTCATAATCCTCTGGTCGGGGGTTCAAGTCCCTCCGGGCCCACCACCTACCTACATTGTGCTGCTCGTGCACGAAACCCCCAAAAAGAATATCCGGGACCGCGTCGACGAAACCCCCTATGCCTATTGCCTCAAACCCGCCCGCGCGTCCTTCGCCGAGCGTTCGTCGTGTTTTTTTTAAAGAAACCCCTTGACTAACGAACCCAATTCGTTAGGTCTAGACCAAAAGGGAACAGAAATAACAGGAGAAATATTATAAACGATGAGTAAAATAAAAACAAAGCATGTGTTCACTTCCGAGTCCGTCAGCGAAGGGCATCCTGATAAATTGTGCGACTTGGTTTCCGATGCGATTTTAGATGCCTGCCTGGCCCGGGACGCCAACAGCCGCGTGGCGTGCGAGACGGCCGTGACGACCAATTTCGTATTGAATCTGGGCGAGATCACCTGCGCCGGCTGGAACCAGATCGAACCGGAACAGATCGCGCGAACGGTGGCTCGCACCATCGGGTATGACCGTGATGCGCTCGAATTCAACGCGGACACGTTTGAATACCAATGCCGTATTCATCCGCAATCCGCGGACATTAGCCAAGGGGTCACCGCAGGTGAAGGGCTTTATCAGGAACAGGGCGCGGGGGATCAGGGCATGATGTTCGGTTACGCCACCAAAGAGACGCCGGAATTGATGCCAGCTCCGATCTTGTACAGCCACCGACTGCTGGACGAGCTGCAGAAAATCCGCAAGGCCGGTACGGTGGACTTTTTGCGGCCGGACTCGAAAAGCCAAGTGTCCATTCAGTACGATGACCAGGGCAAGCCGGTGCGTATCATCAATGTAGTCATTTCCCATCAAACCGATGATGTGCCCCTGGACCGCATTCGGCCGGTGCTGATCGATATCTGCCGCACCATCCTGGAGCCGACCGGGTTGCTGGACAACGACACGGAGTTCTACATCAACCCCACGGGCAAATTTGTGATCGGCGGTCCGCACGGCGATGCCGGCCTGACGGGGCGTAAAATCATTGTCGATACCTA
>PWVE01000007.1 GCA_003562335.1 PVC group bacterium
CCTAAGGAATACGTGGATTTGTATCCCTTGGAGGATATAGCGGTCCCCGCCAATTTTAAGGCGGAATACCCCTACAACGAGGAAATCGGTTCCGGACGGAGATTGCGGGACGAACGGCTGGGCCCCTTCCCCCGCACGGAATACGCGATCAAAGTCCACCGGCAGGAATATTACGCCATCATCTCCCACATGGACACGCAAATCGGTCGCATCCTGGACGCACTGGAGGCGACGGGTAAGGCGGACAACACGTATGTCATCTTCACCGCCGATCACGGTTTGGCTGTTGGACAGCATGGATTGGTGGGCAAGCAGAACATGTATGAACATAGCATGCGCGCCCCCTTTGTCATCACCGGGCCGGGTATCCCGGAAGATCATCGGATCGAAGCGCCTATCTATTATCACGATATCATTCCCACTAGCTTGGAGTGGGCAGGCATCCCTATTCCCGATGAGATTGAATTCTCCAGCCTCGCACCGCTTATCCGGGGGGAAACGGAAGCGATGCGCACGTCGATCTACGGCTGCTACACGAACCGGCAGCGCATGATCAGTCATAATGGTTACAAGCTAATCGTTTACCCGAGAGCCAATCGAGTGCGGCTGTACCACCTCGAGGAGGATCCGTTAGAGCTGAACGATCTCGCCGGGCAACCGGGAAGCCACGCCATCAAAGCAGAACTTTTCGCCAAGCTACAGGAGCTGCAAAAGAAATATAATGATGACCTGACGCTTCCCGCACCTGTGGCCCTCGGAATTGAGGGTGCGGGAAAAGAGGATCATAACAACTGAGGCTTATACAAAGCGTCCCGCGACGCAAACCGTCACCATAGTTTAGATGTGTTTGCCCTGCGACCGGGCTTGACCCCGCGCGGTGGTTTGCCCACACTGCGCCCATTATGAATAAAAAATCATTCGATTTAGAGGAATTGGCTTCACTGTGCAAACGACGCGGATTCATTTTCCAGAGCTCCGAGTTGTACGGCGGGATTAATGGTTTCTGGGATTACGGTCCGCTCGGCGTGGAGCTGAAAAAGAATATCAAGGATGCGTGGTGGCGGGATACCGTGCAGCGCCGCGACGATGTGGTCGGGTTGGATGCCTCGATTATCATGCACCCGCGCATCTGGGAGGCCAGCGGCCATCTGGAAGGCTTTTCCGATCCCATGGTGGATTGCAAGACCTGTAAAGGCCGGTTCCGCGCCGACCAGTTGGAATCATCGACCTGCCCCCAAAAACCAAGCAAAAACGTGTTGTCCTGCGGGGGCGAACTCACTGAGGCCCGCCAATTCAACCTCATGTTCAAGACGTTTGTCGGCCCGGTCCAGGATGATTCGTCGGTGGCTTATCTGCGACCGGAGACGGCGCAGGGCATTTTTGCGCAGTTCGACAATGTCCTCTCCGTATCGCGCCAAAAGGTGCCCTTCGGTATTGCGCAAATCGGCAAGGCGTTCCGCAACGAGATCAATCCCCGCAACTACACCTTCCGTTCACGAGAATTTGAGCAGATGGAGCTGGAGTTTTTCGTGCCGCCCGGTGATGACGAGGAGTGGCACCGTTACTGGGTTGCCGAACGGCTAAAGTGGTACACCACCATCGGTTTGGCCCCGGAACATCTCGATCAATATGTCTATCCGCAGGAGGAACTGGCTCATTACGCCAGCGCCTGCGTCGACATCATGTACCAATTCCCGTTCGGCTTGCAAGAACTGGAAGGGATCGCCGCCCGCGGCAATTTTGATCTCAGCCGTCACAGCGAGTACAGCGGGAAAAAGCTGGAATATTTTGATCAAGCCACGAACACCCGTTACATCCCGCACGTGGTCGAGCCGTCTGCCGGCGTGGATCGCATTGCCTTGGCGGTGTTGTGCGAAGCCTATGCCGTCGAATGGATTCCCAAAGAGGGTACCGCCGGCGAAATCCAGCCGGCCCAGCCTGGTGAATCGGTACCCGCCGGTTACGAAGAGCGTACGGTATTACGCTTTACACCGCGCGTGGCTCCAATCAAGGCCGCAGTGTTTCCCCTGCTCAAGAACCGGCCGGAGTTGGTGGAAGCCGCGCAAAAGCTCTACCGCCAATTGCAGTCCAGCTGGCCCGTTTTCTATGATCAAACCGGGGCCATTGGCCGGCGCTACCGTCGCCAGGACGAAGCGGGTACGCCGTTCGGACTGACGGTCGACTTCCAAACCCTGGAAGATCAGACCGTCACCTGGCGCGACCGCGACGACATGCGCCAGGAACGGGTTCCCGTGGCGGAAGTGGCCGATCGCTTGGCGACCGCATTGGCCTAGGCGGGTCCGTCAGGAGCGCATCCGAGCCGGTTGCGCTGTAAGAAGTTGATGGAGTATGCGCTTCGGGGGAGCGTGTGTGGAGGCTGTTGTTGAGTATGAAAGGGCTTTGTCATGTCGAGCTTGCCGAGACATCTGAGAATCGCGCCAGCCACCGTCGCGTTGGGAACGGATTCGAAAACCACGCAGCGTTGTTGCCACCGAAGAAAGAAACCACGGATCGCACGGATTTCACGGATAAAAAGATAGATGTCACTAGC
>PWVE01000122.1 GCA_003562335.1 PVC group bacterium
AAGCCAAATGTGAACAGGGCTGATTCATGAGGCTATTGCAAAACCTCCAAGGTCGACACGGAGGTCGACCCTCCGGTAAAAAAACAGCCGCGTTTCACAGGTTCCCGGAGGGGCAGGCTCCGTCCTGCCCTCATGAATGGGAGGTTTTGCAAGAGCCCGTCATGTAAACGCGTAAACCATTGTAAACAATGACAAAGCACCCAAATACCCAAGCACGAAAGAAGCCCGAAACCCAAATATTGAAAAGCGGAACTATGTACATGGCTGGCCCAATATGCTGCCGTGCAAGGTAATGAGAAGATGAAACCAACGGATAGCCGTTGCCTGAGGACACAGAAATAAAGAGTCGCCATTTCCTCTACTTCACGCGCTTGCCCGACCGCTAAGCTAAATCCGCGTCCCTCGGTGGATGAAAATGCCCAAGTCGGGAGAGCACGCTCTCCCCTCACAATGTTAAAATGCACGGGCTTTCGCCCCTCTGATCTGCCCCATTCGAATCACGCGGAAGCCGGTTGCGCTGTTGTTAAGGTGCGTGAATAGAGGCTTGAAAGAGGGTGGTGGATTTCAATCCCTCAGATTGGCGTCGAAAACGCCAATGTTTTTGAGTGGAGGAAGGGGAAATGCTATTTTTTCGACCATAACCCGCGTGACGAGGTGATTCTTTGCGATGGGAGCTCTGGCGAACACTTGGCCGCACTGGATGCTGTGATAAGCCGCACGCACGCCTACTGTCATTTTGAGCGGAGCGACCTGTCGCGCCGTAGCCCGTCTTCGGCGAAGGCGGAAGCGTAGTCGAAAAATCTTGTTCTCCGCCGAGCCGCGTCGCCTTCGAATCCGTTCCCAATGCGACGGTGGTCGGCGCGATTCTCAGATGTCTCGGCAAGCTCGACATGACCAAGTCCCTCAAGATTCCGTAACAGCCTCCACACACGCTCCTCCCAATCAATTACTCCACCAATTTCTTACAGCGCAATCGGCTCATCAGGCCGGGTCCTTGCCGTGGCTCAAGGAAATCCCCGATGTGCTGGCAGTGGGAAGTCGCTTGAAGAAGGATCTGTGCATTTTTACGTATTCCGCCGTGTAGACCCCGCGCGTGACGAATTGCAAGCGGGGGGCGAAATCGTAGGCATCACCCGCTACAGATACCGCGTTTGGATTGTGCCGCGAATTGCCAGAGTTCGGCGGCGGGTCCCGTGGGGAAGGCGGCCTGCATGGCCTCGATGGCTTGTGACACGCTCAAGCCTTCGCGGTAGAGCATGTGAAACGCCCGTTTGAGCGCAGTGCGCTCTTCTACCGACAGGCCGGCCCGGCGCAATCCCACCGTGTTCAGGGCGGCCACGCGGTTGGACGTGAGGTCCGGCACAATGCAAAACGGCGGGCAATCCTTGGATAAGCCGGACAAGCCCGACATCATGGCCAAGCGACCTACGGTGCAGAACTGGTGCACGACGCAGTTGCCGCTCAAAAAGGCGCGATCGCCGATGGTGACATACCCGCCCAACAGCACATTGTTGGCCAGGATAACGTCATGGCCGAGATGCCCGTTATGTGCCACATGGCTGTTGGCCATCAGGTAGCAGCGGTCGCCAATGCGGGTAACCGTGTCGGGCTTGGTGCCGCGATGAACAGTCACGCCCTCGCGCAGCACGGTTTCCGCGCCGATTTCAACTCCGCTCGGTGCCCCGTCATACGCAAAGTCCTGCGGATCATCCCCGATAACGGCGCACGGATAAACCCGGCAGCGCGGACCGAGCGTGGTGCCGGACCGGATCACCGCTTGTGGCCCGATTTGGCACCCCGTACCGATGATGGCACCGGCCTCGATGACGGCACCTGGTCCGACGACGACGTCCGCGCCTAAATCGGCTTGCGGATCAACATAGGCTTGTGGATGAATCGACATGGGAAAACTCCTCTGAAAAGACGTAATTTATGATTGAAAGGCGACCATTCCCGTTTCGCGCAGGCTAACATAATCGAGTCGTTCGTCCCCGCGTTTGCGGCCCAGAATAATATGGTCCAGCACGTGAATATCCACGATTTTCCCCGCCTCAACCAATTGCCGGGTGATGCGCACGTCCTCGGCCGACGGCGTGGGGTCGCCCGAGGGGTGGTTGTGCGCGAGCACGATCGACGCGCTTGATGAACGGATCGCTTCCTTAAATACCTCGCGCGGATGCGCCAGGCTGGCGTTCAAGGTGCCTTTGGTAATCTCAAGCGGCGGCCGTTTGAGGCGGTGTTTGGTGTCCAGCAGTAATACCCAGAAGACCTCCGACTCGGCCAGGCGCGCACGTTCGCGCAGGACCATCAGGACATCTTCAGGCGCGGCAATTTTGTGATCTTCGGGGATAGCCTCCAGCGACAAGCGCCGGGCCAATTCCAACGAGGCCTTCAGCATCTGGGCTTTAACCCGGCCGATACCGGCAATGCCGCGCAACTCGTCGACCGAGGCCTGGGCCAGTGCGGTCAATGTTGTGTACTGGCGTAGAATGCGCTCGGCCAGGTCCGCCACGTTCATGCCGCGCAGGCCGGTCCGCAGAATCAGCGCGATCAGGGTAGCGTCGGGAACGTTTTCCGCCCCGAGATACTCGAATTGCTCGCGTGGCCGGAGCCGGTCGGGAATATCCCGCATGGGGGCGGAATGAATGCGGTAAGTGGGCCCGTCGTCGTCGTCACTGGTCTGGCGTAGTAGATTCATGGTTGTCTGACACCAAATAAGGGGCGACGGTACCGTGCAAGCGCACCGGTATATCGGCTTCGATGTAGGCCGTGTCGCCCTCGTATTTCTGGCGGACTACATTAGCGGTTCCCTGCAAAGTGGCAATAATTTTCCCTTCCTTTACCGGTAACTGCAGGCGCACGCGTTGCGTGCGGTGTCGCAGCAAATCGCACAACTCGTCAAGCAGCACGGGCAGCCCGGCGCCACTTCGCGCGGAGCATGGGATGGCGTGTGGCAGGCGGCGCGCCAGCCGGGGCGCGGCGACGCGACCGGTATCGCAATCGATCTTGTTCAGTACATGGACGACCGGCTTACCGTCCGCCCCGATTTCTGCGAGTACATCGTTGACGGCTTGAATCTGTGTTTCCACCTGGGGATGGGCGGCGTCGATCACGTGCACGAGCAGATCGGCCTCGACCACTTCTTCCAGCGTGGCCTTGAACGATTCCACCAGCCCGTGAGGGAGTTTGCGGATGAAACCCACCGTGTCGGTCAATAACATCGATTGGTTATTGGGCAGGTCGATCTGCCGGGTGGTGGGGTCCAGGGTGGCGAACAGCTGGTCGTAGGCCTTTACATTGGCGTTGGTCAAGGCGTTCAACAGCGTGGATTTACCGGCATTGGTGTAGCCCACCAGCGAAGCAAGCGCCCACCCGTGGCGACGGCGGCCGCGCCGCAATTCCTCGCGGTGCCGCCGGACCTGGGCCAGTTCTTTGCGTAGCCGGGCCATCCGTTCTTCAATGCGGCGGCGATCGGTTTCCAGCTGCGATTCGCCCGGACCGTGCATGCCGATGCCGCCGCGCTGCCGTTCCAGGTGAGTCCACATGCGGCGCAGGCGGGGCAGAAGATAGTCCAGCTGGGCCAGCTCGATTTGCAGGCACCCCTCACGCGTGCGGGCGTGCTGGGCGAAGATGTCGAGGATCATCTGGGTGCGGTCAATGACTTTGGTCTTGAAAATCTTTTCCAGATTCCGGCCTTGCGCCGGTGAGAGTTCGTCGTCGAAGATCACCGTGGCCGGCTGGTGGATGTCAATCCATTCGGCAATCTCGGCGGCCTTGCCGCGCCCGATGAAATGGCCGGGGTGGGGGGTGTCCACCCTGCAGATTTGCTGGCCCACCACTTCGCCGCCGGCCGTGGCCGTCAATTGTGCCAGCTCGTCGAGGGTCTCTTCCAGCTCGGACGCTGTCTGTCCCCGCTGTTGCACGCCGATCAGCAGCGCTGTTTCGCGTTTGTGTTCAGGCTTGGATGGTGACGGGTCCATACGTATCTCCATGAGCGGCTAAGGTGGCCACCATCTCTGCCGGGGCCATGGCGTCGTTGATTTCGATTTCCACGGTGGCCAGTTGATGGCGGAACCAGGTCATTTGTCGGCGGGCATAACGGCGCGTGCGTTGCACGGTGCGTGCGCGCGCCTCGGTCGCGGTCAGGGTGCCATCGAGCACGGCCCCGGCTTCCTGATAGCCGATCGCCTTTTGCGCGGTTGGCGACCAGCGCGGATAGCGTGCGCGCAAAGCCCGGACTTCGTCCAATAGCCCGGTGTCGTACATTTCATCCACGCGCGCGGTAATGCGTGCGTCCAGCTGATCGCGTGGCCTGGCGAGCAAGAGGCAGGGTGTCGGGTCCAGGGGTTGCTGGTGGGAATTGGGCGGTTCGGGCGCGCCCGCCCGGGCCAGTTCCAAGGCTCGCATCAGGCGACGCGGGTTTTGCGGATCCTTCAGCGCCGCATAGCGCAGTGGCGCTTCGGCTTGGCACGCTGCCTGTAATGCGGTGACGCCTCCGCTGGCGTAGCATGCTTCCACTGCGCGCCGGATGTCCGGCGGAATGTCGGGCATCGGGTCCAGCCCGCGAATCAGGGCCTTGATATAGAGGCCCGTGCCGCCGGTGACCAGTAGGGGTTGATCGGCGGGCAGCGTGGCCAGAAAAGCGCGGGCCACTTCCAGGTAGGCCCCGACACTGAACGGTTGATCCGGCGTCACGCAGTCGAGGCCGCCATAGCGCACCTCGCGGCGGGCTTGGAGGTCCGGTTTAGCGGTGCCGACATCCAGGCCGGTGTAAACCAGCATGGCGTCGGCCGAGAGAATGGGCCAATGGTTGGCACGGGCCCATTCGTGGGCGCACGCCGTTTTACCGGAGGCGGTCGGGCCCGTCAGGATATAGGCGGAACGTGACAGGCGCGAGCTCATGCGGCAGGCGGTGAATCGTCTTTTCCATGCAGCGGATGGCCGTCCATCCAGAGCGAGGTCACCACGTAGATGCCGACCCCCACACAAATGGCGGAGTCGGCCACGTTAAAGACCGGCCAATGATAACCGGCAATATGGAAGTCCAGGAAATCGACGACGTATCCAAACCGGAAGCGATCCATCAGATTGCCGATGATCCCGCCGACCATCAGGCCAAGTGCGATCCGGTGCGACCACGTATCGCTCAGGAAAGAGCGTCGGAAAATACAGATCACACCCAACATGACCACCGAGAGTACGGTCAGAAAGGTGTTGTGCCCGCCAAACAAGCCCCAGGCGGCACCCGGATTACGCAGATAAGTGAAATTGAAGAAGCCGGAGATGACGGGGCGGGACTCGCCCAGCGCAAAATCCGCGCGCACCCACGCCTTAGTGGCTTGGTCCAGTACCGTGATGGCAATCGTGAGCAGCAGTGGGACCATAGGCCGGCGAGGTTGTTCAACCGCCTCCGTGCGAGATTGTTGGGCCGAACGGCCGATACCGTTTTTGGCCCCGCTCCATTTCCGATTGCGCGGCCACGCTGTAGCGCGCGTGCGGCAGTGCCTTGAGCCGGGCCCGTTCGATCGGTTCCCCGGTCATTTCACATATCCCATAGGTACCCGCATCAATCCGGCGAATCGCCTCATCGATCTCATACAGAATATCCTGTTCCGAGCTGGCCAGGTTAAGCGCAAATTCACGGTCGTAATTGTCCGTCCCCTGATCGGCCATGTGCAAACTGTACCCGGACAGATCACCGCTCGCATCACGCTGCGACCGGTTCAGGTTATCGCCCGTCAGAAAATTAATGCCGTCCGTTACCTGGTCACGCAAAGTCAACAGCAGCTTACGGAACTGCTCGCATTCCTTCTTCGTCAACTTCTTTTCGGCTTTACCCTTACGCGTTTTTTTGGAGCTTGTATCGGGCCGCTGCAGCGGAGAGGGCCGGACCAGTGGCGGGGTAGCAGGTTTTGCCTTCGGTGCCGTACGTTTTCGGGACGGTCGTTTGACGGTCTTTTTGGCCGGCGCCTGCTTGCGGGCCGTGACACTCTTTTTGGGGGTCGACTTCTTTTTGGCCGCCGTCGCTTTCGGCTTTTTACTGGACGGGCGCGCCTTCTTGACCGCTTTCTTCACGGCCTTTTTCTTCACGGGCGCTTTGGTTGCGGACTTCTTGGCCTTGGTCGCTTTCTTGGCCGGGGCTTTCGCCTGCGTCTTCTTCTTAGCCACCTTCTTGACCGCCTTCTTGGCGGGTGCCTTGGCGGGTTTCCGCGCAGGTTTGGCTTTGGCCTTTGTGCGGGCTGCTTGCTTGACGGACTTTGCCGCTTTCTTCTTGGCGACCTTGGCCTTTGGCGCGGTCTTCTTTACCGTCGCTTTGGACTTTGCGCCCGAAGCTTTTTTCTTCTTCGTCGTTGTCTTTTTCTTAGCCGCCATTTTGAATTTCCTTCCCGTTAGAATACTCCCAATCCAGATAAAAGCGAGGTCCTATATCACTTTGTCCCCCGCGTGTCAATGGATTGTCCGGCCGATTTTCCGGTCGGGGGCAGACCCGGCATATGATAGGGCGTTTCCACCGTGACCGAGACGTGGGCATCATCCGGCAGGGCCTTGGCGATGGCCTGCTTAACGCGTTCGGCTATAGCAGGGTAATCGGCTTCGCGCGTCCCGGCGATGGCCACGACGTCCACGGACAAGGTTAAACGATGGGGCGGTCCTTCCAGGCGCAAATCGTGGAACTCCGTTAATTGGTCGTGATCGGCCACCACGCTTTGCAGCACGTCCTCGGCACGCTCGTATTGGGGGTGGGAACGGTCGACCGGGTCCACATGGACAATCGCTTTACCGCCCAGCGTTTGTTCCACCCGGTCTTCCACTTGTTCTGAAAGATCATGAACCTGTAACGCGGTTAGTCCGGCATCGACCTCGATGTGCAGGGAAATAACGCGGTCTTCGCCGTAGGTGTGCAGCATGAGGTCGTGGGCATTGCGGACGCCCGGTATATCCAGCGCCGCCTGTTGGATACGGGCGACATCGGCGGGGGAGGGGGCTTCACCCAGCAACGGGCTGATGGCGGCGCGGGCCGTTTGAATACCGGTGTAAAAGATGAAACCGGCAATCACCAAGCCGGCCCATCCATCCGCCCCGGCCCAGCCGAGGCGGGCGGTGAGGAGAGCCAATAGCACCAACCACGTGCTGAGGGCGTCGGCCACATGATGCCAGTAATCGGCGGCCAGGGCCGTGGAATCCGTGGCCTTGGCCAGCCGGCGACAAAACAGGGCCACCCATTGCTTGAGGAATATGGTGCCGGCCAGGATCCACAACATCCACCAGGCCGCATGAACCGGTTGCGGATGAATGATCCGGCCGATCCCAACACGCACAAACTCCAACGCAATCACGATCAAGAGCACCGCCACCACCAAGGCGGTCACGAGCTCAATACGTCCATGGCCGTAGGGATGCTGGCTGTCACGCGGCTTGCGCGCCCAGAAAAAACCGATCACGATCACCACGCTGCTGCCAATATCGGACAAGCTGTGCATAGCATCTGCGAGCAAAGCCACGCTTCCGAGTACCCACCCGAGTGCTGCCTTAATTGCCATCAAAATCAGGTTGACCGCCACGCTGACGACCCCTTGCACCAGTCCGATGCGTGCGCGCACGCCGGGTTGGCCGGGTTGCGTGTTGGGCGGCAAGGCCCGCCGGATCAACCAACCGCTGAAACCGCGCGGTGGCCAAGCCGGGGTGGTTTGATGACCAGCCGCATATTTTTGATGGGTATCGTGCGAAGTGTGGGCCTTCATAAGCGCGGCCAAGCTACCACCGGCACCACCCACCTCGCAAGTCCCGGTTGATTATCGTCCGCTATCGTCAGCGGCAATGGACAGGAAGGCGGGGGCAAACTGAGAGACGGCCGGAAAAGCGGATTACGATAGTGTACGACGATAGCGGTAGACGATTCGGAGGGAATTACCGGCCTGGAAAAAATCGTCCCGGAACTTCCAACGTTCGCGGATTGCTGGCGTTGAAGCGGGCGGGGAAAGAGCGAAAGTCGCATGTCGATGACTGGTCAATGGATTTGACCATGGGATTGTTTGCGGGCCTCAACGCCATGCCAAAAAAACAGGCCACCACCGATTACTCCTGTCGACGGTCCGCAGCTCACCATGATTCCTCTACCACACGATCATGCCACCCAGCGATAGGTCGTGGTATCATTGCGGGTTCCTCATCGGGACCGTGATCGGGGTGGGGTACAGCTTCACGGGAATGGTGGACCGGGGGGAGGAGCGTAGCCGTCCTCCGCGCCGGCGACTCGCACCTTGAACTGGCGGGCAGCGGTATGGCCCGCATACCGGCCACGGGTTGGGCCGCGACTCAAGCTCCGGCGGGCATCATCCCAGCGGAGCTCGGTCCAGCAGTACTCTCCGTCCTCGTACCCGTACCCGTCACCGGCGTCCTCGTAGATCGAACATGTCGAGTCGGTACCGGGAAAGACAAGGATTTCCCACTCGGAATGTAAGCCTTCGTCGGTGTTCATTACGACCGGGCCTAAAGGAACAATGCTCCCTGCACGGACGTACAGCGGCATCCGCTCGACTGGTGCCTCGGCATCGATAAAGCGTCCACCGTTTTCTTTATGCCCGGTCCAGAAATCGTACCAATCGGTCCCTGCAGGAAGATAGACGCGGCGGGTCTTCGCTACCCCTGCAAGTCGAGTCGACCCGGGCCCCCACTCCATCGGAAAGGTTACCGGGCAAACCAGGAAGGCGGGACCGAACATAAACTGATCGTCGATTGATCGCGCCTGCGGATCGCCGCGGAAATCGAAGGCCAGATTTCTCAGCATGGTATAGTTTTCCAGCGATTCACGGGCGGCGCAGGAATAGATGTAGGGCAACAACCGGTAGCGGAGCTCGGTGAAGGCTTTGATCGTGTCATACCAAACTTCTCCGGGACTCCCGAAATTCCAAATTTCCCGGTTCGTGTCGGTCCCGTGCGAACGGAACATCGGGAGGAATGTTCCCAGCTGGAACCAGCGGACATAGAGCTCCCGGTAACCCGGGTCCGAAGCGCCAGCGGGGAAGAGCCCGTCCCAGAACCATTGGACGCCGGGCTTGACGAAAAACGCACCGATATCGCAGGTCCAACGGGGATTTCCGGTGACCGTAAAGTTCAGGCCGTCGGCGATTTGTTTTTTCAGGCGACTCCAGCGGGCTGCGGTGTCGCCCGACCAGGTGATCGCTCCGTAGCGCTGCTGCGCCGGTGCGGCGGACCGGGTAAGGATGACCACGCGCTTTTCCTTGGAAACCGTTCTCTGTCCCTCATAGATTCCCTGCGTATGGAAGAGCGAATAGGCGTTGATCAAGGCGGGATCGAAGTACTTTTTCGCCTCGTCGGTGTTGAGCAGCATTCGTTCCCATGAGGTAAGCTTCACCGAGCCTTGCCAGTCTGCCTGAAACGGCTCGGTGCAGTCGCACCACCACGCATCAACTCCTTGGTCAAAGAGGCCTTCACGCAATTGCTTCCAGTAAAGGTTCCGGGCGGCTTCGTTGAAGGCGTCATAGGTCTGATTATTTGCGAGGAGATAACCGGCCTCCGCCATCTCACGGTGATCCTCCCCCCCCTCGTTCAGGTGGGGCCAGATGCTCACCATAAGCCTTACGCCGAGACCGTGGAGCTCGCGTACCAACCCTTCCGTATCCGGAAACCGGTCGGGATCAAGCGATTTCTGTCCCCATTGGCCGGGAGGCCAACTGTCCCAATCGAGGATAATGCCATCGAGCGGAACGCTAAGTCCCCGGAATCGCTGAGCCGTCTCGATGAGTTCACGCTGCGTCTCATACCGTTCCCGCGATTGAAAGAAGCCGTACGCCCAACGCGGCAGCATGGGAACCGCTCCGGTCAACCGTCGCAACCCCGCAACGATCGCATCGAACTCAGGCCCGTAGACAAACCACCAATCCATCTGATCCGCCGTCTCGATCCAG
>PWVE01000031.1 GCA_003562335.1 PVC group bacterium
CCACGCTTGCCCCCGGCTGGCCAACGTAATAAAGCCACACCCGGAAACAACGCAGGAGGGGCGACCTCCGTGTCGCCCTCACAGGGGCATGACGGAACCCGTCCCCAGTTGAACTGAACCGCTTCGCGGATGGGGACTGATTATCTACGTAGCGTTTTTTTGTGTTTTGGGGTGTACACCTTGTTGAACCCGTTTACGGATGGTCCGTTGACGGGAACAATAAGGAGTATGGTATGTCCCCGTTACGTGACCGGACCGTGCTCTACAACTCCTGCCGGGACCGGCACTGCCCGACCTGCCAGGGCGCGGCGCGGGAGCGATGGCTTCGGAAGCGGATGCGTGAGCTGCTGCCGGTCCCGTACTTCCATGTCGTTTTCACCCTGCCGCACAGACTCAATCCGCTGATCCGCTACAACCGCAAGGCCTTGATCGACCTGTTCTTCAAGGAGGTCACCTTCCGGTACCGGGACCGGGCCGACGGCGACGTGGAAAAGACGAAAACGCTGCCCGCCGCGACTTTCATCCACCGGTTCTTGCTGCATATCCTGCCCAAAGGCATGCAGAAGATCCGCTTCTGCGGTTGGATGGGTCGCAACGTGCGCCGGGAAAACCTTCGCGCCATCCGCCAATCCATCGGCGTACCGCCGCCCGAACGAGAACCGCCCGCGCCGCCGACCGCTCCCACCTGTCCGTGTTGCGCCAAGGCGGCCTTGGTGCTCGTCGATGTCCATCAGCCCCGCGCCCCGCCGCCTGTCTGCCGTGGCCGCACAGGCAGGGAGGCGGCATGAATGATCCTTACACACCATCCCGACCCAATTATCGGCGATCCACCCCAGCCGCCATGGCCCGGTCTGTCCGTTGTCCGCAAATCGGGCCATTAATCCGACCCTTCCGCCTTGGTACGGGCCGCCTCCGCCCGGCATCCGGTACTCGGGACGTCATTCTACGCGTCCACAGAGGGAAAACGGTGTTGCCCCACCTCCTGAAAACGCGCTATAAGTCCCACATTGGTTGAGCAGGGCCACCGCGGCTCCGTTCAACAACGCAGGCTCTTGCAAAACCTCCCATTCATGAGGGCAGGACGGAGCCTGCCCCTCCGGAATCTGCAAAATACGCCAGTTTATTTGCCAAAGGGTCGACCTCCGTGTCGACCTCGGAGGTTTTGCAAGAGCCTCCAACGTTTTATCCGAAATGCCGCCGGGAAAACGTCCCGCACAAGACCACGCGGAAAATCGGCGGCACTTCGGATAAAACGCTAATCGTTCGGCAAGTCTAGAAAGTGTAGATGAAGAAGCAGTCTCTAATACTGGTTATGATCATGGGTGTGTGCTCCAGTGCTGGGAGCGATCATATTCATACAGGCTGCGTCTACCCGTGTACAGAAGTGGAGAAAAGTGAAAATGTTGCTGGTGCCACCAAACAGCGCATGCAGGAAATGATTATACCCCGCCTATACTTGACTCACCCCAACATAAATACCGCAGTTGAGTTTCTTATGGAAGTGAGCAGAGTGTTTGAACCTGACGGCGAAAAAATTGAGATAGTCGTATCGTTGCCTTGTATAGAGCGCGCAACACTTGTTGAACGCACGCCATCACCAAACGACGACTGGGGTCCGGGCAAAAAGCGCGTGCCTTTGTGCGGCGCGGGCCACGCCCTGCCAAGGACTATCAATATGCGCCGGATTTCCGTTTATGATGCCCTCAAGGATCTTGTAAATAAGGCTGGGTTAATATATCGAATAGACGATTCGGGAGTTGTGTTCATTGAATGTGGACACTTCCTCAACGATGAGGGCGGCAATGGCATTGAAAACGGAGTGTATGAGAATAATCAATGAGCGCAGAATAAGGTCTTTAGGTTGTAAATATAAATGGAGCCGAACAAAACAAGGATTAGTGCCGACTGCGAGTCTTCGAGCGGTCGGTGACTAATCGATGGTTCCCGCCTTCGCAAAGCCTACGGCGTGGCGCGCAAGAAGCTGCGGTTTGTTTTGGAGAGGGCGGCTGGCTGGGCGATTAAACGCATTCTACTCGTGGTCCGCGCCCGTTATCGTCAACCGCCCAAGACCTTATTTACGGATTAGGGACCGAATCACGCACTGGACTTCCGCGAGCAAGCTCGCTGCAATCCAGCACATGATATGGTCAACAGCTTCCGTTCGCCTGAAAATCACCATTGACACCAAGCTGTTGTGGCGTACATGGCGTACTGAGGTGAGGCATGACTGCGATTACTGCCACTGAAGCCAGAAAACAGTTATACACGCTATTGGATGATATCGCGGAGTCGCATGCGCCTATCCAGATATCCGGGAAGCGTAATGCCGCCATTCTTGTGTCGGAGGATGACTAGCGATCAATTCAGGAAACCCTTCATTTGACAAGTATGCCCGGCATGCGTGAATCCATCGTAAAAGGAATGAAAACCCCGATAGAAAAGTGTGACAAGGACTTGGACTGGTGAAATGGTCTATCGTCTACACGAAACAGGCAAAGCGTAATGCGAAAAAGCTCGCTCGGTCCGGACTAAAATCATCTGCACAAAAGCTATTGGTGATATTGGAGAATAATCCACACCAGCTCAGCGGCTTGCTCGGTGAGCTCGCCCTACCTTTTGGCCCATGGGAATATTAATGAACATAATTCCTTGCGCACGGCGTCGATGCCTTGGTCGTCCTGGGCACTGATGGGGATAGGGTCGAGGCCGGTGGCTTGTTTGAAGGCCTGCAGCTGCTCCGCTGCGGCAGGCAAATCCATCTTGTTGGCCACCACGATGCGCGGCCGGTCTTTCAGCTGCGGATTGTAGGCGGCCAACTCGTGCAGGAGCCCGTGATAATCCTCGACGGGATCGCGCCCATCCACTCCGGCCATATCGAGTACCAATAGCAGAAACCGGGTGCGTTCGATGTGACGCAGAAAGTCGTGTCCGAGGCCGACCCCGGTATGTGCCCCCTCCACCAAGCCGGGGATATCCGCGATTTTCACGGTTTGATAGGTCGCGGTTTGTAGCACACCAATGACGGGATTCAGGGTAGTGAAGGGATAGGCGGCCACCTTGGGTTTGGCGTGGGTCAGACGGCTGAGCAGCGTGGATTTGCCGGCGTTGGGATAGCCGACCAGTCCCGCGTCGGCCACTAATTTCAACTCAAGATTGATTGTGCGGGCTTCGCCGGGCGTGCCGGGCGTGTATTCGCGCGGGGCTTGGTTGGTGGACGTGACGAAACGTTTGTTGCCCAGTCCTTTTTTACCGCCTTGCGCCAACAGCAGGCGCTCACCTTCCTGAACGACCTCGCCGATGCGGTCCCCGCTATCAGCGTCCCAGGCCACGGTGCCGCAGGGGACGTCCATGACAAGGTCCGCTCCGGTTTTGCCATGGCAATCCTTGGGCTGTCCGCGTCCGCCGTCCCCGGCGCGTTGATGGGGGCGATAGTACCAATCGAGCAAAGAATTGGCGTGGGGCGACGCCTGCAGGTAGACCGAACCGCCGTCGCCCCCGTCGCCACCGGCCGGGCCGCCACGCGGCACATACTTTTCCCGGCGGAACGCCACGCAGCCGTCGCCGCCGTCACCGGCGGTGACATAGAGGCGGACACGATCTTTAAAGGTGACGGTTTTCAGGCCGGAGTCAATTCGCGGATGTTGACGCGCTTGCCGTGTTTGTCGAATTCGACCACGCCGGACTTGAGCGCAAACAGCGTGAAGTCACGCCCCATGCCCACATTGGCGCCGGGCACAAACTTGGTGCCCAGTTGACGCACCAGGATGCTGCCGGCGGTCACCGCCTGGCCACCATAACGCTTCACGCCCCGCCGTTGTCCCCGGCTGTCGCGCCCGTTCTTACTGGTTCCTTGTCCTTTTTTATGCGCCATCGTTTACCTCTGCTGTGGTTTGCGTCGCGGCGGCGGCCTTAGGGGCGGCGCTGCCGCTGAGCGAGTGGATCTTAATACGGGTCTGTTCCTGGCGGTGTCCCTGTTTGCGTTTGTAGCCTTTCCGCCGTTTCTTTTTGAAAGAGACTACCTTGGGGCCGCGGAAATGCTCCAGTACTTCCGCTTTCACGGCGGCCTTTTCCACAACCGGGGTTCCCACCGCCAAGGTGGTTCCGTCCGATTGGGCTAACACCCGATCCAGCGTCACTTCGGTACCCGCCTCGGCAGCCAGCCGTTCCACGACCAGCTCCTGGCCTTCGAGCACGCGGTACTGTTTACCGCCCGTTTCTATAATTGCATACGCTTCCATAACCAATCCATTACTTGTCAGGGGTGAAGGCCCACCGGGGCCGTTCCAGGAAAATCAGAGGCGGGACCTTAGGGTATCCGTGCGTGAAAGTCAACTACTGATTTAAAAAAATATCTACTTTTTCGCGGAGCCTTTGCCAGCCGGTATCCCGGGGCAGGACGTGGCCGGCCGGGGATTGTTCCACCAGTACGTTCGGCGGCTGTGCGATGGGGTCAAACCAATCATGCACGGCGGCGTTATCTATAATTTCGTCGTCGGCCGCCAGCGCAATCCAAACCGGGGTGTCCCCCAAATCCGTCGCCAGAGGAATGGCCGCTAGCACCTGAAACAAGGCATCGTAAATCGCCCACGGGATGTAGCGGTCGCGTTGGATTTGGTCCGCGAGCTGCGGGTCGTGCGCGTCTACCGGCAGGGCGGACTCGATAAACGTGGTGTGTCGTGTGACTCGGCGGCCCCAACGGTACCAGCGTGGCGGCGATAGCCATGGACTGCGTGCGGACGATATCTTGAACAAGGGGGCGAATAAAATTAGTCCGTCCACCCATTCCGGTTGGTGGGCGGCTAGCTGCACGGCCAGGGTGGCGCCCAGGGAATGCGCCACGATCCATACTTGTTCGTGGTCGGCGTGCAGTTCACGGGCAGCGGTGTGGACGGCTTGTACCCAGTCGTCGACTGTGATTTGGGCGGCTTGTTCCAGCGGCTCCCCAAAACCCGGCAGGCGAATGGCGACACAGGTGTAGCCGCGATCCGCGAAATACGTTCCCCACGGAGTAAAGAGGGAAGGGGCCCCGGCAAAGCCGTGCACAAAGAGCAGGGCCACTTCGCCTTCTCCTTGCTGCCAGGCGGTAAAGCCCGGGCGAATGCCGTCCGCGTCGCGTTCGATTTCGGCTTCCCAGGCGGCGTGGCACCGCGCTACCCAGCGGGCGTGTCCGTAGTCGGCCAACCACCCGCCCGCAACGGCGAGCACCACCAGGCCCAGCACGCTAGCCGCCAGTCGGCGAATACCGTTCCGTCCCTTTTTTAGATGAATATTCGTAATGTTCATGCTTGACGTGCGACAGTATCGGGCAAACATCTTAGCACACAAAGAACAAACGTATAAAAAGGAGTTCACAAAATGAGTGCACAATTGAAAGTATTGGGATTCGCCGGTAGTACCCGTGAGGGGTCGTTTAATCGACAGTTGTTGCGGGCGGCGGCGGGTTTGGCCGTTGACGCGGGGTTGACCGTGAACATTATTGATTTGCGGGAATATGCCTTGCCGCTTTACGACGGTGATTTGGAAGAGCGGGAAGGGCTGCCGGCCAACGCTCTCAAGCTTAAGCAATTAATCGCGTCACATGATGCGGTGTTACTGGCGTCGCCGGAGTACAATGCGTCCGTTTCGGCGGTATTGAAGAATACCATCGACTGGACATCGCGCCCGGGTGGGGCGGAAGATCCCGGCAAGGTGTGGAACGAAAAGCCCGTGGCGCTGCTGAGCGCGTCGCCGGGCGGGTTGGGCGGCATCCGCGCCTTGAACCATTTGCGCGCGATCTTGCTGAACGTTAGCGCGTTGGTGTTGCCTGCGCAATTCGCGTTGGGCCAGGCGATGGAAGCCTTTGATGAGGACGGGGAGTTGAAATCGACTGATGCGCAAGCGGCGGTGAAAGGCCTGTTAGCGCAATTGGCCAAATGGGCGGCGGTGAAGTAGGAATGGAACGTTGCTTAAGCGCGTGGTTTAGTGCATAATTAAATCCTAGAGCGAGATTGGATTTATGTATGATATCAGCCACCGTAAAACGGAAGAAGACTACCGATCCGCGCGATGAAGCTTTGTATTGGCGATCACAGTCACCCCAGGAGCGGATAGCGGCCCTCGAGTTGATTCGTTCCGAGTATAACGCATGGAAATACGGTCATGCTCAGCCAGGATTTCAAAGAATTCTTAAGCGCGTTAAACGCCCGTGAAGTGCGCTATTTAGTGATCGGGGGGTATGCCGTGGCCTTTCACGGCTTTCCCCGGTACACCAGGGACATTGATCTTTGGATAGACCCGGCAGAAGATAATATCAGCCGCTTGGTACAAGCGCTGGATGACTTTGGTTTCAGTTCCCTCGGGGTCACTGCCGCTGACTTTTCCGATCCGCAGGTCGTCATCCAGCTGGGACATCCTCCGAATCGCATAGATTTGCTCTGTAGTGTGGGTAGGTTGTCGTTTGCCGACGCCTACACTAGGCGCGCGAAAACAATGATGGGTGACATTATGGTTCCGTTCATTGATGCGAAGGATTTAATCACGGCTAAACGTTCCTCGGGCCGTTTGCAGGATTTGGCTGACATAGACAATCTGCAACAGTGAGGCGCGCTTATGCCCTCAACCCAATGCAGAAATCATCCGCAACCGGAACTGTGGCCGCCCACGTCTTGTCCCGGCAAAGCCCGCGAAGCGGCGAAGGCGGATGGGGGCGGCCGCCAGGCCCAGCGTGCCCGGCTACAGTTATGCACGCTTCTTGTATCATCATTCCCTAGAAAATACGGACGGGGCACCCAAGCCGATTGCGCTGCAAGAAAATGACGGAGTACTTTCATGGGGGGGCGTGGGTGGAGGCTGTTGTTGAGTATGAAGGGACTTGGTCATGTCGAGCTTGCCGAGACATCTCAGAATCGCGCCAACCACCGTCGCGTTGGGAACGGATTAAAGGCGACGCGGCTCGGCGGAGAACGAGATTTTTCGACTCCGCTTCCGCCTTCGCCGAAGACGGGCTACGGCGCGACAGGCCGCTCCGCTCAAAATGACAACAGGCAAACGCGCGGCTTATCACGGTGCCCAGCGTGGCCAGGTGTTGGCCAGCGCAATTGGCTCGGATCACTTCCGCCCCGGTTGAGTGGAACAGGGCGTTCCGGCTACAATGCTCCCCCTTGCAAATAATGGTGGGCTAAGCCGACCAAATGAATGCATGCGACATCGGTACGTAATGTGCGTGGTCCCAGCGTGATGGGGGTGAAGCCGTGCGATTCCCACAGGGTCAGCTCGCGGGGTGACCAGCCGCCTTCCGGGCCTACCGCCAGCACGACCTGTTGCGGCGACGCAGCGGGTTTAGGCAGGTCCCATATGTGGCGGTCGCCAGCGGGATGGCCGACCCAGCGCTGGGTGTCGGGCGTGGGGGTCGCCCATTCGGATTCAAGCAACTTGGCCAGATGCCGACTTGACATTCATGAGGCCGTTTCAGTGATGGTGGCGGGTTCGCCTGTTTGTCGGATACTGGCCGCGTGGATGGCGCGCGGGCGGCGGCGCAGGCCGGCCCGGAACCAGCATTTCCATACGCGCCACAAGGCTTCACGCACGATACCCACCCCCATTTTGGAGGTGCCCGAGTGGCGGTCTTCGAAGGTAATGGGCCATTCGACCACCTGAAAACCGGATATCCAGGCCGTATGGGCCATTTCGATCTGGAAAGCGTATCCCTGGGCCTTGATGCGTTCCCCTCGCAGCGCCTCCAGCACGGTGCGCCGGTAACAGCGGTAGCCACCGGTCGGGTCGCTGAACGGCATGCCGGTGACCCATTTGACATAATAGCCGGCCGTTCGGCTCAGGATAAGCCGGTGCAGCGGCCAGTTAATCACGCGGATACCGTCTACGTAACGCGAGCCCAGCACGACATCGGCTTGCTGCGCCTGCGCGAGCAGGTTCGGGATTTCGCGCGGGTCGTGCGAAAAATCAGCGTCCATCTCAAAGATAAACGTGAAGTCACGTTCCAGCGCCCAATCAAAACCCGCGACGTAAGCGCGGCCCAGCCCCTGCTTCGCGGAACGGTGCAAGACATGTATGCGCGGCTCAGCCGCCACAAGTTCGTCAAGCAAGACGCCCGTGCCGTCAGGCGAGTTGTCGTCCACAAACAACACCTCAACTTCCGGGCAGGCCTTCAGGACTTGCTGGCTCAGGGCCGCAACGTTGTCCCGCTCGTTGTAGGTGGGAATAATGACCAGCCCTGAAGCCATGCGCCGGATGTCCTGTGTGGTCTCGGGCGAACCTCGTTAGGCTTTGAGCGCGCGGGCCGCTGCGTAGAGTTCCGCCACGTGTGGCCAGTTCACGACGTCCCACCAGGCCTCGACGTAGTCGCCGCGGCGGTTTTGATAGTTCAGGTAATACGCATGCTCCCAGACATCGATTCCCAGAATCGGGCGGCCCGTTTTCGGGACTAGCCCATGCATTAAGGGGTTGTCCTGGTTCGGTGTGGCCGTCACCGCCAACTGGTCGTCGGCGGTCACAATCAACCAAGCCCAGCCCGAACCAAATTGTGTGAGTGCCGCTTGGTTAAATTGGGACTGGAACGATTCAAAGTCACCAAACGTGGCTTCCAGCTGCCGACCCAGTTCGCCGCCGGGTTGCCCCCCTCCGTCCGGGTGCATGCTATCCCAGAACAATTCGTGGTTCCAATGGCCGCCACCGTTATTGCGCACGGTTGCTTGCAGGTCAGCGGGCAAGGCAGGAATATCAACCAGCAAGGATTCCAACGGTTGCGCCGCAAGATTCGGGTGTGCTTCCAGTGTCCGGGTCACGTTATTGGTGTAGGCCGCATGATGCCGGCTATGATGAATCTCCATCGTGCGGGCATCAATGGTTGGTTCCAGTGCGTCGTAGGCATAAGGCAAATCCGGTAGCGTCAGCGCACCGGCCGCATCGTTCCCGGATACCGGAGGCGGGGCGGTGTAGGCCTGTGCGGGGCGCCGGGTGCAGCCCGCCAGCACGCCGCCCGCCGTAGCCCACACACTGGCTTTCAAAAAATGTCGGCGGTTGAGTAGTGTATTAAGTTGTTGCGTCATGATGTCCTCCTTTTGCTTGTTGTTTGATACGTTTGAACATGGCTTGCAGGCCATTAACGCGACTTGGTGTTAAATGCGCTGCCAAACCGGTGCCGCGCAGAAAATCAAGGGTGGCCGATTCAATCTCTGCAGGTGTGCGCCCGTTATACAAATTAACAAGCATGGCCACCAGCCCTTTAGTGATCAGGGCATTGCTGTCGGCTTGGAAATAGCAGTGTCCGTCTTGGTGTTGTGCGTCAAGCCAGACCTGTGACTGGCAACCATGCACTTCACGGTCTTCGGTGCGGAGCGCGTCGGGGTAGGGCGGTAGATCGCGTCCCAGGCCAATAATGTACTCATAGCGATCGTTCCAATCGTCGAACATCGATAGATCTTCAACCAACGCCGCTTCCGCTGTAGCTAAACTGGATGTATCTGTGATCATAGGCAATAGGTTGCCTGATAAAAGGCAAACAAACTAGGTTGTCGGTAAAGATGCCAGCCGTCGTGCACTAAAGATGCAATCTCTTTTGCAAAATTCAAATTAAAATGACCCGTTGTGTTTCATTGCTTGCATAACTTAGATGCGTTTGCCTTGGGCTGCAATCCGTAATCCCTTGCACAAACAGACCGCATTACGCTATGTGTGATCCATGGAAGTGCCGTATTATGTTCATGCGCTGGATCCGGTGTTGATTCATCTCTGGGGACCACTGGCGATCCGTTGGTACGGTCTGGCATATGTGGCTGGCTTTGCATTCGCGTATGTCACGTTGGGTCGTGCCAGTCGGCGGGGGACATTTCGTGTCGAGGAAACG
>PWVE01000237.1 GCA_003562335.1 PVC group bacterium
CCAATATCCGCACCAGTACAGTGGCGGAATGCGACAGCGCGCCGTGTTGGCAGCTGCACTGTGTGCCCAACCCAAGTTGCTGATCGCCGACGAGCCCACGACGGCGCTGGATGTTACGGTGCAGACGCAGATTCTGAACCGGATGGCGGCGTACCGCCGGGAAAATGGGGCGGCCATGATCTTGATCACGCACGATCTCGGTGTGGTGGCCGGTTGGTGTGACCGGGTGGCGGTAATGTATGCCGGGACCATCGTCGAGGAAGGAACGGTGGATGATGTGTTAGCCCACCCGCAGCATCCCTACACGCAAGGACTGCTGGCTAGTTTGCCGCGTCCCGGCCACAACAAACGACTACAGCCCATTCCTGGGCGTCCGCCGGATCTACAGCGGATACCCGCTGGCTGTCCCTTCGCGCCGCGCTGTCCGCACGTAAAGGACCGTTGCGGGACCCGCCCCGACTTGCGCAGTACCGCTCACGCGGGACAACGAGCCGCCTGCTGGTTCCCGGCCGATCCGTTGCCGGCGGAGGCGGCATCATGAGTGCATTGGTCACGGTGGACAAGGTACACAAGACGTTTACGGTGGGACGGGAAACCCTCACGGCGGTGGACGATGTGTCGTTCACCATTGCGCGCGGGGAAACGGTGGGCCTGGTCGGCGAGTCGGGTTGCGGGAAATCAACACTGGCCCGGCTGCTGGTGGCTCTGCTCCAGCCGACCAGTGGTCGTGTGGTGTTTGACGGGACGTCCCTGGACCGCTGTTCGCCCCGGGAATTGCGCCGACTACGGCGTCGCTTTCAGATGGTGTTTCAGGACCCGCACGCCTCGCTTGATCCGCGCCTGCGCGTGCGCCGGATACTGGAAGAACCGTTGCAGGCGCAGGGCGTGCCCCGGGCGGAGCGCCAGCAACGTGTACGCGAAGTGATTGAACAGGTTGGGCTGCCGGTGGACGCACTGGAACGCTTTCCGCACGTCTTTTCCGGTGGGCAACGGCAGCGGATCGGGATCGCGCGCGCCTTGACATTGAAGCCCGACTTTGTAGTGGCCGACGAGCCGGTGGCGGCTCTGGATGTGTCCATCCAGGCGCAAATCCTCAATCTCATGTTGGATTTGAAGCGGCAACATGGCTTGACCTACTTATTCATCGCGCACGACTTGAGCGTGGTGGAATACGTCAGTGATCGGATCGGGGTCATGTATCTGGGACACTTGGTGGAGTGGGGGAGGCGTGACGACGTATGTCGGCGGCCCCGCCATCCCTATACCCAGAGTTTGCTGGCCGCCTCGCCGCAACCCGATCCGGGCCAGCGTACGCGACGGGCGGAGGCGGTGCAGGGCGAGCCACCCGATCCCACCCATCCGCCCAGCGGTTGCCCATTTCATACCCGTTGCCCGCACGTCATGGACATCTGTCGCCGCGAGCGGCCCATCCTTGAAGAGTCCGCGCCCGGACATGGGGCGGCCTGTCATCTGGAGTAGGGGGAGCCGATTGCGCTGTAAGAAATTGAGGGAGTAATTGCTTGGGAGGAGCGTGTGTGGAGGCTGTTGTGGAGCCTGAAAGGACTTGGTCATGTCGAGCTTGCCGACATCTTAGAATCGCGCCAGCTACCATCGCATTGAGAACGGATTAAAAGGCGACACGGCTTGGCGGCAAACGAGATTTTTCGACTACGCTACGCTCCGCTCAAAATGACAGCAGGCGAGCGTGCGGCTTGTCACGGTGTCCAGTGCGGCTGGGTGTTCGCCAGCGCTCTCATCGTAATGAATACCCCCGTCACGCGCGTTGTGGCCGAAAAATCCGCATTTTCCCTTCCTCTACTCAAAAACGTTGGGGTTTTCGACGCCAATCTGGGGACTAAAATTCACCACCCTCTTTTCAGCCTCTATTCACGCACCCTCCCAACAACGCAATCGGCTCGAGTAGGCTCAATCACGGTTGCCTGTTCAGTGGTATTAGCTTACCCTGTGGCCATGAAATCGGCATTGCCCATAGACCGCTGGGCGGCGGATGTTGTGCGCGCTCGCAAGCTGGCGGAGGAATTTGCGCAATCCGTCCGCGCAAAGTTCGCCGACCGTGTGCGGCGAATGCTGCTCTACGGTTCGGCCGTGCGTGGGGATTGGACGACCGAATCCGATATCGATGTGCTGATCTTGCTGGACCGAGTGAATCCTGAAGATATGGATTGGATCATCAAGCAGGCTACTTCGCTGGGGATCGCCCGGTCCGGGCTGCTGATTCAGCCGCTGGTGTTGCCGGAATCGGAATTTGAGCGATTGAAACGGCAGGAACGACAGTTTGCATTGGAAGTCGACCGCACGGGAGAGCCGCTATGACTGGGGATAACATCAGGGTCAACAAGGAGGAAGCCGCGCAGGAGATTGAACGGGCCGCTCAATTCATGCAGGCCTGTGCCGCTAAACTGCCTGCATAGCCTGTGGCGATGAAGATGGTTGTAGCAATGGATTCTTTTAAGGGTGGCTGTACTGCGGATGAGGCTGGTCGTGCGGCGATGGACGAGTTGCACGCTTGGTTGGCCCGCTTGCCGATCCAGCATATCGGCGTGGTTGGTGACTTTGCGGTGGATGGCTACTGGGATCTGCGGTTGGAGGCGGGTGTGCCCTCATTGGAAACCGGCAAGCGTACGCAGCCTATTGCGCAGCAACGCTATGCTGGCGGGGGGGCGGCTAATGTGGCCATGAACCTGATGGCCCTCGGTGTGGGACGCGTATCGGCGTTCGGCGTGGTCGGTGCCGATCCTTTGGGGCGGGAACTGTTACGCCTGCTGGAAGGTGCGGGGATCAATCAGGCGGGCATGGTTTGCCAGGAACAGGATTGGAACACCGTGACCTATATCAAGCCTTGCCAGGACGGCGAAGAAATGGCGCGCTGGGATTTTGGCGATTTTAATCAGCTGGCGGCTGCGACGGCTGAGCGCCTGTTAATGGCACTGGAGGCCTGTTGGCCAACGTTGGATGCGCTGATTATCAATGCCCAATCCCCCGCGAGTATTCATACGGCCCCTGTGCAAAATCAACTTGCGACTTGGTTTACACAATCCGACGCGCCGCTCGTCATCGCCGATGTGCGCGATCCGGCGCAGCGGTACGGTGATTGTCATCTTAAAATCAACGAGCAGGAAGCGCTGCGATTATGCGATGCCTCACCCGCTACGGCCACGGTTCCGGCGGATGAGCAGGTGCGGACGGCGGCCATGGCCTTGCAAGCTGCACAACAACGACCGGTATTTGTGACGCGGGGCGCACGCGGGATGCTCGTGGCGGACCAGGGCGGCGTGCACGCGATACCGGCGATCGACCTGGTCGGCCGATCGGTGGACGTCACGGGTGCCGGCGACGCGGCTCTGGCGGGGATTACCGCAGCCTTGGTGGCGGGGGCGACCACCTTGCAAGCCGCACGAGTGGGCACTTGCACAGCTGCTATCGCGTTACAGAAATTAGGAGAAACAGGCCAGGCCACTCCGCAGGAACTGGTCGCATTGTGGTCCGCTGTGGTCGGGCCATCTACAGGAGAATAGTGCGTGGCGTGGCAATCAGAAATCTTGTTGTTGGAGGGCGAGACGCCGTTGGCGCAGGGTACCCACCGCATGCTGTTTGTTGCCCCGTTCGATCCTGCATTGATTATTAAGGTATATCGCACTTCGCGGCCCGCGCCGCGCAATGCCTGGAAGCGGGCGAAACGCGGATTACACCGGGTGCTGCCTAGCTTGCGCGAACGACCGTTGCTGCGCGAATATGCCGCCTATCTGGAGCTCAAGCGTCAGCAGGTGCAGCGGCAGGCTGAACCGCCAGTGGCCAACTGGTGCGGCATTGTCGCGACCAACTACGGGCTAGGCGTGGTGTATGAGCGCATTCATCTGGGCGACGCCGGAATCGGCCCCTCCGTTAGTGCGCTGTGGCGGTCCGGGGAATTAGGGGCACATTTACCGTTGCTCGATGAGTTTGCCCGGCGCCTGTTCGATTGGAATATACATGCCAACGATATTAACGCGGGCAACGTGGTGCTGGGCCTACGCAACGGCCGTCATCAGTTCGTGTTGGTGGATGGGCTGGGGGACAGTCATTTGATCCCCATTCGTACCTGGTCCCGCCGACTGAATGAACGGTCACTGCACAAGCGATTGGATAAAGTGGTGGCAGGCACCACCATACACTGGGACCGCCTTGCACGTCGCTTTATGTGTGATGAGGCGCAGTCCTCGGCGGGTACTGTGCCGCGCCGCACCGACACGCGTGGTGAAACATGCTAAGTGCCTGTTACTATCGGTTGCGTAAACCGCGACCCCGCCATTATATCGACAAGCGTTTAGGCGTAGAGGGTTTCTTCCGGCAACTGAATCAGCGCGCGGTGAACTATGTCATATTGCGCTGGTTCGAGTCGTTGCCGCAGATTGCGGCCGGCGAGGATATTGATATGCTGGTGGCCGATGCTGACCTGGATGTTGTGCGGCAGGGTTGCACCGGATTAAAAGTGAACGGCATTCCCTGTGATCTATACAGTGAAAGCGGGCTGAAAGGGAGCCAGTTCCGCAAGACCGCCTACTTCCCGGTGCATGTTGCTAGGCAACTGCTGACGAATGCCGTGTGGCATCAACAGCACTACCGCGTCCCCGCGCCGCGCGACCATTTGTTGTCTATGGCGTTTCATGCCGTCTATCACAAGGGGTTCGCGTCCGGTTTGCCCAGTGTGCATGGACCCTCGATCCCCGCGCCCGACCATGATTATCGTGCGCACCTGGAACATTTGGCCGCGCGTTGCGGAGAGACGCTGCCCGTGCCGCTGACGCTGGAAGCGCTCGACGACTGGCTCGCGGCTAACGGGTGGCGACCAGGCCGTGACACCCTGGAAAAATGGTCGGCCAAGAATAGTTGGCTACAAGCCGCCGTATTCGATGCCGGGCAGTTGCCGGAAATAGCCCATGAGCTGGCCGGGTTGGGGGTGTTTTTTGTCAGGGAACAGGCCGTATCGTATGTGGCGGATATTGAAAAGGTGCTGTTCGACGAAGGATTCGACGTGCTGGTATCACGTGCCCTGACACCTGCGCGACAAACGGAGGTGATCCGGGCGGCGCGCGGTGGAAACTGGCGGCGCGGGCCGTGGCCGGTTGATGGTGGATTACCTGTACATGTGATCGTGGTGTTCGACGTGTGTCCTTATCCACCTTCCGCCCGGCTACTCCATAAGCATCCTGGACTGACCAATGGGCGCCTCTATGAAACCAAGCTGCGTATCCGCGACATGATCAATACGCGGCACGGAAAGCAGGAGCGCTTTAACGCTCTGCATGCCGCTGACAATGCCGCGCAGGCGCTGGACTATATTGACCTGGCGTCGCCGGACCAGCGCAGCGAAATCGCGGCCCGTGCGCGGGCATTGCAGGCGGCCTTTACCGCGCCCTATCCCGTGATTCGGCCGCTGAGTATGGGACGCTCGCGCCGCGCTAAAGTCGAGCTGGTTGATTATCATGGCACCCCGGCCGTCTGTAAAACGTTTCGCGCGGGCCGGGATCGTTTTTTACAGCGCGAGGTGGCGGCGCGGGATATCGGGGCCAACTTGCCAGCCATGACCAAGCTGCTGGAAACCGGACCGCACCACATTGTGATGGAATGGATTGAGGATCATAAGTCCCGGTTCACCCGCCGCGTCCCGCCGTTGGGTGGTCGATTGCTGCCGATGGTGCTGCTGGATGCTGCTATGGAAATCATCCGATACTTCCGGCGGACGGGGGATGAATATATCGACTTTACCCCCAAGAATCTGTTGATGGATGCAGCGGGCAAGGTTTACGTCATTGATTTTGAATTCCTGCAGAAAGCGCATGATGGGTGCGAGGAGCTACAAGGGTGTTATGCCTGGTATCACGTGCCGCCCGAGTTTGAGGGAGATCTGCCGGCCGGGTATTTGCACAAAGGCTGCCCTTATCGTCGCTGGCGCCGCGCCATTGGGTTGCCGCGCTGGACGACACGCTGGGCGTTGCCACCCCTTGCAAAAAGCATGCTGCGGAGCGTGGTAAGTCTCTATTTGGTTCAGCGCACGCTGTTTAACCGGAGGGGTTTATGCGAGTAGCGGTCATTATCACTACCTACAAGGCCCCCCGGTGGCTGGAAAAAGTACTGTGGGGGTATCACGCGCAGGACTACCGGGATTTCGAAATTGTAATTGCCGACGATGGATCGCCACCCGCGACGGCCCAGCTGCTGGAACGTATGCGGGCTGAAACAGGGTTGCCAATCAGACACGTCTGGCAGGCGGACAAGGGGTTTCGCAAATGCCGCATCTTGAACAAGGCGATTGTGGCGGCGGAGGCCCCGTATCTGGTGTTTACCGACGGCGACTGCATTCCCCGTCGTGATTTTTTGGCGACACATGTGGCGGCGGCCGCCCCGGGCTATTACTTGTCTGGCAGTTACAATAAGTTGCCGTTGACGACCAGCCGGGCGATCGGCAGGGAGGATATTCTGACACAACGGTGTTTTGACTTGGCATGGCTTAAGGCCCACGGGCTGGTTTGGCAGCGGAAGAACGGAAAATTGAACACCACGCTCCGTGCCGCGCACTGGATGCACGCGATGACCCTTACCCGCTGCAATTTTAAGGGGGCCAACAGTTCGGTCTGGCGGGAGGACGCCTTGCGCGTGAACGGATTTGATGAGCGCATGATTTGGGGTGGGTTGGACCGCGAATTCGGAGTGCGGTTGATCAATGCCGGCGTTCGCCCGCGGCACGTTCGCTATAGCGCCATCGTGGTGCACCTGCACCATGACCGAAGTTATGTGGATCCCGAACGCGTGCGCTGGAATCGCGCACTGCGCCAGTCAGTGGCACGAGAGGGTATCGTCGAGACCCCGCACGGGATCAAGCAGCTAGCGTCGACGGCGGATGACGTCTTGCACGCGCCGGATGCGGCTCCGCCAGCGTGACCCGGCTGGGGTCACCAGCAAATGTTGACTTTGTATTTTGCAATCGCAGGATCCCGTGTGATCAAGTGGGCTTGTTCGACCTCAGCCTGGGCTACCAGCATGCGATCAAAGGGATCGCGGTGGTGCGATGGCAGCTGCATGATTTGGAGGGCGTGATTCAGTGAAATGGGGAGAATAGAAAAATGGTTCTTGTGCAGGTGTTTGGTCAGGAACTTTGCCAGTTCCGAATGCACCGACAATTTGCCTGATCCCTGCTTGATCGCCATTTCCCAAGCGGAGACGACACTGAAAAAGACCTCGTTGTTTCCATCGGAAATGGCTTCGTGCGCCGCTTCGGAGAGTCGCTCGTCGTTACCAATCCACCAGAGGAAGGCATGTGTGTCTAGCAGGAGTTTCATGCTCCCCAGTCTTTGAGAGTGGTTTCCGGTAAGGGGGCGTCAAAATCGGCGGCCATCTTGAATTCGCCAGCCGCCGAGCCGGGCTTCCTTTTGGAGGGGGGTGGAGCGCGATAGGGCACGATGCAAACAAGCGGTTCACCGGCCTTGGCAATGATCACTTCATCGCCCGCCACGGCGCGCTCGATAAGCCGCGACAAGTGCGTCTTAGCCTCATAAATATTTTCTGTAATCGTCATGCCTAACTAATAGTCTGACTATATGGCCTAGTCAAGCAAAAACCTCTAACGGCGGATGACGTCTTGCACGCGCCGAATGCGGCTCCGCCAGCGTGACCAGGTGGTGTCGCCTCGGTAGCGGCCTTTGTGCAGGTGCCGGATCTGGTAGACGCCTGTCACGTCGATCGGGGTGCCTTGGGTCCCTGCCAGCCAGCGGAAAACGCGGTCTTCGCGGCATTTGCACCAGTGATCGGCTGGCGTTTGGTGGGGGCGTATGCCGTCACAGTAGCCGATGGCGCGCGCCACGTCGCCGTGGATAATTTGGTATTCGCCTTTGGCACGCTGTAGCGGGTGCGGTTCGAAATCTTGTTCGTCAATATCCAACAGGGTAAGTGGTTCGTCGGTTTGCAAGCGGGCGTGGGCGTACGCCAACAGGTCGTCGGTATTGGCCAGCATGGCCGTGCGGTGTTCCTGGCGGGGAAAACAACACGTATCGGCGCGATCCGCCAGGGCGTCGGCCAGCGAATCGAGGCAACCGGCTTGAAAGAGCACATCGCAATCCGTCATCCATATCCAGTCCGCCCGCGTATTCAAGGCGGCGCGGTTGCGGCCAATGCCCCGCCGAAAACAGTGTGACGGGGGCAGGTGCTGCCAGTTCCATTCCACGTGGGGCAGTCGGTGCCCGCCGATAAAGTCCAGCACCCGCTTGGTAGGAGTGTCTTCTACGGCACAGAAGACGGTGACGGTTAGGTCGAGTTTGGTGGGTGGATGGCGCACAATCGAGCTGAGTTGGTACCAGAGCATCGGCGCGTACTGCCAACAGTGACTAACCAACTCTACATGCGGCTGGTGGGTGACCCGGTGCCGGTCTGCCGGACACGGGAGCGGGCGTCGGAACCAACGGGCAGGCACCATGCCGCTAGCCGCGCACTGGAAAAATAACTCCAGTGCACGCGTGTACGGGCGTTGTTCATAGGTGCGGGGTTCAGCCATGTGCAACTTCAATCGTATAGCCGAACAGCTTGAGTTTTGCGACCAACAAGGGGCCCAGCCGGGGTAGGTCTCGCGGATATACCGAGATCAGTCTTTTGCCCTCCTGTTGGTAGAGCATCTGTTTCTTGTACATGCTCATCTTGTATTGCGGTGTGTCCAAGCCCCAATACTCAATATAAACATCGAGTTCGGGCAGATAGAAGTCGGGCCGGATTTGGAATTCGCCGATAATGCGGTACTTTGAATCATAGCGATACGTCAGGCCATGGGCCGTCAGCCAATCCGCAATGCGTCGTTCGCCGTCCGACTGCACTACCGTACCGTCGCGAGCCTCGACGGTCTTGTTCAGTTCCACCTGTATCTCGAAATTGCGCCGTTCGAGAAACACTTCGTCGAAACAGCGGTCGCAATACACACGCTGGAACGCTGCTGTTGAGCGGGCGTGTTCCTCCTGGGAGACGGCACTGTTACAGCGCTGGCACCTGTATTTCACGTCATGCTCGACATCGGCGGCCGCCTGGGCAATTGCGTCCGCCACCGTGGCGGCTGCCGCGCGGACATAATCGCGCTGGGCCGGATTGCGCGCCAAGTCGCGCAGATCAGGTACGACCGTCCGGGCCGCCGCCCCATATTTTTTCAGAGCGCGGATGGCATACTGCTGGGTTTGCGGGTGGCGCGCCTTGAGGGCCAAGGGCGACAATGCCTCCACGGCCACTTGTGCGTCAGCCCCGAATTCAGCCAGTTTCCCGATGGCCGAAGCTGCCAGGCGTTGCACCTCGTTCGAGGGGGCCCGCAACAGGTCGATCAGTTCCGGCAGCGCGGCCGGGTCGCCGGAGCGGCCCAATGTCAACGCCCGCTGCACGGCGGCTTGGTGGTCTTTTGGCAGCATCGGGCTTTTCACGCCATAATCTCCCCCGCAAGCCGATCGACTTGCTGCGCTCGCCGATCTTTACCAAACGCATTCGCCCCACTGATTGGCGAGCGCAGCGAGTCAATCCTCTCTACCTCCGCAGCAACCCTCACACCCGACCTTACGTTCATGACATGCCTCATGCTGGGAAGACTATCTTGAACAAGGCCGAGCGGACAAGGTCAGATTGCGGGTATTCTGGAATCCACGCGTCCTCCTGCAAAAAACGGCAGGATGTGGTTAAAAGATAAATTCCGGATGATCTTTCTTCGGCACCAGCCGCTCCAAGATATCACCTTGCAGTGGCGCATGCACCCCTTTCATGTGAAGCACGTGCGTGCTTGGGTGACGTCACGCGCGATTTGCGCTTTGAGTTCGGCGGCGGTGGCAAAATGCTGGTCGGAGCGCAAGTGTTTAACGAAAGAAACCTCGATCGCCTGGCCGTAAAGGTCTAAGGCGACGTCAAAGAGATGGACTTCCAGCAAGTGATGAGAGTCCACGCCTTGCGCGGTTGGTCGCAGCCCGAGATAGGCCGCACCGTTATGGCGTTGACCGTCGATCTCAGCGTATACGGCGTACACCCCAGTGGGGGGGCGTACCTCGTCTTGCAAGCGGATATTGGCGGTCGGGAAACCGAGCTCGCGGCCGTACTGCCGACCCGTGGTCACGGTGCCCCACAAACTGAACGGGCGTCCCAGCATGGCACTGGCGGCCGATAACTGTCCGCGCTCGATCGCTTTACGGATACGGGTACTCGATACCGGGGCACCGTCCCACTCCACGGCCGAGGGTACCTGTATTGTGATGCCTTCCTTCTTCCCCCACGTCCGTAACATCTCTGTATCGCCGGTTGCCCCGCAGCCGAAGCGCCAGTTCGCTCCGACCACCACCACGCGCAATCCGGGCATTGCGTCCCGTAAACGTTCCAGAAAAGTGGCAGCTGGCCAGGCAGCTAATTCTGCTGTAAACGGATGCACCACCATACCGTCCAAGCCGTATGATTTCAGCAGGCGTAGTTTGTGCTCGGTGGAAGTAAGCAAGAGCGGGCCTTGGTCGGGGCGCAACACGCGGGAAGGGTGAGGGTCAAAGGTCAGTAACCACCCCGATCCGCCGTTGTTATGCGCGGCATCAACCGTACGCTGTATCAAGGCTTGGTGTCCGATATGGATGCCGTCAAAGGCCCCGATCGCCAAGGCACACGAGTCGGCTTCATCGCGATGCGCGGCGAGTGCTTCCCATGAATTCAAGACATGCACAGCAACCTAGGGGGCAAAAGCGAAGACGGGAATCACGTGGGCGCCCAGCGCGTCCACGCTCTCGCGGCACAATGCATCCAGCGTATGCGCTTGGTCCACATGCAGGTTGCCGGTGGCGGTGCGGCGCAACTGGGCCAGGTGGGCACCGCAGCCCAACGCTTCGCCAATATCGTCGCAGAGCGTGCGCACGTAGGTTCCCTTGGTGCACTTTAGGGTGAAGGTCACGTCCGGCGGTTCGAATCCGGTGCAGTCGAAACGGTAAATATGTATCAGACGAGGTTCCCGGGTCACTTCCTTGCCTTTGCGGGCGAGTTTGTAGAGCGGGACCCCGTCTTTCTTGACGGCGGAGACCATCGGTGGCGTCTGCATCTGGTCGCCGCGCCGCTTGGCAAATTCCGCTTCAACCTGATCCCGCGTGACGCCGTCGTACGGGTGTTCGCAGACGACCGTGCCGTCCCCGTCCTGCGTGTCCGTCCGCTGGCCCAGTCGCAGGGTGCCTGCATACACTTTATCCGTTCCCATAACGCGTTCGGATAACTTGGTTCCGCGACCCAGCAACAGCACCAATAACCCGGTGGCCGCAGGGTCAAGCGTTCCCCCGTGGCCCACCTTCCGCAATTGGAAATGGTTGCGCAATTTTGCCACCACGTCGTGCGACGTCCACCCAGCCGGTTTATCGACCAGCAGGATGCCGTCATACGGATCGCGCCGGTTCGGAGGTGTCCGGGGGCGGCGCGGAATCTTTGCGGATGAACTACGGTTGGGTGTCGTTACGCTCATCGTCATACCCCTCGTCTGTTTCATGGACGCCATACTCTTCCGCAAGTTCTTCAATCAAATGGAGGACGTGATCACCTTTTTCTATGGACTCGTCCAGTTCAAATTCCAGCTGGGGCGTGTATTTCAGTCGGACCGTCTGATTTAAATGTTGTTGTAGCGGCTTACGGTGCGTGCGGATTTCGTCCAGCATCGCTTCGCGCTCGAGCACATGATCACGAATGGAAACATAAACCCGCGCGTGCCGTAGGTTCGGTGCGGTTACGACATGGGTCACCGTCACGGCCGACATGTCGAAATCGTGGCGGTTGATTAGCCGGTACAGGTAGGCGGCGATTTCCCGTTTGAGGAGTTCGTTTACGCGAATAATTCGTTGTGAAGGCATGGCTTTCCCCCCGCGTCATTTTCGTGCACTCAACGGTCCTGGCTAAAGATAGGGCCAGGGGGCGTGTGGTGGCCTACAGTTCTTGCGCTACTTGTTGGATTTCGTAAAACTCGATCACATCACCGGGCTCGTAATCAGCGTGCTTGTCGAGCCGGATACCGCACTCCTGGCCGTCCCGAACCTCGGCCGCATCGTTTTGGAACCGTTTCAAGGAGCTGATATTCCCCTGATAAATGATCTCGCCGTCCCGCTTCAACCTAGCCCGGGCGCGCGACGTTACCCGGCCCTTGATCACCATACAGCCTGCAATGCGGCCGGTCTTGCCGATGTCAAACGTTTGCCGGACCTCCGCCTGGCCAATGACCGTCTCTTTGGCCACCGGTTTGAGCAGGCCGGTCATGATTTGACGGATATCATCCACCATTTCGTAAATGATATTGTAGAGGCGGATCTCAACCCCCTCCCGTTTGGCGGCCTTGTTGACCCCCGCGTCGCAGGCCACGTTAAATCCGAGAATTACGGCGCGTGACGCACTGGCCAACGTAACATCGTTTTCGGTAATGTTGCCGACGCCGCTTAACACGATCTTGAGATCGACTTTGTCGCTTTGGATTTCGTTTAAGGACTGAACCAGCGCCTCCATCGAGCCTTGTACATCGGCTTTGACAACGGCATTGAGCTCTTTCTTCTCGGTGGCATCCGTTTGCCGTAAAAGATCATCCAGTGTTGTCGGGCGGGGAGCGGAGGTGGTTAGTTTCTCCTGCCGCAGATTTTGAACCCGTTCCTCCGCAATGCTCCGCGCTTCGCGGTCGTTCTTAACCGTCACAAACTCCGCACCGGCTTCCGGTACATTGTTCAATCCCAGACACTTGACCGCCATGGACGGGCCGGCGGTGCGCACTTTAACTCCGGTATCGTTGATGAGTGCCTTGATACGTCCCCAATACGGACCGCATACCATGGCATCACCGACCTTCAAGGTGCCCCGTTTCACAAGGACATTGGCAGTGGGCCCCATGCCGGGTTCCAGACGGGCCTCTGCGACGTAGCCTTGCGCCGGACCTTTGGGTACGGCTTGCAGTTCCAGCACTTCCGCTTGCAGCAAAAGCATTTCCAGTAAGTGGTCGAGGCCTTCGCCGGTTTCGGCGCTGACCGGACAGACAATGGTGTCGCCGCCCCAATCTTCCGGAGCCAGGTTTTCCTGCTGCAATTGCTGCTTTACCCGATCCACGCTCGCACTCGGTAAATCGATCTTGTTAATTGCCACCATGATCGCCACATTAGCCGCCTTTGCGTGCTGAATGGCTTCGCGCGTTTGCGGCATGATCCCGTCGTCTGCGGCAACGATGATCACGGCGATGTCCGTCAGGTTCGCGCCCCGCGCCCGCATGGCCGTGAAGGCGGCGTGGCCGGGTGTATCGATGAAGGTGATCGGTTGGTCATTGTAGGATACGGTGTAGGCCCCGATATGCTGTGTAATACCGCCATGCTCGCTGGCCACCACGTGTGCATCCCGAATGCGATCCAACAAGCTGGTTTTACCGTGATCCACGTGGCCCAGAAACGTCACTACCGGTGGCCGTGGTTGCAGGTCGTCAGGCGAGACTTCCACTTTCTTGACCAGCTCTTCCGGCGGTGGTGGCGGTGGGGGCGCGGGTTTCTTTTCAGGCGCCTTCTTTTCCTGCTCCACTACACAATCGTATTTTTCCGCAATTTCCTTGGCGACCTTGAACTCCAACTTTTCATTGATCGACGCAAAGATGTTCTTGCTCATTAATTGCGCAATGAGCTGGTTGGGCTTGATCTCCAAATATTCCGCCAGGTCTTTGACAATGACAAAATTCTTAATGACCAGCGGTTCCTTGGTCGCCTCTTCCGGTTCGGGTTCGGGTTCCGGCTCCGGCTCAGGTGCAGGTTCCGGTTCCGGCTCGGGCTCGGCGGCGGGAGGCGTGGGCTGTAGCGCCGCTGCTGCTTGACGCGCTGCTTCCTCATACACCGCGCGGACCTTTGCTTCCTGCTCCGGGGTAACCGCGTTGGAAGCGGTACGCACCTCGGCGCCGATGGCCTGCAGTTGTTGCAGCAGGTCCTTGTTGGTGGTTCCGAGTTTTTTCGCTAGTTCATGTACTCTCATGCATCCCCATCGCCTAATTGGGATTCAAATTGCTGTTCCACGGCCTCTTTGATCGCCGTGGCCGTTGCGGTGTCCAGCCCTTCCAGTGCGGCCAGATCCTCAATATCTGCGGCCAGTATGCCTTCCGGCCCCAAAAATCCGGAATAGACTAATTGTTCGGCTCGCTCGCGGCCGATGACCTCAATGGCCGCTAATTCTTCAATGGCCTGCGCGACTTTTTCCTCAAACGTGATGGTCTCTTCATCCTTCTGGATGTCGATCTTCCAACCCGTCAATTTGTTGGTTAACCGCGCATTCTGGCCTTTCTTGCCAATGGCCAGGGAGAGTTGATCCTTGTCGACGGTCACGGTCACCGTATGCAGGTCCTCATCCACCTCGACTTGTGCCAGACGTGCGGGTGCCAGCGAGTTGGTGACAAACGTTTTAATGTCGGGATGCCAGCGGACGATATCGATTTTTTCGCCGGAGAGCTCGCGCACAATATTCTTCACGCGGATGCCTTTCATGCCGACACAGGCTCCCACCGGATCGACCTTTTCGTCATGCGACAAGACCGCGATCTTACTGCGGAAACCGGCTTCGCGGGCGATCCCCTTTATTTCCACGGTGCCGTCGGCGATTTCCGACACTTCCAGCTCAAACAAGCGCCGGACGAATTCAGGATGGGTACGCGACAGGATGATCTCCGGTCCGTAGGATTCGTTGTCCACTTTAACGACAAAGGCCCGAATACGGTCACCGGGTTGGTATTCCTCTGTAGGCACGCGTTCACGGGAGGGCATAATGGCTTCCGCCCGGCCCAGGTCCACCACCACATCGTTGCGATCAAAACGCCGCACTGAGCCGCTGACAATATCGCCCGCGCGATCCTTATATTCGTCAAAGACGCGTTCTTTTTCCGCCTGCCGGATCTTTTGCATAATCGCTTGTTTAGCCACTTGCGCGGCGATGCGACCCAGTTTTTGTGGGGGAAGCGGAACATCCACAAAATCGCCGACCTGCGCATCCGGTTTATAGCGGCGGGCCGCGCTGACCGTCAGCTGCTCCGCGGGCGATGTAATACGCTCGACCACAATGGTTTGCACGGTGGCGTCAATATCAAACGTGCGGCGGTTAATGGTCACGTTCAGGTCCCGATGCTGGCCCATACTTTTCTTGGCCGCAGTGAGTAACGCCGATTCAATGGCTTGCACCACCACCTCGCGCTCAATGCCGCGCTCTTTTTCCATGTACTCAACAACCGATTGTAGCTCATTATTCATTTTTCAAAGCCCTTTGTATTACCGTCACGACGGCAGTCACCTACAAAAAAGAGTGGGTAAAACCCACTCTGACAGCAGCGGACCATCAAATTTCGTGCGCGCATCCTAAACCAGGCAGAGACGCAGGTCAAGGCGATTTGCGGCGTTTTTTTAAGGCACGCATCAATGCCAGCCGACCACCAGTCATAAAGACGCGTGCTTTACGCATCGGAGGATAACACGTGACACCAATGATGAGCGGTGCGCACGATTTTGAACCAGGGGTCACAGTAGCGATGATGCGGCAACAACCAGCGCATCAGCGTTAAGCGCATGCGACCCGGCCCCGAACTCAAATCCCAATAATCCGCAGGCCAGTCAGGGGGGATCGGGCGTGCGGGACGCTGCTGCTGCCAACGCGCAACGGTCTCGTACATGCGATGAATGGAGTGGGTGTGCGGAGGATTGTAGCGGGTGAAGAATTCGCGCATGGCGTGTACCCGGTCAAGGTATTCTTGGTCGCTCATGGTCTGCAGCTTCTCGTCCAATGCCGCCCAGGAAGAAAATGCGCGGTAATCCAGGTAGCATTCCGGCGGTACCAATGCCTCGATATTGCTGCATCCGTAATAGATGGGAACCGTACCCAACGCCATGCAGTCAAACATCTTTTCCGAGAGGTAACCATGCGACCATTGTGGGTGGTAGGTGTTTTCGAAGCAGAGGGCGTAGCGGTAGCGGGAAAAGGTTAGTTCTTTCGGTGCGGGGCCAATGTAATTGCGCACGGGCATCGGTTGTTTTCCGTAAACATCCATACGCGTTCGCGCATTACGGGCAAACCAGTGCGCGGCCTCGCGCCTAAGAGCATAACAAGCTTCCGGTGCCAGCGAATACTTGTCACGGATCATTTGGCAGATTGCCCGCTCGCGCTCCGCAGGCTTTGGGATCGATGGCAGCATTTTGACGCCATAGGCGTCCGTATACGGCAAATCATAGTAGGCACCCGCTTCAAAGATAAAAGCATCGCTTTGTTGAGTGAGATACGTGTTCCACGTCATGACGGCGTCAAATTGCTGCCAGACGCCCTTGGTATATTGGACGGGATCAACCGCGACGGGCTCGTACATATAGAGCACCTTGGCGGCCTGGGGGCATATTTGCTGGTGCACCTCGCGTCGGTACGTGTAATGGTTGAAATACACCACCACATCGGCCGTCGGTTGGGGCTGGCGGCTCCAAGTCACGGTGTACCCGTGGTCGGGTGCCGGGATGTCCGGCAACACGTCCGCAGGCATGTTGTTGTTCTGGTAAACGATATTGATGCGCAACATCAGTGGCCTCTGATAAACGGGAATCGGTGTTTGCGTAAAGTGTGTATCCCGGACTGCAGGCCGATGGCGAGCAGCAGGATATATCCCCCTAACTGCAGGCGGAACAAGCCGCGCGCAGGCGCATAGCGTAATACTACGTGATGTGTGCCGGGGGGGAGGGGAATGCCTTGTGCGATATGATCGATGCGTTCCACCGTGACGGGCTCGTCGTTGACGGTTGCGCGCCAGTCGGAAGTCCACCGCTCCGCAGCCCGCAGCATGGCGGGCTCGGTAGCCTCTGTGCGTAGTTCAGCGTAGCCCGGCTGTGCGCTGAGCACCTCCACCTGACCGACGGGGCGACCGTTAACCGGCAGGGGCATAGTGCCCAGCCGTTGTAAGGCCTCTTCTTCAAGCGCAGAGTCGTAGTCGGCCAACAACACGTAGCGCGGCAGGCGCGGTTGCAATTCGAACACGGCATGATCGCCCTGCGGGTCGGGGCGCAGGCGGAAACCGTTATCGGCGGCCGGTTCCACGCGATAGGTGAATACACGGTTGAGTTGATCGGCGGGAACCTGTTGCGCTAATGCCGTCGGTCCTAGGACATAACGCACGGCGGCCAGCCGCCACATCCCCAACGGATTGCGGCTACCGGCTGCGAGCCATTGTGCGTACGCGGTGGGCATACGTGGCATGTCATGGACATTAAATGTTGGCAGTTGGTTAAAGGGCAATAGATACGCGAGGTAGGCGCCATAAATGCCTTCTTGCGTAGCCAACGCGACGCGATCCTCTTCAAGGTTTGCTTCGAGGAATTTGGTCAAGGGATTGCGCTGGATATAGCTGCGCGGCATCTCGTGCACATAGTGACGTGAGAGTTTGATGGCATCCCCGGCAACCAGCAGCACCAACACGGCCGCCAGCACGTGGCGATACTTCCAGGCCGGTGCCAGGCGGGGGAACGCGCCTATCGCAAATGCGGCGCATGTTATGCCCGCCATGATCACGGCATGCCACAGCGCGCGTAGCTTGTTCCCGGTCATGACCGCCGCAGTCGCCTCCGGCCAGCCTTGACGAACGAATTGGTGGATGTCACCGGTACGGTTCAGCGTCAAGTGGAGTGCCCCCAGCAGCAGGACACCCGTGGCCGCCAATAGCCACCACAAGTAGCGACGCCGTACGCGACGGGTGTCCGGGTCGCCGGGTTGCAGCCATGCCTCAACGCCATAAGCGGTCAAGATGGCCACGGCCACTTGAAAAACTTGCAGGAACTTATTCGGGTTGCGCACGGCGTTGACAACCGGAAACTGATAAAAGAGCCGGTAGAGCGGGAAATATTTCCCGAACGCGAGCAGTAGTGCCAGCAAGGCGGCACCGCCCCAGAAAATAATTTCGGCGCGGTACGGCGACCGGCGCGCCGCGACCAAAGCGAACAGCGCAAAGGCGAGCGGGATAAACCCGAGGTAGGTGTTTTCCAGTTTGAAATTCATGAAGCCCTGACCCGTTTCCTCCCAGTTAGCGCTACGGCCCATGCGGCCCCAGTAGGGGCCAGCCGGTTCGCCGCTGCGCCAGCCGGTGTAGCCGGGAGCAATGAAGGCGATGCTTTCCTCCGGGGGCCAGCTCCATTGCGTGACATAGTCCCAGCGTTCTTGTGGGTCATCCGTTTGCATGGGGGCGGCATCGGCCACGTGTTGGCGGTAGCCCCCGAGCAGGGGACCCAGCGCAAACAGCAAGGTCATGCCGGCGGCCGACAGCAGAACCGGCAACGACTGGCGGGGTCGCCACTGGTCCGTTTGCCACAACTGAAAACACAAATAAGCTCCGGCAAACAGGCCAAAGAACAGCCCCATATCCGGTTGTTGGGCGAACATCAGGCCGCAGCAGGCTCCCCACAGGAGGTGGCCGCGCCAATGGGTTGTCCGCGCTACGCACAACCCCAGCACAAAGAAAAATATAACAAAGGGCTTATTGGGGTGACCGGCGTAGATCAGCGTGAAATTGCTGCCGAGCCAAGCGAGTGTAAGCGACGCCAGTAATATGCCGCTACTAGCTATGCGTCGTTTCTGTAGAAAGGCCAGAAAGGCAAGCGAAGCGAGTACCATGCCGATGGCATGATGCCAATTGTTGTAGATTTCCGGAGGTGATACCGAGCGCAGGACATCTTTTAGGGCCGTGGAACCGCTATGGGCCAATCCCAGGAGCGGTTGTTCGGCCCAATGGGGAAGCAAACGGCGAAAGTGATTAAGGGGGGGGCCGCCGACGGAGGAAATGACCGCATCACTGGTTAGCAGTATGCGTTGACCGTCGAGGAAAGGGTGAAGGAGTACCACTGCCATCACGAGGCTAAACAGCGCGAGGCCTGCAAGCCGTAGGCGTACTATTTGATTATGAAGACCGGCCGTCATCAGTGGGTGGGGCGTTGGAAGGGGCGTGCGTTTGGGGTGTGCGTTGTTTTAGCCAGGACTTGAAGCCCTGGGTCGCATAGCCGACCAAAACGGCACCTGTCCCCGCGAGATAGGCGGGTGCCATCTCCCGGCAGAGCAGGCCGATACCGATAACCACCAAGGGGCTGCTCAGCCTGGTGGGTAGGAAGAATTGCCATTGCAGGCAAGCCGTTCGCCAAGTCAAGGGGGGTATGCCGTAATCGTCCTCGTAAAAGGGGCGTTGGTAGCGATTCCGGGCTACCCGCAGAGCATAGCTAACGATATCCTCGTATGTGTACACCACGAAGTACACAAGCAGAGCGCCGAGCGCTAGTGCTTCCTGCTGTCGCACATGGTGGATGGATAACATGATAGCCGTGAAAGAGATAAGCGTTCGGTCACACAGTAGGTCTAAGAAAACGCCACGTTCGCCTTCCGATCGTCCGTTGCGTGCGAGGGTGCCATCCGCGTAATCGATGGTGTACGCCAGTAGATAGCCGATGACCAACGGCATCAGGCCCCAATGCAGGCTGGCGAGCGCACCGATTATGCCTAGCGTAAAACCGGCAACCGTTAGCTGCGAGGCGCTGATGGTGGTCATGTTCAGGAGCATCCAGGCCAGTAGCATTGCGGGGGGATAAACGGTCAGTTTAATGTAGAGGTCATACTGCACCAGTCCTTTGGCGTTGCTGCTGATGATTTGTCGTAATGAAGTCTTCATGGGTGCTTGCGAAACGAAGGGTCATCATGTGGGGGGCGATGCCATAAAGCAAGTGTTGCGATGGCATTGGCCACAGCGGCTGCGATAACGATGGGCCACGCCGTGTCGTGGAATAGAAAGCTGGCGGCGAGGTAGCCACCGGCGCACACGATCAATGGCCAGGTTCGATGAAAGCGGCGTTGGGCCAAGTGATAGTTCAGAATCACGTTGAGTACGGCGGTCAAGCCCATCACGGTGGCCATGACGCCCATCATGCGGGTCAGGTAAGGGGACGCATCTTGAATGCCGAAAAGTAAATGCGCCAGCGGCCCAGCCAGTAGCCAGACACCGATAACGGATGTCGCCACAAAGACAAAAGTCCACCGCAGGGCCGTGGAAAAAATTTGCTCTTGTTCTTTAGAACCAGCCCCCCGGGTCGAGACTTTGGGCAGCATGGACGCGACTATGGCACCGGGCAGAAAAACGACCATGCGACCAAGCGTCGCGGCATAGGCGAATTCAGTGTCCAGCGGCACAAAGTGCTTCACTAGAATCACGTCCGCTGTCATTAGCACTGCAAACGAAAGTTGGGCCAGAAAGCTGTAGCCGAGAAAACCGCGCAAATGAGGTAGCGGCCGGGTGGATCTCCGCTGCGCGCGCAACTGCCAGCCAATCCCGGCGGCCAGCAGGCCAACGGTTACGTACAGTCCCAGGCCGTGGCCCAGCATGGCCCAGCCGCAGGCCGGATATAGCCACCACACGAATCCCGCACCGAGTAATAGCCGCGCCAGGGCACCCCCAATCGCCGCTGCCGTGCACCACTTGAATAACTGTGCGCCCTGCCCGGCACCATTGACGACGGGCAACCAGAAGAGGGCCGGCAAGATAGCACCCGCGACTAGCAACGGTTCCGGCCGATCCAGGTGCAGCCACGTCATGATGGTTTGGTGACCGAGAATGATTACCATGCCCAATAGCGCGGCCGGTACGCCCGCCCACCAGAGCCACTTGATCAGTAGTCGTTTGACATCTCCGGTGCGTCCTTCCTTGATCAGCAAGCTGCTGAACCGGGCCAGTCCCGTCGTTAGCGTTAGCAGGGGGCGTTGCAGAATCATCATCACGCCCAGAAACGCCGCCAGTAAGGCATATTCACTGGCCGGCAACGCGCGACTGACCGCCATTTGGAAAAACAAATTTATAACGTGCACCACCAGCATGCCGACAAAAACGATGCCGGCATGCCGGAGCAGGTCATTACGCACTAGTGCTCCCAAAGGCATTGCACCCCTTCCCGGAGGCTATTCGGAGTGGTTTGGCGATTGCAGGGCGGTGGCGTAGCCGCCGGTGCGGACTTCGTCCCAGCGCACGGGCAGCAGCGCGCGGCCGCTGGCGAGCGCTTTCTCGACATATTTGGCGAGCGGATCGGCTTCGAGATTCACGGCGTCACCGACCGCCATGCCGCCAAAGGTGGTGATCTCCCAGGTGTGCGGGATGATGTGCACGGTGAAGCCTTTTTCGTCCACCGCTGCAATGGTCAGGCTGATACCGTCAACCGCCATGCTGCCCTTGTAGACCGCGTAGCGTAAGATTTCAGGGTCGGCGTGGATCGTGACGAGATGGTCGCGGTCCACGGGCTTGATGGCCGCCACGGTGCCGAGGCCGTCGACGTGGCCCTGCACCATGTGCCCCCCCAACGGGTCGCCCTCACGCAAGGCCCGTTCCAAATTGACCTGCTGACCGGGACCCTTGGTACCGAGATTGGTGCAACGAAATGTTTCGCCTAACACGTCAAATGAAAGATGATGGCCGTCAATGGAGGTTACCGTTAAACACACGCCCGACACGGCGATGCTTTCGCCGACATGGATGGGGCGGTCCCAACCCTTAGCCTCCAACACCAATGACCCGGAACCACCTTCTTTTTCGAGCGTGGTTACGGTACCCATTCTTTCGATCAAACCTGTAAACATGTCATGCTCCTTTCAATGGGGACGGTCAGCTTTTGCCCCGGCTTTTACTATCCATTTCGGAAAACGATAGCAGACGACGAGAGCGGATTACGAGTAGAGATCGTCCTATCGTCCCCCGCTCTCGTCGCGCGCTCTCGTCAACCGCTTCCCAGCTTTCATCAAGTTTCATGCCCTGTCATGAGATTTTTGACAGCCACGTGATGCGGTCTTGCGCGGGCGGGCCCGTATGAGTAAATCGCGCCCAACGGCGCGGTGTTCAATAAACTCCAGTTCGTGCAAGGCGTTCATCAGGCGGCTGCGCCCGCCGATGGCTGGGATGCCGTCGTGGCCGCCCATGACCTGCGGCGCTAGGAATAACCACCATTCATCTACGCACCCGGCCCGGATCAGCGTGTCAGCCAATCCGCCACCGCCTTCACATAATACATGCAAGGCCCCGCGTTTGGCGAGTTCCGTGCACACGCGTTGTACCGCGCGCACTGGATTTTGTGGTACGTCGATGATCCCGGTTCCGTGGGCTTGATAGGCGCGGCGGACTTTGTCCGGCGTGCGCCGGTCCAACGCAATGCAAGTGTGTGCGGCATGGTGGTCGGTAAATAGCTGGGCGGCGGGAGGCGCATGACCGGCCCCGTCCTGTACCACGCGCCACGGTTGGCGACCTTTGGCCGGCCGCGGCCACAGCGATGGATCGTCGGCACATACGGTGCCGCTACCGACCCAGATGGCATCCACGCGTCGGCGCAAGGCTTGCACTTCGGCGCGCGCTTCCGGACCGGTGATCCAGCGCGAGCGCCGGTTGCGGTCGGCAATTCGTCCGTCCACTGTCAGGCCCAGTTTCAACGTAACCCACGGTCGGCCTGTGCGGCAGTAATGGGTAAAGGGTTGCAATAGCGCTGCCGCTTCGTCCCGGCATACTCCGCGTTCCACCTCTATACCCCGCCTTCGTAGCCAGTGGCTGGCGCGCCCGGCGTGGGCGGGGTTGGGGTCGTTGACTGCCCACACCACCCGGCGAATACCGGCGGCGGCAATGGCCTCCGTGCAGGGTGGGGTGCGACCATGCGTGGAGCAGGGTTCCAACGTGATGTAAAGCGTGGCACCTTTGGCCAGCGTCCCGGCTTGTTGCAACGCGATGACTTCGGCATGGGGACCGCCTGCGCGGCGATGGTATCCTTCACCGACGATCCGACCATGGCGGACAACCACTGCGCCGACCGGCGGGTTAGGACGGGTTAACCCCTCGCCGCGTCGTGCCAGTTGCAATGCGCGTTCCATCCAGTGGGCATGGTCCGGTGTGGTCATGCGGTCCCCAGCAAAGCGTCGACAAAGGATTCGGCGTCAAACGGCGTCAGGTCTTCCATCCCTTCGCCCAAGCCGGCAAAGCGGACGGGAACACCCAGTTCGTGCACGACGGAAAAGACGAAGCCTGCTTTAGAGGAGCCGTCCAGTTTTGAGACAATGCAGCCGGTCAGGGGGACCATCTGGTGGAATTGGCGCGCCTGAATGATCGCGTTCTGGCCCATGCTGGCGTCCAGCACGATCCAGGTTTCGTCCGGGTCGCGCGCCAGCCGGTTCGTAATGGCCCGGCGTACTTTACCGAGTTCGTTCATCAACGGCTGGCGCGTGTGCATACGGCCGGCCGTGTCGATCAACACCACGTCGCGCCCCCGGTGATGGGCGGCATCGAGGGCATCGTAAGCCACGGCGGCGGCGTCCGCGCCCTGCTGACCAGCCACTACATCACAGTCCACGCGTTCGGCCCAGATGCGCAGTTGATCGGCACCCGCAGCCCGGAACGTGTCGGTGGCAGCGAGCAGGGGCGTCAGCCCCTGTTGCTTGGCGCGCCAGGCCAGTTTGGCGGCGGTGGTGGTCTTGCCGGTGCCGTTGACTCCCACAATCAGGGTGGTATGCGGGCGCGGTTCAGCCGGCCACTCGAACGGGACGCAGGTTTCCAACGAGCGCAATAGTCGCTCGCGGAGCATGGATTGGGCGGATACATTGAGTCCGCGATACCCCTTGCGCAGGGCGTCAGTCCATTCCGTCACCAGCCGCAACGAAACGTCCGCCGAGAGCAGGGTGTCCTCCAACTCTTCCAGCACATCTTCGTCGACCGCGTCGGGCCGCTTGAAGACCGTGGCCAGCGCGGCCCCAATCTTGTTCCGCGTTTTCGCCAGCGCATTAATCCAGGTAACCATTAGTCCGCCTTTGCTTGGGTGGCACGCGCATCGCGCAGGGCCCGGTCGAGGATGCCGTTGACGAAGCGGGCCGATTCATTACTGCTATATTGTTTGGCGATTTCGACCGCCTCGTCTATCGCGACCACCGGGGGCACGCCGCTGGTGGTGGTCATTTCATGCAAGCCGATCCGAATGGCGTTACGGTCGACGCCGCCCATGCGTTTCACGTCCCAGTGTTCCGCATAGCGTTTGATCAATTTGTCCAATTCCGGGCGACGCCGCTCGACGCCGTGGATCAATTCCTCCGCGTAGGCCCGCGCCTTCGGTGGGCCGGGCTTGTCTTCCCAGAATAGTTCCAGGGCCGCTGCCAGATCACCGCGATTCAGATCGCGCTGAAAGAGGAACTGCAAGGCCCACTCGCGGGCTTGGCGCCGGATACCCATGGTTATGCGTCCGGCGATAGAGTCAGCGCTTTCATCAGGCGCGCCATTTCGATGCCGGCTTGGGCTGCGTAGGTGCCGCGGTTATGCTCGGTTCCCAGACAGCGGATGGCTGCTTGTTCTGCGCTCAGGGCACAGACCACGCCGTCGATTACGGGCACCCCGTGGGTGCGGGCGATCTGGAGTAGACTGCGGGATACGCCGCGATTGATGGCTTGGGCGTGCGGAGTCTGGCCTTCCAGCACCGCGCCCAGCGCCAGCAGCATGTCCCAGCGCTGTTGACGCGCGCGTTGTTCCAGCACGGTGGGAATCTCGAACGCGCCCGGCACCCAGGCCACGTCGATATCCCCGGCGGCCATACCTTGCGTACGCAAGACCTTCACGGCAGCGGTCAGCAGGCCTTGGGTCAGGTCGGGGTTGAAGCGGCTGACCACAATCGCACAGGTTAGCCCCTGCGCATCGAGCGCACCGGTATGTTGCGTCACACCCTGCAAGACCGGGTCCGTTGCGGGCTGGATCAAGTTGGAGATGCCTTTGGTCATGGTGTCCGCCAGTGTAACCGAAATGGGGGGCGTTACGAAACCACTAATTCCGCGAGCGGCGAGGTGAACCCGTGGTCCTGTCGCCATGCGACCAGCTCCGCCACCGAAGTCACGGCCAGCCCGTGGGTTTCGGCGAATTGGATCAGGTCGGGCCACCGCGCCATTTCGCCGTCATCACGGATAATCTCGCAAATAACACCGGCCGGCGCACAACCCGCCAGTAGGGCCAAGTCGACCGCCGCCTCGGTATGGCCTGCTCGTTCAAGCACGCCGTCGGCCGCGGCCGCCAGCGGGAATACGTGGCCTGGACGGACCAGATCGTCCGGGGTCGTGGTGGGATCGACCAGCAGTCGAATGGTGTGCGCACGGTCTGGTGCGCTGATGCCGGTGGTAATACCGGTGCGGGCATCTACCGATTCCATGAAGGCCGTATTGAATTGATCGCGCTGACCGCGCGTGCGGGCAGGACGAATGTCCAGGGCCTGCAAGCGGTCTTGTTTCATGGCGGCACAAATCAAGCCGCGCCCGTAACGCGCCATGAAATTGATCAACGCCGGTGTGGCCCGGTCCGCCGCACAAATGAGATCACCCTCGTTTTCGCGCTGCTCATCGTCGGTCACCACCACTAATTCGCCGTCGCGAATGGCTTGTACGACGACGGCCAGTCCGTGACGCGTCGGCTTTGTTTGCTGGTTCATTGCTCCGTCCATCCTGCATTACCCATTTTCCAGTCCAATGGCCATATCAGGGCAGAGCAATCCCGCGTTTGGGGACGTCGACCTTCTTTCATCCAGACTATACTGTCGGCTACGCCTAGGCGTGGTTTCACACGCCGGAACGTATCAATCCCGCCCCGTTACGGGGGCCGGAGTCGCGGGCTACACCGCCGGTCAGGAATTTTCGCCATTACGCGAAGCACCTTGCCCTGAAGATCGCCTACTAAAAATTAGCTAGAACACCCTACGACCACGACTAATCGAAAACAAGTGCGATTTTGATTTTTCGAGCCGGACGGGGGCCGACGGGGTGTGAAGCAAGTGACACCAACTAAATTATCTCGATTATGATGTCATCCTCATCATGCTCTTCTTCCGGCACGGTATCAACGGGCTGGAAGGTCGGTAGGTACCGATAATGGACCATCAGGCTCAACGCACTAAAGGTGGTTGCATACACCGGCCCGTACGCATGCGCCCGGCCTTGGCTCTCTGGAATTCGCCAACTTCCGTCCTCGTTCTGTGAAGAAACGAGCATGTGTACAAACCGATCCACCCAACGTTGCCAAACGGAACCACCGGCATGGAAATAAACCTGATTCGCGTAGTACCAAATATAGAGCGACTCATGATGATCCATCGGTGGATTGTGCCAATCCACTTCCCAGTTTGCAATGGAGGCCAGTCCGGCGCGCGCCTCGCGACTGTTGGCATGGTCCAGTAATTGAAGGGAAAGCACCGCCGGTGCCGTCTGACCCGGGAAAACACGCTGCGATTGGGAGGCGTACCAGAATAGCCCGCGTTCCGGTACGAAATTGGCCTTCATACCCGCCGCGGCCAGTTCCATGGCATCGACCAGATCCGGAATGTCCAATTCGGCTAAGTACGCCGCCTTTAAGGCCTGGCAAGGCCACGCCGCTACCGAAGTGCAGCGGTCCCGTTCGCCACCATCCCGGACGAAGGCATAGTCGAAGCCACCGTCCGGTCGCATACCGTCGATGATAAACCGGATCGCCGACTCGGCCGCGCGTACCACTTCAGGAATGCGCGTCATGGCCGCCGCTTCAGCGAGCGCATAGGCCGCAATCCCCTGGCTGTAAACCCCACGACGATTTGCAGCGCCCTCGACATGCCGAAAAGACCCGTCTTCGCGTTGGGCGGTACGGGTCAAGAACTGTAGGCCGCGGCGCATGGTGTTACCGTAGCGCTCGGAGGAGGTCGTTTCGCCATGGGCAAGAAACGTAAGTAGCGCCAGCCCCGTCATGGCCGTGCGAGCAGGGGCGGCCGTGCCGGAACCCTCCCACGAGCCGTCTTCCCGTTGATTGCGTCGTAGCCATTCGAGCGCCATCAACGCCGCACGATCAGCAGCCTCACTATGCCGCCCCCCGTAGCGTTGCCGCATGGATTCCCGGCCGTCACCAACGCGTCCCTGCATCAAGCCTTGCATGACCAGCGGACTCTCTACATCCAGCATGTCCAGCGCCGCGAAGTCGACATCCGCCATCGGTTCCTGTACAAAATCGGGTTCATCCGGCATTTCAAAATCCACATCGACATCCGGCATATCGATGTCGAAATCAAATTCCAGGTCGGGCAGCTCCAAGTCCTCAAGTATCTCCAGCTCGTCCAGCTCCACTATATCCATTTCCACCATCTGCACTTCCACTTCCGGTGTCGTCTGGCGCTGATCAAAAACAATCAACTGAATGGCAGCATACAGGATGACGATATGCAACAGCACAGACCCCGCAGGACCGATGAGGTGTTCCAGCAGTGTATTTCTTTTCTTGCGTCGGACGGAACTATTCGTTGTGTCTTCTTTCATGTGCATACTACGGTCAGGGTAGATCGCAGGGCGGAAAAAGTCAAAGGATGAAACCTGAATCGCAGTTTTTTTCAAAATGGGCTTGCCAAGGTGTTTTGCGGGGTGTATAAGCACACAGGCAAGAGCGAATTGCGGCGCACCTGACTACCTCTTTTTTCGCAGCCCGCAGGGTTGCAGTGGGTGGGGTGTCTAAAAAAATAACGACAGTGGCCATCCGCATTTGGCCACTAATAACGAAGGGAGTACACACAAATGAGTGTTACGACAAACAAGAAGCTGCTTGCCTGGGTCGACGAAGTCGCCGCCATGTGCAAGCCGGAGTCCGTTGTTTGGTGCGATGGATCCAAGGCCGAATACGACCGCATGACCAATACGTTGGTCAAAGGCGGCACGTTTATTCCGCTGAACGATGAATTGCGACCGAACAGCTTTTATTGCCGGTCCGATCCGGCGGACGTCGCGCGGGTGGAAGAATTCACGTTCATCTGCTCGGAGAAAGAGGACGATGCCGGGCCGACCAACAACTGGGCGGATCCGAAGGAAATGAAGGACAAGCTGCGCAGCCTGTATGACGGCTGTATGCAAGGGCGCACGATGTTCGTGATCCCTTACTCGATGGGGCCGATTGGCAGCCCGATCGCCAAGATTGGGGTGGAATTGACCGATTCCGCGTATGTGGTGGCCAATATGCACATCATGACCCGCGTCGGCAGCAAGGTATTGGAAGTGTTGGGCGACAGCGAGGATTTCGTGCGCGGCATCCATTCAATTGGTGCGCCGCTGAAGGATCCCAAGCAGCCGGATGTGCCATGGCCTTGTAACGCCAATAACAAGTATATTACCCATTACCCGGAAACCCGTGAGATCTGGTCCTACGGTTCCGGTTACGGTGGAAACGCCCTGCTTGGTAAGAAGTGTCACGCGCTGCGCATCGCTTCGGTACAGGCGCGCGACGAGGGCTGGATGGCGGAACACATGCTGATCCTCAAGCTCACCTCGCCGGAAGGGGATGTGAAATACGTGGCGGCGGCGTTCCCGAGCGCCTGTGGCAAGACCAACCTGGCCATGCTCGAGCCGACGGTAGAGGGCTGGAAGGTGGAAACCATTGGTGACGACATCTGCTGGATGAAGTTTGGTGAAGACGGACGCTTGTACGCGATCAATCCCGAAACCGGCTTCTTCGGTGTGGCCCCGGGCACGAGCATGTCCTCCAACCCGAACGCCATCCGCACCCTCTACGCCAACAGCATCGTCACCAATTGCGCCATCACGCCGGACGGTGATGTGTGGTGGGAGGGCCTGACCGAAGACGAGCCGCCCGAGCTGTTCGACTGGTTGCGACGCGGCTGGACACCCGGTTGCGGCCGCACGGCTTCGCACCCGAATGCCCGTTTCACCACGCCGGCCGGGCAGTGTCCGGTCATGGCGCCGGAATGGGAAGATCCGGCGGGCGTGCCGATTGACGCCTTCCTGTTCGGTGGCCGTCGGGCCACGACCATTCCGTTGGTCACCGAAGCGCGCGATTGGACGCACGGCACCTTCCTCGGCGCTGTCATGTCCTCCGAGATGACGGCCGCTGCGGCCGGTACCGTTGGTAAGCTGCGTCGCGATCCGATGGCGATGCTGCCGTTCTGCGGCTATCACATGGGTGATTATCTGGCGCACTGGATCAAGATCGGCAAGCAGTCCGACGAGTCCAAATTGCCGAAAATCTTCTACGTGAACTGGTTCCGTAAGAACGACGAAGGCAAGTGGCTGTGGCCGGGCTTCGGCGAGAACAGCCGCGTCCTGAAATGGGTCGTCGAACGTTGTGCTGGCAAGGCCGAAGCGGTGGAAACACCGTTTGGTTTGGCACCGGAAAAGAGCGCGCTCGACTTGGCCGGTTTGGACATGTCGGACGCAGATCTGGACGTGTTGCTGACGGCTGATAACGAAGCGTTGAAAGCGGAGATCGAGGATATGCGCGCGCATTTCGCCAAATTCGGCGAGAAAATGCCCGCCGAACTCGTCGCCGAGCTGGACGCGCTGGAGAAGCGACTGAACGGCTAAGCTAAGGGACTAACCTTAAAAATCAGCGAGGGCGTTCCCATCAGGGGACGCCCTTGCTTTTTCAATCGCCAGCTTAATCCCTAGCCAAAGATATTTGAAATTAATTGGTGGCAATAGGTGTTTGTGAATGTCTCGACGTTCTGGGTGGTA
>PWVE01000239.1 GCA_003562335.1 PVC group bacterium
CAACACAGCTGCGTAAGGGGTGTCGCGATATCAACAGTCGAGCGACAGGTACCTTCCCCGAGTGCCGCCCTAACAAAACTGCCGTAATGACTCATGCCACGGCCGAAACGTGGCAGGTCTCCTTGGACCTCACGGCGGCGCTCCTCCGGGATAATGGTCAATGGTCGCCCATGCGAGGTTCCGTGGAACATATACTCGCCACCAATTAGAAAGCGTCCACTGGGACCATAGGGTCCGGTTTCACCCACCGTGGCTTGGCCGAATTCCGGGGGAGGGGTCGGCTGATTGTCGGCACCTTCGTACCAGTAGATGTCCACGGCCTGTCGCCCATTGTCTTCCGGGAAATGGTATTTCAGTGTCGATTCCAATGGGAAAATATAAGCATTGGGCTGCTTGATATGCTCCAGTTCCACGCGTGTAGGCAAACCAAGATTTAGAAAGTGATGCGCGGTATCAAGAATGTGCGGGGCCCAGTCGCCTGTAGCACCATTGCCGTAGCGATACCAGCCGCGCCAGTCGCCCGGGTGGAAGCGGGAACTAAACGGACGTGCTTCGGCGGTCGTATGCCAAACATCCCAATTCATATCTCGTGGGATGGGTTCCCCTTCCGGGAAACCGGAAACATCGCCCCAGGGATGCCAGCGCCGCCGCCCGTTCATATAGGCAATGATGGTGTGCACGCCCGCAAATAGCCCGGCTTCAGCAAATGCCTGGTGTTGATCATAATTTTGAGCCGAAAAGCCTTGGTTGCCCACTTGGGTTACGACCCCGTACTTTTGGGCGGCCTCCATCAGGAGCTGACATTCCTGAAAGGTATTGGCCATGGGTTTTTCAATAAAAACATGTTTGCCTAGCTTGATGGCGTGCATGGCTATGGGGAAATGCGAATGGTCGGGCGTAGAAACCGCGACGGCATCAATATCGTCGGCCATTTCGTCGAACATCACCCGGAAATCGTCAAAAACCCGTGCATCGGGGTATTCTTCCCGTGTTGCGATACAATCGCTTTTCTCCAGATCTACATCGCACAAAGCTACCACTTTTACGCGATTTTGCCCGCCGAAAGCGCGCGTGATGACTCTACCCCGCGCGCCGATGGCGACGCAGGCCAGGTTTAAGGTGCGACTAGGGGCCTGATCGCCCCATAAGCGCGACGGAATGATTAGCGGCGCAACACTGGACGCCAGTGACATTTTCAAAAAAGATCGTCTATCCATGGTATTCCTCCATATTAATGATGCTCTTACTCCCGCGATATTGAGTAAACTGTTAACACATGCTTGGCCACCTGACAAGCCCATGAGTACGGGGAAAACGCATCTAAATCTTTTGCGTTTGCCCTGCCAACGAGTACTGTGGGGCGGTATCTGATTCAAGAGGCGCGCGGGTGGGTTTGGTCGTAGACTTCCTTGAGGCGTTCCATGCTGATGTGCGTGTAGATTTGGGTGGTGGAGAGGGAGGCGTGGCCGAGCAGTTCCTGTACGCTGCGCAGATCGGCCCCGGCGTCAAGTAGATGGGTGGCAAAGCTGTGACGCAAGGTGTGCGGGGAATAGGCGCGCGATAAGCCGGTGGCATCGAGGTATTTCTTTAGCAGCCGCTCAACTGACCGGCTGGTGAGCCGGGTGCCCAGTCGATTGACGAATAACGGACGGAGGCGCGTGGGTGCGCCGACGACCGTCCACCAGCGGTCGCGCAGGTCCAGCGCGGCCCGTAAGGCGCGCTGGGCCGGCCCGCCCAGCAGGCACAACCGTTCTTTACGGCCTTTGCCCAGCACCTTGATCGTGCCGGAATAGGGGTCAAGGTCCGGATCGGTCAGTGCCATCATTTCGCCCACGCGCATGCCGGTGCTGTAAAGGACTTCGAGCACGGCGGTGTCGCGTACAAACGCATATTCCTGAAAGAGACGTGGTCGCGGTTCCTTGGGGATCGTTGCAGCTTGCTGCAGCGTCTCGGGCGCCGCCAGTAATTGTTCTATTTCCGCAATGGAGAGGACTTTGGGCAGGCGTCGTCCTTTACGGGGCAGGGCCAGGCCGGCGAACGGATTGCGGCCGACGACGCCTTCGCGCAGCAGATACTTATAGAACGAGCGTAGGCTGGATAGCTTGCGGCCCGTGCTGGCAGGGGCCAGGCCGGCTTTTTGCAGGGCCACCAAAAAATGGCGGGCTTTGAACCGGTCGGCCTCGTCCCAAGGGTAGGGTGGGGTGGCGTCATCGCCCCAGGCCCCGCCGGCAAATTGGGCGATGTCGCTTAGATAATGATAGCGCGTGTGGTCGGAGGCGTTGCGTTCCGTTGTGAGATAGTCGAGGAAACCGCTTACCGCGCTATCCTCCGCCACCACGGCCATGCGGGTGTTCATGCGGGGGCATCCTGTTTGGACGCACCCGCCGCCTGCTTGGCATAGCGCGCGGCCATCTTTTTCAGGGCAGCGACCTGTTTGGGCGATAGACTTCCCTTTTCCCTAAACTGTTTCGAGAGGGATTTATAGAACGCTTCGTCCGACCATTCGCGTTTACCCCGCTTGACCGGTGGTTTCCAGTTCTGAACCTGCTCCAATTCTTTCAGCAACGACAGAATGGTTTCCGGGGCGACCGTCTCTTCCCGGCCCAGCCCCCAGTGTTCAGCGCGGGCGTCGAAGTCGGGGATCTGGTCCTTGTATTTTTGAGCGAGCCGGTCGAGGTACTTGAGCTGGTTAGGACTTAGCCGCTTTCCGCTTTCCACCTGTTCCCGTAGCGAAGCGCAAAAGGCCCCGTCATCATAGGTACGTTTGTCCGTCTTGCGGGGTTCGTCAAATTTTACGCCCTTCAAGGCCTCCAGCTTTTCGGTTGTGGACACGCGCGGTGGGGCGTCCGCCACCGATACCTGTTTGAAGAGATCGTTCAAACCCAGTTCCGTGATGACCTGATCGGGTTGCGGCAACTGATCACGATACTTGTTGACCAGTTTTAGCAACGCTTCCACCTGTCGCATGGAAAGCGGTTTTTCGCCTTTGTCGAGCTGTTTGCGCACGGAAGCAACGAACTTCTCATCGCTGTAGGTGGTTTTGCCGCGCTTGACCGGTGGCGCCCAATCCTGCACTTGTTCCAGATACTTCAGCAGTCGGGCGGCCATGTCTTGATCGGCGTCGGGCCCTTTGGCCTGTTTAAGCCATTCCTGGAACTGCTCGTAGAACTGCGCCATCATGGCGGTCCAATCCACCTTACCCTCCTCGACATGGTCCAGTTCCTCTTCCATGCGGGCGGTGAAGGTGACGTCAAAGAGCGCCGCCAGGTGCGCGACCAGGAACGCGTTCACCTGTTCGCCGGGCTCGGTGGGGCGTAGCGACCCTTTTTCGCGCTCCACGTATTTGCGCGCATACAGGGTCTGAATGATTTGGGCGTACGTACTGGGTCGGCCCACGCCGTTTTCTTCCAGCGTACGCACGAGCGAAGCCTCGGAATAGCGGGGGGGCGGCTTGGTGAATTTCTGATCCATCAACCACTCCTGGCAATCCAGCGACTCGCCTTCCGCCAGCGGCGGCAACGTTTGCGGCTCGTCATTTTCGTCATCGTTTTCCGCGTCCTGCTTCTTAGCCGCCTTCTTAGCCTTCTTCTGGTCTTCGCCGGTGACTTTCATAAAGCCGGGAAACAGAATGTCCGACGTGGTGGCCCGGAATAGATAAGTCCACGGGGCACCGTCCTTATCCTGGCGCAGGATCGTGGCGGGCAACGGTTCCGCCGGATTGGCGGCAAATTCGACCGTGCGCTGGGCGATGCGCGCGGGTGCCATTTGACTGGCGACGAACCGTTGCCAGATCAGCCGGTACAGTTTCAACTCTTCCGGCTTGAGATGTTTAGCCATGGCCTCGGGGGTACGCGTAGCGGCGGTGGGCCGAATGGCTTCGTGCGCTTCCTGCGCGCTGGAGCGGCCTTTAAAATAGTTGGGTTTATCCGGCACATACTCCGAACCAAAGGTCTCGTGGATGTAGGCCCGGCACTGGTCTTGCGCGTCTTTGGCGATAGTCGGCGAATCGGTACGCATGTAGGTGATCAAACCGACCGCGCCTTCGCCAAAATCCACACCTTCATACAGCTTCTGGGCTACACTCATGGTGCGCGCGGGCGTGAATCCCAAGGCGCTGGAGGCGGCTTGTTGCAACGTGCTGGTGATGAACGGCGGGCGGGTCCGGCGCTGGACTTCGCGCTCGTTGATAGAGGTCACCTGCAGCTCGCGATCGGCCAAGTCCGCCCGCACGCGGTCAGCTTGTTCCTGATTGGCAATTTCCGGGTCCGCCCCGTTGACTTTGGCCAGGCGGATCACAAACGGATCGACCGGCGGCACGCGCTTGTTCACGCGCGCCCCGAAGACCCAGTACTCCTGCGGTGTGAATTGACGGATTTCTTCTTCACGCTCGCAGATCAAGCGCAAGGCCACGGACTGGACACGGCCGGCACTGGACCCGCCCTTGATACGTCGCCACAGCAGCGGGCTGACCTGGTACCCCACGATCCGGTCCAGCACGCGGCGGGCTTGTTGGGCGTCTACCCGGTGGGTATCAATGCGCTTGGGTGCCGCAAAAGCCCGCCGGATGGCGGAGGGGGTGATTTCGTTGTACGTCACCCGGTAAAATCGCTCCGCATCGGCCTTTTTCCCGCCCAGCGCATGCATGAGATGCCAGGCAATGGCTTCCCCCTCGCGGTCAGGGTCGGGGGCCAGATAGATGTGGTCGGCGTCCTTGGCCGCCGCCTTCAACTCCTGCACGGTCTTCTTGCGGCCAGGTATCAGCTCGTATTCCGGCTTGAACCCATGCTTGATGTCGACCGCTAACTTCTTTTGCGGCAAGTCGCGGACATGGCCCAACGAGGCTTTGACCTGAAATTCCGAGCCGAGGATTTTATTTATGGACCGGGCCTTGGCCGGTGATTCTACGATAACCAGATTCTTGCTCATTGCGTATCCCTTACAATTAGTTCCACCATGCGGCCCGGCAACATACGAACCACTTTCTTCATTTCCAGCCCGATCAACAGGGCGCTGATCCGGGCACTGGGCAAATCAACGGCCCGTGCGAGGGCGTCGACATCCTGTTCGCCCGGCCACAGGGCCTTCACTATCTTTTGTTCCTCCGCCGAAAGCTGCACCTCGGGCCGCGTGGTGAGGTGCGGCTGCGCCTGCTGTTTGTCGGACGGCACTAAAAACTCAAACTCCTTCAAAATATCGTCCACATCCTCGACCAACCGCGCGCCGTTCTTGATCAATTGATGCGCGCCACGCGAGGGTGGGGAATCGACCCGGCCGGGCACGGCAAAGACCGTGCGCCCTTGTTCCAGCGCGTCGTCGGCCGTGTGTAGCGCCCCGCTTTTGTAGTTGGCCTCAACGACCACCACGCCCATGGAGAGACCGCTAACGATGCGATTGCGCATGGGGAACGTGGTGCGGTCCGGTTCGCGGCCCAACGGAAATTCGGAGAGGACAGCGCCCTGCTTTTCAATGGCCTCCGCCAACGGCCGGTTTTCGGACGGGTAGAGCTTGTCCAGTGCCCCGCCCAGCACCGCCAGGGTGCGGCCGGACGATTTGAGCGCGCCTTGATGGGCGGCGGTATCGATACCGCGCGCCAGTCCGCTGACCACGGTATAGCCGACACAGCCCAATTGATAAGCCAAGCGGTCGGCCACGCTGCGGCCGTAATGCGTGGTGCGTCGTGAACCGACCAGCGCGATCGCGTGTCGGTCCTTGGCCACGAGCGTGCCCTTGACGTACAGTGCCAGTGGCGGTGCGTAGATCGTGCGCAGCGGTTCGGGATACTCGGCGTCCAAAGGGGTGATTAGCCGTGCGTTAAGCCGGTCGGCCCGCTCCTCCTCAGCCGCCGGATCGAGGGCATCGCGCTGCCGGATAATCGACGCCGCCAACTCCGGGCCCACGGCGCGGGCGGAGCGGAGAGCCGTTTCGTCGGCCTCCACGATGGCTTCAATAGAGCCCAGCTGTTCGATAAGGGAACGGATGCGGACCGGCCCGATGCCTTCCATCATATTAAAAAGAATGTAGGCTTCGCGGGCGGTCATGGGCTAGCTCAAAGCATTTCCTGCCACGTTTCAGCGAGCAGGTCGGGCGGAACTTTTTGGCCGTAGGCGGCCACACCCAGTTGGCGGACCAGCACGAAACCGATCGAGCCCCGTACTTTCTTCTTGTCGCTCAGGAGCGCGGTTGCGACGGCGTTCCAGTCGCAGTCGGGCGGCGTGACCGGCAGCCCATAGCGTTCCAAGAGGCGGATCAGGCGGTCGACATCGTCGGCGGGGAACGCCCGTAATTTGTGCGAGAGTCGGGCAGCGTAGACCATTCCGATCGCAATGGCCTCCCCGTGCAAGAAGGTCCCATAGCCCGTCAACTGCTCAATAGCGTGACCGAGGGTATGGCCGAAATTCAGAATAGCGCGCAGACCGCCTTCCCGTTCATCGCGGCGCACCACGTCCGCCTTGATCGCGCAGCTTCGTTGCACGATGTCTCCCAACGTGTCGGGATCGGCCGCCAGCGATTCAGAGGTGTGGCCTTCCAGGATATCCAGTAGTGAGGGCTCGGCGATCACGCCGTATTTGATGACCTCGGCCAGGCCCGCGCTCCATTCGCGCGGCGGCAGGCTGGTTAAGGAATCCATGTCCGCAATGACCAGGGCCGGTTGGTGGAACGCGCCGATCAGATTTTTCCCTTGCGGCAGATTCACCGCCGTCTTGCCGCCGACGGCGCTGTCGACCATGGCCAGCAGCGTCGTGGGCACTTGCACGTAATGGATGCCGCGCAGGTAGGTCGCGGCCGCGAACCCGGCCAAGTCGCCAATCACGCCACCGCCCAGCGCCACGATGGACGAGCCGCGATCGAGCCCGGCGGCCAAGGCGGCGTCGTAAATGCGGATGAGCTGGGTGTGTGATTTCGATGCTTCGCCCGCCGGTACCGTCACGCGGGCGACGGTGTAGTCCGCCGCGCGCAGGGCCGCTTCCACGGGATCGGCATACTGCGGTGCCACCTTTTCATCGGTAACCACCAGCAGCGGCCCGCCCAAACTGGCTTCCTGACAAAGGGTCCCGGTGTCGGCCAGCAAGCCCGGCCCGATATGAATCGTGTAGGGGTGTTCCGCCAATTCAACTTTGCATTGCGTCTTCATAAGGGACGGTGACATACGGACGCCGCGCGCCGCTGTCAACCTCAAACTGAATTCGTCCAGCCGATTGCGCTGTGGGGAAGGTGCGTGAGTAGAGGCTGAAAAGAGGGTGGTGATTTTAATTTCCCATATTGGCGTCGAAAACCCTAATTTTTTTGAGTGGAGGAAGGTGAAATGCAGATTATTCGACCACAACGCACGTGACGCGGGGATTCTTTACGATGAGAGCGCTGGCGAACACCCGACCGCACTGGACACCGTGATAAGCCGCACGCTCGCCCGCTGTCATTTTGAGCGGAGCGGAAGCGGAGTCGAAAAATCTCGTTTTCCGCCGAGTCTCGTCGCCTTAGAATCCGTTCCCAACGCGACGGTGGCTGGCGCGATTCTGAGATCGGCAAGCTCGACATGACCAAGTCCTTCCAGGCTCCATAACAGCCTCCACACACGCTCCCCCGAAGCACATACTCCTTCAATTTCTTACAGCGCAATCGGCTGGGCTTCGTCAAAAAGCTTGAAATGCTGAAATCAATTCCTGAAGGTATGCCGCAATTCAACTACGGAATGGTAAAAAGAGGCACTTGCAAAACCTGCGGCGTCGCGGAGCTCCGCCCTCCACATCGCGGACAAAGATCGGGAAATGGAGGGTCGAGCTCTGCGAGACCGCCTGCCGTGAACCGCTTTTGCAAGAGCCTCAATAGTTTTTAAAAGGTATGGAAAGATAGCGGGTTGACGACGACGGCGACGACTACGGATTACGGAAAGCGTATCCCAATCGGTCACCGTTCGCGTTCACCGAAATAGGGCGAAATAAAGGATTTGATTATGAATACATTACAAAAGATGGATCGTTACAGCGGCCCGCAGGGACCCGTGGTGTTGGTCATTATGGATGGCGTGGGTATCGGGCGCGGCGACGTCGGGGATATGGTCGCCAAGGCTTCCACGCCGCACCTCGATTGGCTGCGGGAAAATACGGTGTCCCGCACACTGAAGGCGCATGGGATGGCCGTGGGGATGCCGGATGATACCGATATGGGCAACAGCGAGGTGGGTCATAACGCCATCGGTGCCGGTCGGGTTTTTGCCCAGGGCGCGCGACTGGTCAATGAGTCGATCGCGTCCGGTGCCCTGTTTGAAGGCGAAACGTGGCAGGCCCTGATTACACAATGCGTCGAGAACGAAAGTACCCTGCACCTGATCGGCCTGCTGTCCGATGGCAATGTGCACAGCCACATGAACCAACTCGAGGCGCTCATCGAAACGGCCGCCAAGCAAGTCAAACGGATCCGTTTGCACACCTTGTTGGACGGACGCGACGTGCCGCCGACATCGGCCTTGGAATATATCGACCGGATCGAGGCCAAGCTGAAGGCCTTGCGCGAGGAAGCGGGTGTCGATGCCCGTATCGCCTCGGGTGGTGGTCGTATGGTCATCACCATGGACCGGTACAATGCGGACTGGGACATGATTAAACGCGGCTGGGAAACGCACGTGAAAGGGCAGGGGAGGGGCTTTGCCACCGCGCGCGCAGCGATTGAAACCGCCCGGGCCGAAAAGAAAGGCGTGATTGATCAGGATTTACCGCCATTCGTCATCGAAGAGGACGGACAAGCGGTGGGCCCCATCCAGGATAAGGACGGTGTCATTCTGTTCAACTTCCGGGGCGACCGGGCCATCGAGCTTAGCCGGGCGTTCGATGAAGAAGAATTTTCAGAATTTGAGCGCGGCCCCAAACCCGACGTCTTTTTCGCCGGCATGATGCAATATGACGGTGACCTGCAGATTCCCCGCAACTATTTAGTGCAACCGCCGGCCATTGACCGCACGTTAGGCGCGTACCTGGCCGCGAACGGCGTCCCGCAATTTGCCATCAGCGAGACGCAGAAATACGGGCATGTGACGTATTTCTTCAACGGCAACCGCAGCGGAAAATTCAACGCGGATCTCGAGACCTATGTGGAAGTACCGTCCGACCGCGTGTCCTTTGACCAACGCCCGTGGATGAAAGCCGGCGAAATCACCGATCAAACCATTGAGGCGATTGAGTCGGGCAAATACCGTTTTATCCGCCTCAATTATCCGAACGGCGATATGGTCGGGCACACCGGCGATTTACTGGCCGTCGAGATATCGGTTGAAGCCGTTGACCTCGGGATCGGCCGCCTGATGAAAGCGGTTGAAGAGGCGCAAGGGATATTGATCGTGGCCGCCGATCACGGGAATGCGGATGAGATGTATGCGATCGACGAAAAGACCGGCCAGCCCAAGATTGACAAGAAGACCGGGGGGTATATGTCCAAGACCGCCCATACCTTGAATCCCGTGCCGTTTCATCTGTATGATCCCAGTTGTGTTGCTCAAGCGCGGCTGACGGATCATGAGGAGCTGGGAATTACCAGTCTAGCCGCGACCAGCTTAAAGCTATTGGGCTTCGAACCAC